>NZ_BPQG01000007.1 GCF_022179125.1 Methylobacterium cerastii
AGACTGGAAGGCGGCCCCGAGTGGATCGTCGCGCATCTCTCCTGACGGATGGACCTGATCCGACGGATCGATGAGTGGAAGCGCGCTCGCGCACGAGGCGCCTCAATCTCGACATGCTGCCCTTCGACATGCTCATGTCTTGGCGGCCCTTGAAGCCGCCCTCCTCCGACAAGGCGCTCTTGGTGAACCGCGACCGTCTCAAGATCGGCGAGGCCGGCGGCCCGCGGACCCCGCCGGGTCATGCCCACGGGATTCAGCCGGCCCTCGACCTGCTCGGATCGGATGCGACGCGCATCGACCGCCGCGAGGTCAACCTGCGCTGGCTCTGCGCCTCGGCGCTGACCGGCCTCACCGGCGCGGCGCTGATCGGGGCGGCACTGCACGTCTCGCTTCAGGGCGAGGCCTCCTTCGCCGCCATCCCGGAACGGGTGAGCGTGGCGCCCCGGCCCCAGCCGAGCGAGGGCGGCACCAACCTCGCGCGCAAGGGCGACCGCCTCGTGCGCAACCTGATGATCGCCTCGGCCAAGCAAAGTTTCCGCTCGCCGGTGACGGTGCGTCTGGGGGACCGCGAGATCATCAAGGTCCGCCCCTTCGTGCGGATCACCACCGCGCTGTCTATGTCGACCGGGGTGTTCGCCGGCGACATCCCGAAATTCGATCCGATGAAGTTCGTTTCCGACGAGCCGGTCGAGCGGGCGCCTGATCCCGGCTCCGCCGACGCGCCCGGCGCGGAGGTCAGCGTGGTCAAGCGCGACCTCGCCGACGCGACGGTCGAGGCCGGCTCCGCCGCGCTGTCCGACGACGACGTGACGGCGCAGGTCGAGGAGGAGCGCCGGATCTCGGCCGAGGCGGGCCGGCGCACCGCGATCCCGATCGCGCCGCAGATCCTGCTGTCGCGCACCCTGCAGGGCGCGCCGACGCCGGACTTCGCGGGATCGCCCAAGACCGCCAACGACGGCAACCCGTTCAAGTCGATCGAAGTGCTGGTCGTGCCCGAGAACGTGACCAAGCTCGCCAAGGTCGAGTTGCGCCCCAACGAGACGCCGATCGTCGAGGAGCGCGACCTCGCATTGAAGCGCGGCGACACGCTGGAGGCCGTGGTGCGCGCCACCGGCTTCGCCTCGGAAGAGCAGATCCGCGGCATCGTCACGGCGCTCGGCGGTAGGACCAAGACCGGGGCGCTCGCGGAAGGGCAGCAGTTCCGCCTGCAGATCGCCCCCGGCGCGAAGCCCGGCGACCCGCGCCAAGTGACCCGGGTCGTGCTCTACGGCGAGGGCGGGATCGAGGGGATCGCGGCGATCAACGATCGGGGCGCCTTCGTCTCGGTGGCCCCTCCCCCCGAGGAGGCGCCGTCGCAGAAGCCGGCGGCGAGCGCCGAGAACGCTGAGGACGACGAGGAGGATGGCGGCTCGGGTCCGCGCCTGTACCAGAGCCTCTACGAGACGGCGGCCCGGCACGAGCTGCCGCGGGCCACGGTCGAGGACATCGTGCGGGTGTTCAGCTACGACCTCGACTTCCAGCGGCGAATCTCGGCCGGCGACGGCCTCGACGTGTTCTACACCTACGACGAGGATGCCGGCGCCTCGGCCGACCGGCCCGACCTGCTCTACGCCTCGTTGAACCTCGGCGGGGAACAGCGGAAGGTCTACCGCTTCCAGTCCCCGGACGACGGCTCGATCGACTACCTCGACGACCAGGGCCGCTCGCTCAAGAAGTTCCTGATCCGCAAGCCGATCGCCGACGGCATCATGCGCTCGGGCTTCGGCTATCGCCGCCACCCGGTGCTCGGCTACGCCAAGCTCCACACCGGCGTCGACTGGTCGAACCCGATCGGCACGCCGATCGTGGCCGCCGGCAACGGCACCGTGATCCGGGCCGAGATGACCTCGGGCTACGGTCGCCGGGTCGAGATCCAGCACATCAACGGCTACGTCACCACCTACAACCACATGTCGCGGTTCGGGCGCGGCGTCACCGAAGGCGCGCGGGTGCGCCAGGGCCAGGTGATCGGCTACGTCGGCTCCACCGGCCTCTCCACCGGCGCGCACCTGCACTACGAGGTCATCATCAACGGCCACTTCGTCGACCCGATGAAGATCCGGGTGCCGCGCGGGCGCGAGCTCGACGGCCGGATGCTCACCGAGTTCAAGCGCCAACGCGAGCAGATCGACGCGGTGATGCAGAAGTCGAAGAGCGCCACCGCGATGGCGCAGCGCGACGCGGCGGTGCGCTGACGCGGTCTGCCCTTCAGGCGAAGCCGAGCGTCGCGCGGATCGCTTCGGCGGTGTCGCCGCGCGCACGCAGGTCGGCGAGGCTCTCGGACGCCTTCGATTTCGCGAGCTTGCCGCCGTCCGGCCCGAGGATCAGGGCGTGGTGGTGGTAGCGTGGGGTGGGCAAGCCGAGCAGCGCCTGGAGCAGGACGTGCAGGTCGGTCG
This sequence comes from Methylobacterium cerastii, assembly GCF_022179125.1. Lineage (GTDB taxonomy): Bacteria > Pseudomonadota > Alphaproteobacteria > Rhizobiales > Beijerinckiaceae > Methylobacterium > Methylobacterium cerastii. The sequence goes on from NZ_BPQG01000007.1 coordinate 2,436, forward strand.
CCGCCTCGAGGTCGCGACCGCGCACCACATGGGTGACGCCCTGGTGCGCGTCGTCGACGACGACGGCGAGATGATAGCTCGTCGGCACGTCGCGGCGCGCGATCACGGCGTCGCCCCAGCGGACGGGATCGGCGACCCGAAACGTTTCATGAGACACTCCCTCCCCTCCCCGCTCGGCGGGTGATGAGAGAGCGAGATCGGCATAGCCATGGGTGCCGGATTCCGTTGCCAACGCCCGAGCCATGTCGAGCCGCCAGGCGTGCGGCGCGCCGGCGGCGCGGCGGGCGGCGGCGGCCTCCGGGGGGAGGCCGCGGCAGGTTCCGGGATAGAGCGGCGCGCCGTCCGGGTCGCGCGCGGCGCTGCCCTCGGTCGCGACGCGGACGTCGCCGCGGGTGCAGAAGCAGGGATAGGCGAGGCTCCGCGCGATCAGCCGGTCGCGGGCGTCGCGATAGGCCTGCATGTGCTGCGACTGATGGCGGACGGGCGCTTCGAAGCGGAGGCCGAGCCAGGCGAGATCGGACATGATCGCGTCCACCAGCTCGGGCCGCGATCGGGCCGGGTCGATGTCCTCGATCCGTAGCAGAACACGGCCGCCGGTTCGGGCGGCGAGGTCGGCGTTGAGCAGCGCGGAATAGGCGTGGCCGAGATGCAGGCGCCCGTTCGGGCTCGGCGCGAAGCGGAAGGTGGGCCGAGGCGCGCCGGCAGACGTCAACCGCCGACGCGCTGCAGGCAGCGCAGCGGGCCGGGCGTGCAGGCGATGCCCGGCAGCGAGCAGGCCGGACCCTCGGCCTGCCGCCGGCAGACGCTGCAGCCGTCGCCCCATTCGGCGCAGGTCGCGTCCGCGGCCGGCGAGACCGGGCCGTGGGGGGCGCGGTTCGGCAGGAGCACGCCGAGCAGTACCGTCGCCGCCACGAGGGCGGCGATGCCCCAGGCGGCGAGGCAGCCGGGGTCGCGGGACTTCGGGTGCGGGTCGGCGGTCGTGGCGGAAGCGGACATGGTGCCGGTGTTCGCTTGGGGGGACGCGTCCGTCAAGCCGCCCGCGCCACGCGGCGTTCCAGCAGGCCGGGCAGCAGCTTGAGGTCGAGGGGCTTGGCGAGGAACCCGTCGAAGCCGGCGCGGCGGGCGGCCTTCTCGTCCTCGCGGCCCGCGTTGGCGGTGAGCGCCACGAGCTGGAGGCGGCCGGACCGCGCGCGGGCTTCGGCCGCGCGGATGCGGCGGGCGGTCTCGTGGCCGTCGCAGTTCGGCATACGGATATCGATCAGGGCAAGGTCGAACACGCCGCCGTCCGCGATCCGCGCCAGGGCCTCGAGCCCGTCGGCCGCGTGCACCACCTCGGCGCCGAGGCGTTCCAGGGCCTTGGTCGCCAGGAGCGCGTTGATCGGGTTGTCCTCGGCCAGCAGCACGCGCAGGCCCGCGCCCACGCGCGCGGGGGCGGCGCTGGCCGCCTCGGGCGCGACGTCGGCCGGGGGCGCGGGGGCGAGCAGGCGGTCGAACAGCGAGCGGGCGCGAACGGGCTTGATCAGGTAGGTGTCGAAGCCGGCCGCACCCGGCGCGCCGAATTCGCGCCGGTCGAACGGCGAGAGCAGGACGAGGCTGCAGCGCACCCCGCAGGCCCGGGCCTGGTCGGCCAGCCGCCGAACCGCGTCGTCGCCGAGCGCCCGGTCGGCGATCACCGCGTCGAAGCCGACGCCGGCCAGCGCGTCGAGCCCGTCCTTGAGGTTGGGCATCACCACGGCCGCCGCGCCGGAGCGGGCGAGGTTGCGCGCCAGGAACGGCGCCTGGAACGGCGAGTCGGCGACGATCAGCACCTTGCGCGCCGCCAGCACCGGACGCGGCACGGGGGCGGGCTGGTCGTCGGCTTCCGGCAGCGGCAGCACCACGCGGAAGGTCGAGCCGCGGCCGAGCTTCGATTCCACCTCGATCCGGCCGCCCATCCGCAGGACGAGGCGGCGGGTGATGGCCAGCCCGAGGCCGGTGCCCTCGTGGCTGCGGCTGGCGCTGCCGTCGCCCTGCTCGAACTCCTCGAACAGCGAGCCGATGCGGTCCTCGGCGATGCCCGGCCCGGTGTCGGCGACCGTGAGCAGGATCGCGCCGTCGGCTCGCGCCACGCCGACGCCGACGCCACCGGATTGGGTGAACTTCACCGCGTTGCCGACGAGGTTGACCAGGATCTGCCGCACCCGGTCGCCGTCGCCGACCACCAGGGCCGGCACGTCCTCGGCCACGTCGAGGGCGATCTCGATGCCCTTGTCCTGCGCGCGCGGCGCCAGCAGCTCGACCACGGCCTCGGCGGTGGTCTCGACGTCGAACGGTTCGGCTGCGAGGTCGATGCGGCCCGCCTCGATGCGCGAGAAGTCGAGGATGCCGTCGATCAGCGAAAGCAGCGCCTGCCCGCTGGTGCGGACCGCCTGGACGTAGGTGCGCTGCTCGGCGTCGAGGCCCGTGTCGAGGACGAGCTCGGCCATGCCGAGGATGCCGTTGAGCGGCGTGCGGAACTCGTGGCTGACGGTGGCGAGGAAGCGCGACTTGGCGACGCTCGCGGATTCGGCGCGCGAGAGCGCCACATCGAGGGCACGCGCCGACTCGACCCGTCCGGTCACGTCGCGGCCGGCGCGCAGCCATTGGATCGGCTCGCTCCCGCGGGCGATCGGCACCTCGACGAAGGCGAACCAGCGCGGCACGCCGTCGGGTGGCATCACCCGCACCTCGCTCCGGCGCACCCCGTCCGGGCCTGTCTCGGCGCCGGCGGCCTCGAGCACCTGGAGGTCGAGGGTCGCGCCGATCATCGCGAGCGGCGTCCGGTCGAAGAGCGCGGCGTAGCCTTCGTTGGCGAAGGTGATGCGCCCGGCCGCGTCGCGCTGGACGATCACGTCGGTGGTCGCCTCGACCAGGGCGCGGTAGCGGTCCTCGCTCTCCGAGACCTGCCAGATCCGGTCGTGAAGATGCTCGGTGTCGTCCTGGGCGCCCGCCCGCCCACGGCGCGCCCAGGCGAAGGCGACGCTTCCCACGGTGACGAGGAGCGCGAGCGCGACGACGAGGTCCCTGGGGTCCATGCGGATCTCCCCCGGCGTGACGCACCCGGGCAGGGTGGACCATCGCAGGCGAGGCTGAACGATCGGTTGGGAAAGGCGCTTAATCGGAGGTTGCGACGCGCACGCCTCCCGATGTCGCGGCGCGTCGCCGTTCGAGCGTTCCCTCGCCGCAAGCGGTCACCCGCCGCGGGTCATCAACTCTGCGGAAAATCCGCACCCAGGCTGGTCTCGCGCCAGGCTTCGATCTCGGCGAGCCGCGCCTTCAGCTTCGCGGTGACCGCGTCGTAGCCCCAGGCGCCGAGGACGAGGTGGCGCGGGGGATTGTCGATCTCCGCGACGCGGATCATCGCCTCCGCCGCGCGGACCGGGTCGCCGGCCTGGGTGCCGCTCTTCTCCGAGGTGGCGGTCAGCCGCGCGCCTGCGGTCTCGGCGTAGTCGGGGATCGTGCTCGGGGTCTGCTTCAGCGAGCGTCCGGCCCAGTCGGTGCGGAACGGACCGGGTTCGATGCAGGTGACCTTGATGCCGAGGGGCGCGGTCTCGGCGGCGAGCGCGTCCGACCAGCCTTCGACCGCATGCTTGCTCGCGGAGTAGTAGCCCGAGGCGGGAAAGCCGATGAAGCCCGCCACCGAGGTGACGTTGAGGATGCGGCCGCCGCGTTGCGCCCGCATGCCGGGCAGCACCGCGCGGGTCAGCGCGAACAGGCCGAACACGTTGGCATCGAACTGCGCGCGAATCTCGGCCTCGACGCCCTCCTCGACCGAAGCCTGGTAGCCGTAGCCGGCATTGTTCACGAGCACGTCGACGCGGCCGAACGCGGCGTGGGCCGCCGCGACCGCAGCTTCGACCTGGGCTTGGTCGGTCACGTTGAGGGCGAGCGCCAGGGCGCGGTCGCCGACGGCCTCGGCGAGGTCCGCGACGCGGCCGACGTCGCGGGCCGTCACCACCGCGCGCCAGCCGCGGGCGAGCACGGCGCGGGCGAGGTCGCGGCCGAAGCCGGTGGAGCAGCCGGTGATGAACCAGACGGGGGTGGTCGCGGAGGCCATGCGGATCGTCCCGTGCGCCCCGGCGGCCGGGGCGATGCGTGAGGGAAACGCGCATCCGGCCCAGGGCCGGGACGCGCGGCGTCCTCACGCAGATAGGACGCAGCGACGCCCCGGCGACGGGCTGGGCCGTCGCCGGGGCGGGGATCGTGCTGGGCTGCGCTGCGGCAGGCCCGTCGAGATCACTGGACGGCGTAGCGGGCGTGGCCCTCGATGGTGCCGGCATGGTGCTGCACCGGCACCTGGGCCTGGCCGACGAAGTAGGCCTCGACCATCTCACGCACGACCTCGGCGAGGTCGTCGGCGCGGGCGAGGTCGAGCTGCAGGTCGCTGCCGACCGAGCGGCCGAGGCTCGCCGCGCAATGGGTCTTGGCCACGAGCTTCTCGGCGTAGGCCTGGCCGATGCCGGAGACCGAGATCAGGTTGCGGCCGCCGAGCTCCGGGCCGTACTTGATGACGATGCGCTGCTCGGGCTGCGAGGTGCCGCTGAGGACCGCACGCAGGGTGACGAAGTCCTCCTTGTCGATCGCGCAGTCGAGGCCGGCGATGCGGCCGTGGACGTTGTCGCGCTCGTCCAGCACCTCGGACATCAGGGTCAGGACGCCGAGCACCGGCTGCAGCGCGCGCACGCCCTCGGCGAGCAGCCGGCTGCGGAAGCCGTTCTCGCGCGCCTCGGAGGCTTCGAGGCTGGCGTGGAAGCGATTCTTGATCTCTGACGGGTTGGTCATGGCGTGTCCTCGGATTCGACTGTCGATCTTTGGCGACCGTGATTCGAGACCTAGGGGTTTTCTTGATCTGCCACAATAGTATGCAAAGTATTCCCGCCTGCCTGCACAATGGGCAGCTGGCGCGTCGATGATCATGCCTCTTTCCGGTGCAGACGGGCGACCCGTCCTCGCGCGCACGAGGACGGGTCGCGAAACCGCTTCCGCTTCACGGGCCGGCGCCGATGGTGTAGGCGCGGCATCGATCCTTCGCCGCGCTCCCCTTCGCGACGCGCGGCACACGTCTCGATACCAGGAACGGACAGGCACCATGGCCGCCCGCATCGACGCCACCTTCGCCCGCTGCCGCGCGGAAGGCCGCGCCGCCCTCGTGACCTACGTGATGGCGGGCGACCCCGACCCCGAGACCTCGCTGAAGGTGCTGCAGGCGTTGCCGGCGTCGGGCGCCGACATCGTCGAGTTCGGCCTGCCCTTCACCGACCCGATGGCCGACGGCCCGGCGATCCAGGCGGCGGGCCTGCGGGCGCTGAAGGCCGGCCAGGGCGTCGCGAAGACGCTCGACCTCGTGCGCCGGTTCCGTGCGGGCAACGCCGACACGCCGGTGATCCTGATGGGCTACTTCAACCCGATCCACACCTACGGCGTGGAACGCTTCCTCGACGACGCGTCGGCGGCCGGCATCGACGGGCTGATCGTGGTCGACCTGCCGCCCGAGGAGGACGACGAGCTCTGCCTCCCGGCGCTGGCCAAGGGCCTCGCCTTCATCCGGCTGGCGACGCCGACCACCGACGAGCGGCGCCTGCCGGCCGTCCTCGCGAACACCGCCGGCTTCGTCTACTACGTCTCGATCAACGGCATCACCGGCACGGCTACGCCGGATTTCGGTGCCGTCGGCACCGCGGTCGGTCGCATCCGCCGCCACACGGCGCTGCCCGTGGTCGTCGGATTCGGCGTGAAGACCGGCGCCCACGCCGCGGCGATCGCCAAGGGCGCGGACGGCGTCGTCGTCGGCTCGGCGCTGGTCGACGCGCTGCACCGGACGCTGGACGGCGCGGGCGCGGCCACCGGCGGCAGCGTCGAGGCGGTCTCGGCGCTGGTGCGCGAGCTCGCGGCCGGGGTGCGCTCGGCCTCCGCCCGCGCCGCCTGACGCGGGCGGCGCTGGTCAAACGGGGCGACGGCCCCGATATGCAGGGCTCACGCTGAGCAAGGCCGATCGACGATCTCGGTCTGATCGAACCGGACGGGCGCTACATGATGGTCGAACCGATGAACTGGATCTCGGAGGTCGTGCGCCCCAAGATCAAGACCCTGTTCAAGCGCGAGACGCCCGAGAACCTCTGGGTGAAATGCCCGGATACCGGGCAGATGGTGTTCCACAAGGAGGTGGAAGGGAACCACTGGGTCATCCCCGGCTCCGAGCACCACCTGAAGATGAGCGCCAGCGCGCGCCTGAAGATGATGTTCGACGAGGGCACCTGGATCGACGTGCCGCTGCCCGAGGTCGCCGTCGACCCGCTCAAGTTCCGCGACGAGAAGCGCTACGCCGACCGCCTCAAGGAGGCGCGCACCAAGACCGGCATGCAGGACGCGTTCAAGGTCGGGTTCGGCCGGGTCGGCGGGCAGCCGATGACGCTGGCCTGCCAGGATTTCGCGTTCATGGGCGGGTCGCTCGGGATGGCGGCCGGCGAGGCCTTCATCCGCGGCGCCGAGACGGCCCTTGAGAAGCGCACGCCCTACGTGATGTTCGCGGCCTCCGGCGGCGCGCGGATGCAGGAGGGCATCCTCTCGCTGATGCAGATGCCGCGGACCACCGTGGCGATCCGGCGCCTGCGCGCGGCCCGCCTCCCCTACGTCGTCGTGCTCACCAACCCGACGACCGGCGGCGTCACCGCCTCCTACGCGATGCTCGGCGACGTGCACCTGGCCGAGCCCGGCGCGCTGATCTGCTTCGCCGGCCCGCGGGTGATCGAGCAGACGATCCGGGAGAAGCTGCCGGACGGCTTCCAGCGCGCCGAGTACCTGCTGGAGCACGGCATGCTCGACCAGGTCGTCCACCGCCACGCGCTGAAGGACACCATCGTGCGGATCTGCGGCCTCCTGATGAACGTCGGGCCGGCCTCGGTGCCGGCGTCCGCGCCGTCCGCGCCGATTCTCGAACCCGCCTGACGCGGCGCGCGCCCATGGATTCCTCCGACGCGCTGATGGCGCGCTTCCTGGCCCTGCATCCGCGCACGATCGACCTGTCGCTCGGCCGCATCCAGAGCCTGCTCGCCCGCCTGAACCATCCCGAGCGCCGGTTGCCGCCGGTGATCCACGTGGCCGGCACCAACGGCAAGGGCTCGACCATCGCCTTCATGCGGGCGATCCTCGAAGCCGGGGGCTTGGCCGCGCACGTCTACACCTCGCCCCACCTCGTGCGCTTCCACGAGCGGATCCGGCTGGGCGGCATCGGCGGCGGCCACTACGTGCCCGAGGACCGGCTCGCCGAGGCCTTCGCCCGCTGCGAGGCGGCCAACGCCGGCGACCCGATCACGGTGTTCGAGATCACCACCGCGGCCGCGCTCCTGCTGTTCTCCGAGGCGCCGGCCGACGTGCTGCTGCTCGAGGTGGGGCTGGGCGGCCGCGTCGACGCGACCAACGTGATCGACACGGTCGCCGCCGCCGTCGTCACGCCGATCGGCCGGGACCACGCCGAGTATCTCGGCGACACCGTCGAGCTGGTCGCCAACGAGAAGGCCGGCATCTTCAAGCGCGGCTGCCCGGCGGTGATCGCCGCGCAGGACTACGCCGAGGCCGACGCGGTCCTGTGTCGCCGCGCGGAAGCCGTGGGCGCGACGCCGGTCTGGGTCGGCAACCAGGACTTCTCGGTGCACGAAGAGAGCGGCCGCCTCGTCTACCAGGACGAGACCGACCTGTTCGACCTGCCGCGCCCGAAGCTCGTCGGCCGCCACCAGTTCACCAACGCCGCCACCGCCATCGCGGGCCTGCGGGCGGCGGGCTTCGGCGACATCGGCGTCGCCGCGGTGGAGGCGGGCCTGCGCAACGTCGACTGGCCCGGCCGGATGCAGCGTCTCGCCCGCGGCCGACTCGCGGCCCTGGTCCCGGCCGGCTCCGAGCTCTGGCTCGATGGCGGCCACAACATCGACGGCGGCCGCATCCTCGCCACCGCGCTCGCCGACCTCGGCGAGCGCAGCGACGTGCCGCTGGTGCTCGTGGTCGGCCTGCTCGGCACCAAGGACGCCGAGGGGTTCCTGCGCCACTTCGTCGGGCTGGCCCGCGCGCTGATCGCGGTGCCGATCGCCGGGCAGATGGCGGCGAGGCCGGCCGTGGAGGTCGCCGAGATCGCCCAGCAGGTCGGCCTGAGCGCGCGCGTCTCGCCGAGCATCGAGGCCGCCCTCACGGCGGTCGCCGACATCGCCTTCGAGCGGCCGCCGCGCATCCTGATCTGCGGCTCGCTCTACCTCGCCGGCGCCGTCCTGACCGCAAACGGCACGCCGCCGACCTGACGCCCGACGCGCCCGGCGGCGTGCGGGCTAGAGCCTGCCGCACGCGAGGTCCGGTCGGCCCGCCATTGCAGAGCTGCCGCATCTGTGGCGCCGATGTTACATCTTGGCTGTGGGAAATCCCGTATTCTCAGCATCGATCGGGCAACATGCTGGGGATCAAGAGAACATGAACAAGCTTCTGACGTCATTGGCCGCCTTCACGGCCCTCACCGCCGCCGCCTCGGCCGCCGACCTGCCGCGTCGCGCTCCGCCGCCGGTCTTCACGCCCGTCCCGGTGTTCACCTGGACCGGCTTCTACTTCGGTGTGAACGCCGGCTACGGCTTCAACGCCGGCAACACCACCGCCCCGACCGTCGTCGGCGTCTCGCCGGGTAACGCGATCTTCGCCGGCCCCGCCGTCGGCGGTGTGCCCGCTGGCAACCGCGCTGGCGTCCTCGCCTTCGGCAACAACAGCGGCAACGACGGCTTCACCGGCGGTGGCCAGGTCGGCTACAACTACCAGTTCACCCCGGGTTCGGGTGTCGTGATCGGCATCGAGGCCGACGCCCAGTACGTCGACTTCGGGCAGAACCGGAACCGCTTCTCGTCCGCCACGGTCGCCGGCGGCGGCATCCTGCCGGGCACCCTCGTGTTCAACCCGTCGGGCCTTTCCAGCCTCGACTACTTCGGCACCGTGCGCGGTCGTCTCGGCTACGCCTTCGACAAGGCCCTGTTCTACGCCACCGGCGGTTTCGCCTACGGCTCGGGCGGCGGTCGTGACTTCGGCCTGCCGAACCGTTCGACCGACTCGTTCCAGACCGGTTACGCGGTCGGCGGTGGCGTCGAGTACGCGCTCCCCACCGACTCGTTCCTGAACTTCTTCCGTTCGTCGGCCGTGACCCTCAAGGTCGAAGGCCTGTACGTGAACCTGAACCAGGGCAACCGCAACAACGGCATCTTCGCCGTCAACTCGGCCGGTACGCCGGTCGGCGTCGGCAGCCCGGGCGTCACGCTCGTGTCGGGCGGCAACGTCCGTCGCGACACCGAGTTCGCCGTCGTCCGCGCCGGCCTGAACTACAAGTTCGGCTCCTACTAGGATCCGACCTCCGACCCATGGGCCGTCCAGAGCCCGGGGTCGACTCGAACCATTCGAATTGGGTTTCGAAACGGAGAAAGCCCGGCCTCGCGGCCGGGCTTTCTTTTTGCGCGTGAAGCGATGCGCACGAAAAAGCCCGCCTCCTCGAGGAGGCGGGCCTGTTCGGCCGACGCGGGCGTCAGGCGCTCGCGGTTTGCGCGCTGATCCAGCGGGACAGGTCGCCCTTCGGCGCCGCGCCGACCTTCTGGTCGACCCGCTCGCCGTTCTTGAACAGCAGCAGCGTCGGGATCGAGCGGATCCCGTACTGTGAGGCGATGCCGGGATTCTCATCCACGTTCACCTTCGCGATCTTCACGCGGCCCTGCATGTCGGAGGCGATCTCCTCGAGCGCCGGACCGATCTGCCGGCAGGGACCGCACCACTCCGCCCAGAAATCCACGACCACGGGCTCGACGGACTTGAGGACGTCCTGCTCGAAGCTCGCGTCGGTCACTTTCACCGTCGCCATCGGAAAATACCCTTCTCGAAAGGCCGCCCGGGCGCCTGCAACAGGCCGCCCGCCGACCGGTGCCATGAGACTTGGCGACCGGGCGTCCTGCGGTCAAGGCGGCGGAGGGGGCCGCATGCCGGCTGCCCACCCGGTTCATGACGAATCGCACACGAAGCGCCGTGCGACGGGGGCCGGGTCCCCGCGCGCTCGCTTTGGTGGAGGCCCCGCCCCATGTGAGTCGGAACGCCCGGGCGACGGTCCGTATCCGCCGCCCGGGCGTTTGGACCCGATCCAGGAGGATTCTCGACGGTGACAGGATTTTTGCAGGTGCCGCGCTTCCGTTCCCTCACGCTCGCCACCGTGGCGGCGGTCGCGCTCGCACCGGTCGCATTCGGCGAGGAGAGCGCCGCCCCGCGGCCGTCGCGCATCGAGGGCGATGCCTTCAGCGTGCCCGCGGCCAAGACCGCCGGCGACGCGCCCGCCGAGACTGCCGCGCCGAACACCGCCTACAAGCCGCTGCTGCCGAACCAGACCCGTGCCCCGAAACCCGCCGAGGCCGTGAAGGTGGACGTCGCCACGGTGGCCAAGGGCCTCGCGAGCCCGTGGGCGATGGAGTTCCTGCCGGACGGCCGGATGATCGTCACCGAGAAGGCGGGCAAGATCCGCATCGTCGCGAAGGACGGTACCGTCGGCCCGGCCATTTCCGGCGTGCCGAAGGTCGACGCCCGCGGCCAGGGCGGCCTGCTCGATATCGTGCTCGGGCCGACCTTCGCCACCGACGGGCAGGTGTTCTTCAGCTTCAGCGAGCCCCGCGGCAAGGGCAACGGCACGACCGTGGCGAAGGCCAAGCTCCTCCAGGACGGCAAGGGCGGGGGCAGGCTCGACGACGTGAAGGTCGTGTTCCGGCAGATGCCGACCTACGACGGCGACAAGCACTTCGGCTCGCGCCTCGTCTTCGCGCCCGACGGCATGCTGTTCGTCACGGTGGGCGAGCGCTCCGACAAGGCGACGCGCGGGCAGGCGCAGGACCTGTCGAGCGGCCTCGGCAAGGTCTTCCGCATCGACGCCGAGGGCCAAGCCCCCAAGGACAACCCGTTCTACGGCAGCGACAAGGCCAAGCCCGAGATCTGGTCCTACGGCCACCGCAACGTCCAGGCCGCGGCCCTCGACGGGCAGGGCCGGCTCTGGACCGTGGAGCACGGCCCCCGCGGCGGCGACGAGCTGAACCGGCCGCGCCCCGGCCTCAACTACGGCTGGCCGGTGGCGACCTACGGCATCGAGTATTCCGGCGAGCCGCTCGGCGAGGGCGTGACCCAGGCCGCCGGCACGGTGCAGCCAGTCTACTACTGGGACCCGGTGATCGGCCCCTCCGGCATGGCGCTCTACACCGGCACGCTCTTCCCCGCCTGGAAGGACGACTTCCTCGTCGGCGGCCTCGTCAGCGAGGGGATCGTGGTGCTGAAGCGCGACGGCGACAAGGTCGTCACCGAGGAGCGCGTGCCCCTCGATGCCCGCATCCGCGACGTCCGCGTCGGACCGGACGGCGCGGTCTACGCTGTCACCGACGGCGCGGACGGCCGCATCCTGAAGCTGACCCCCAGGGCCGACGCCGGCTGATCGGGGCATCGCTTGCCGAACGCACGCGACGCGTTCGGGCGCCCGTTGGTGTTCCTTCCACGTGCTGCCAGAGACCGTATTCACACAGCTCGCCGCGCATCCCGAGGGAGGCGCGGCTTCCCCTCTCCCCGCGGGCGGGGAGAGGCTCGGCTGCACCCCGTCGTGCAGCCGGGGAGCGGCGGCGAAGCCGAAGCGACGGTGAGGGGGAGTATGCGGAAGAGCCTCCTCCGGCGTCGCCCCCTCACCGTCGGCCGCCGCCTCGCTTTGCCGACGACGAGGTCGGCAATGCCCTCTCCCCGCAGGCGGGGCGAGGGGATGCGCGCAGAGCGGATCGACAGCAGCGGCGATGTGTGAATTCGGTAGGTTTGCCGGGAAGGGACAGCACCACAACTTCGCAGCAGCCGACGAACGTGCGTCGCTACCGCCGCCGCTCCCCATTCACGTAGATCGCCGCGCCTAGCATCATCGCGGCGAGGGTGAACCAGGTCAGCGCGTAGACGAGGTGGTTGTTGTGGAAGGCCACCACCGTCAGGCCGCCGACCGGGAGGCCGCCCTCCGGCCCGGCATCCGCATCGATGAAGTACGGCGCCACGTCGGACAGCCCGCGGGCCGATGCGATGACCGCGACGTCGCGCGAGTACCAGCGATTCTCGGGCGGCGCGTTGCTGCGGAGGAACGCGCCGCCGGGTTCGGTCAGCCGCAGCAACCCGGTGACCACGACCTCGCCCTCGGGCCGGCGCCAGCCCGCCGGGTCGCGGCGGTCGGACGGGACGAAGCCGCGGTTCACTAGGACCGTGAAGCCCTCGGAGACCAGCGGGGTCAGAACCCAGAACCCACCGCCGAGCGCCGTCACGGCCTGGACCAGCGTCGTGGATTCGTGGCGGAAGCGGCCCGACACCCGCACGTGCCGGTAGGCGTCGGACGCCTCGGTGACCGAGGGCCAGGCTGCGGGTCCCGGGGCAGGCGTCGGCGCCGCGCTCACCCGCGCCTCGACGCGGGCGATGAGGTCGAGTTTCCAGGTCCGGCGCTCGACCTGCCAGATCCCGAGGGCGACGAGCCCCGTGACCGCCAGCGCGCTCGCAAGGTTGAAGGCCGCCCGGCCGAGGCGGATCGTCCTCAGGGCTTGTGGTGCATCAAGTCGTGCGGGGAGGCCGGCATCATGTTGTTGTTCAGGTGATACATCACCCAGATCGAGCCGGTCAGCGTGATCACGACGAGGGTCAGCGTGAAGATCAGGGCGAGGATGGTCCATCCCCCTTCCGACTTCGTGTTCATGTGCAGGAAGTAGATCATGTGGACCACGATCTGCACCACCGCGAAGGCCATGATGATCAAGGTGGTGTGCACGGCGTTGCCGAGCACGTCGCTCATCACCAGCCAGAACGGGATCGCGGTGAGGATCACCGAGAGCACGAAACCGGTCATGTAGCTGCGGAACGACCCGTGCGCGCCGGTCCCGGGACCATGCGCGTCGTGGCCGTGGCCGTGCGGCTCGGCGTGGGTGCCCGCCCCCGTCGCTAGACTCACTGCAGCACTCCCATCAGGTACACGAAGGTGAACACGCCGATCCAGACCACGTCGAGGAAGTGCCAGAACATCGACAGGCACATCAGCCTGCGCTTGTTCTCGACGATCAGCCCCTTCTGGGCGGTCTGCACCATCAGCACGATCAGCCAGACGATACCGAGCGACACGTGCAGGCCGTGGGTGCCGACGAGGGCGAAGAACGAGGACAGGAAGGCCGAGCGCTGCGGCGTCGCGCCCTCGTGGATCAGGTGGGCGAACTCGTAGAGCTCGATGCCGATGAAGCAAGCGCCGAACAGGCCGGTGATGGCCAGCCAGAGCTGCATCGTCTTGAGGTTGTCCTTCTCCATCTCCAGCATTGCGAAGCCGTAGGTGATGGAGGACAGGAGCAGCATCGAGGTGTTGAGCGCCACCAGCGGCAGCTCGAACAGGTCTCGCGGCGAAGGCCCGGCCGCGTAGTTGCGGCCGAGCACCCCGTAGGTGGCGAACAGCACCGCGAAGATGAGGCAATCGCTCATCAGGTACATCCAGAATCCGAGCATGGTGCTCGACTCGTGGGCGTGGTCCTCCTCGAGGTAGAAGGCCGGTGCCTCGGCGCCCGGCGGGGCGGTGTCGGTGTGCATCATCGGCTCAGGCCCGCCCCGCCATCACGCTCGTACGCTGTCCTTCGGCCCGTACCACGTCGGCGGCGGGGATGTAGAAGTCGCGGTTGTAGTTGAAGGTGTGGATCACGGTGACCAGGAACATCGTCGCGAAGGTCGCCGCGGCGAGCCACCAGATGTACCAGATCATCGCGAACGAGAAGCCGATCGAGACCACGCCGAGGATCACGCCGGTGGCGGTGTTCTTCGGCATGTGGATCGCCCGGTAGCCCTCCACCGGCCGTGCGTAGCCGCGCTTCTTCATGTCGGACCACGCGTCAAGGTCGTGGATCACCGGGGTGAAGGCGAAGTTGTAGTCCGGCGGCGGCGAGGCGGTGGACCATTCGAGGGTCCGGCCGTTCCACGGGTCGCCGGTGAGGTCGCGCAGCGCCTCGCGGTTTCGGATCGAGACCACGAACTGCACGATCATCGACAGGATGCCGAGCAGGATCAGCACCGCGCCGAAGGCGGCGACGACGAACCAGATCTGAAGGGACGGGTCGTCGAAGTGGTTGGCGCGGCGCGTCACGCCCATCAGGCCGAGCACGTAGAGCGGCATGAAGGCGAAGTAGAAGCCCACCGTCCAGAACCAGAACGACATCTTCCCCCAGAACGGGTCGAGCTTGAACCCGAAGGCCTTCGGGAACCAGTAGGTCACGCCGGCGAACATCCCGAACAGCACGCCGCCGATGATCACGTTGTGGAAGTGCGCGATCAGGAACAGCGAGTTGTGCAGCACGAAGTCGGCCGGGGGCACGGCGAGCAGCACGCCGGTCATGCCGCCGATGGTGAAGGTGACCATGAAGCTCACGGTCCACATCATCGGCAGCTCGAACCGGATGCGGCCGCGATACATCGTGAACAGCCAGTTGAAGATCTTCGCACCCGTCGGGATCGAGATGATCATCGTCGTGATGCCGAAGAACGAGTTCACGTCGGCGCCCGAGCCCATCGTGAAGAAGTGGTGCAGCCAGACCAAGTACGACAGGATGGTGATGACCACCGTGGCGTAGACCATCGAGGCGTAGCCGAACAGGCGCTTGCCGGAGAAGGTCGAGGTGACCTCCGAGAAGATGCCGAAGGCCGGCAGGATGAGGATGTAGACCTCCGGGTGGCCCCAGATCCAGATGAGGTTGAAGTACATCATCGGGTTGCCGCCGAGGTCGTTCGTGAAGAAGTGCGTGCCGACGTAGCGGTCCATCGACAGCAGGGCGAGGACGGCGGTGAGGATCGGGAAGGCCGCCGTGATCAGCACGTTGGTGCAGAGCGAGGTCCAGACGAAGATCGGAAGCTTCATCATGGTCATGCCCGGCGCGCGCATCTTCACGATGGTCGCGATCAGGTTGATGCCCGACAGCAGCGTGCCGATGCCGGCGATCTGCAGCGCCCAGATGTAGTAGTCGACGCCGACGCCCGGGCTCATGTCCGCGCCCGAGAGCGGCGGGTAGGCGAGCCACCCGGTGCGGGCGAACTCGCCGACGAACAGCGAGGCCATGACCGTCATGGCGCCCGAGACCGTCATCCAGAACGAGAAGTTGTTGAGGAACGGGAAGGCCACGTCGCGGGCGCCGATCTGCAGCGGCACGACGTAGTTCATCAGGCCGGTGACGAACGGCATCGCCACGAAGAAGATCATGATCACGCCGTGCGCCGTGAAGATCTGGTCGTAGTGGTGCGGCGGCAGGTAGCCCTCGTTGGCGCCGAACGCCACCGCCTGCTGGGCGCGCATCATGAGCGCGTCGGCGAAGCCGCGGAGCAGCATCACGAAGGCCAGCACGATGTACATCACGCCGATCTTCTTGTGGTCGACCGAGGTCAGCCAGTCCCGCCACAGCGGGCCCCAGAAGCGGTAGTAGGTGATCGCGCCGAGGACGACGAGGCCGCCGAGCGCCACCATGGCGAAGGTCACCTGCAGAATCGGCTCGTGGTAGGGGATGTCTTCCAGGGAGAGCCGTCCGAAGACGAGCTTCTGGAGATCCGGATTGGAGAACATGGGTTCGATCCGTTGAGGGTGGTGCGGCGGCGAGGCGCCGGTCCTACTTGTTGTTGAGCTGCGACGGGGCGATCGAGTCCCGCTCCGGCGCCGGCATCTGGTTCTCGGGTTTCGTTCCGTTTTCGTGGACGTGCGGGTTGTTGCCGTCCGGCTTCATGCCCTGCGGCTGCTCCTGGCCGTGCGGGGTGCGGCCGGAGGCCGGGGCGGTGGAGCCCGGCGCCTCGTCGCCCTGCTCGATGTGGCGGTTGTCGTAGCGCAGGCGCTCGCGGTTCTCGGTGGAATCCTTGCCGGCGCCGCCCTTGGCGTCGATCGTCATCATCTCGCTCATGCACATCTTGCCCGGCACGGCGCACATGTTGAGGATCGTGTCGAACAGCCCGTCGGCGACGGACTTGTAGTACTTGACCGGCTCGGCCTCGCTCGGCTTCTCGAGCTTGAGGTAGTCCTCGCGGCTGAGCTCGCTTCCTTGCGCCTTCGCCTTGGCGATCCAGGCGTCGAAGCCGGCATCGTCGAGGCCGTGGAACTTGAACGTCATCCGCGAGAAGCCGGTGCCGCTGTAGTGCGAGGACAAGCCGGCATACTCACCCGGCTTGTTGATCACCGCGTGGAGCTGCGTCTGCATGCCAGGCATCGCGTAGATCATGCCGGCCAGCGCCGGGACGTAGAAGGCGTTCATCACCGAGGAGGCGGTGATCTTGAAGTCGATCGGCCGGTCGACGGGGGCGGCGAGCTCGTTGACGGTGGCGATCCCGTATTCGGGATAGAAGAACAGCCACTTCCAATCGAGCGCGACGACCTCGACGGTGAGCGGCTTCACGCCGGCCGCCACGGGACGGGTGGCGTCGATGCGCCGGAGCGCCCGGAACGGGTCGAGGGTATGGGTGCTGATCCAGGTGAGCGCGCCGAGCGCGATGATGATGAGAAGCGGCGCGGTCCAGATCACCACCTCGAGCTGGGTCGAGTGGTGCCAGTCCGGATCGTAGGGGGCGGACTCGTTGGTCGCCCGGTAGCGCCAGGCGAAGAGCAGGGTCAGCGCGATCACCGGAAGCACGATCAGCAGCATCAGCCCGACCGAGGCGAGGACGAGGTTGCGCTGCTGCAGGGCGACGTCGCCCGAGGGCTGCATCACCACGAGGTTGCAGCCGGCGAGCAGCCCGGAGAGCGAGACCGCGCAGAAGCCGCGCAGAAGCCGGGCGGCGGTGCGGGCCGGAGGACGGGGACGTGAGGCGGAACGTGCCACGGTGATCAACTCGGTTTGCCTGGCCGGCGGGCCCGGGGGCCGTTCGGCGCGATCATGCATCGGGACGGGGTGAGTGACGACGCGGGTGTCCCGACTACATCTGCCGCATCTCGGAACGGTCGAGGGTCAGGGCAAGGAGCGATGCCGCCGCACCCGAGAGCAGGTAGAGGCCGACCATCCACAGCCCGTAGCGGGACGAGAGCCAGAGGACGACCAGCGGAGCGAAGCCTGCGCCGAACAGCCACGCCAGATCCGAGGTGAGCGCCGCGCCGGTGTAGCGGTAGCGCGCGCCGAGGCGCGCCGTCACCGCGCCGGCGGTCTGCCCGTAGGCGAGGCCCATCAGCATGAAGCCGACCGTGACGTACATGGTCTGGCCGATGGCGCTGTCGCCGAACACCAGCGGCGCGACGATGCTGCCCAGCGCGAAGGCGGCGATCAGGCCGGAGCTGAGCAGCAGCGCGTTGCGGCGGCCGATCTGGTCGGCGATCAGCCCGGAGGCCGCGACCGCGCCGGCGCAGACGATGGCGCCCGAGCATTGCACGATCAGGAACTCGCCGGGCGAGCGGTCGGTGAACAGGGTCAGCCAGCTGATCGGGAAGATCGTGACGAGGTGGAACAGCGCGAAGGCGGCGAGCGGCACGAAGGCGCCGATCCACACGTCGAGGGCGTGATGGCGCACCACCTCGGACACCGGCACCGGCTCGAGCTTGCCCTTCTCCATCAGCCGGACGAACTCGTCGGTGGCGACCAGACGCAGGCGGGCGAACAGGGCCACGACGTTGATGGTGAAGGCGCAGTAGAACGGGAAGCGCCAGCCCCAATCGAGGAAGTCGGCGGAGTCGAGGTTCACGAGGAAGAACGAGAACAGGGCGCTGGCGACGATGAAGCCGAGCGGCGCGCCGAGCTGGGGAATCATCGCGAACCAGCCGCGGCGCTCGCGCGGGGCGTTCAGCGCCAGCAACGAGGCGAGGCCGTCCCAGGCGCCGCCGAGCGCGAGGCCCTGGAGGATGCGCAGGCCGGCGAGCAGCCAGATCGAGGCGTAGCCGATGCTGGCGTAGCTCGGCAGGAAGCTCACCGCCGCGGTGGCACCGCCGAGCATGAACAGGGCGATCGTCAGCTTCACGCCGCGCCCGTGCCGCCGGTCGACGGCCATGAAGATCACCGAGCCGATCGGCCGGGCGACGAAGGCCAGCGCGAACACCGCGAAGGAGTACAGCGTCGCGGTGAGCGCATCCGGCTCGAACGAGAAGAACACCTTCGGGAACACCAGCACCGAGGCGATGCCGTAGACGAAGAAGTCGAAGTATTCCGAGGCACGACCGATCACGACGCCGGCGGCGATCTCGCCCGGGGCGACCTTGTGGTCGGTGGAGACCAGATGCGCGTCGCGCTCCAGGGGGGTGGAGTTTGCCAGGGCGGGCTCAGGAATCATGTCGGACAGCCGGCTTGCTCGTTGAGGCGACGGTGACGCGGTGCGGCGATTCACGGGGCGTGCGTGCCACGGCCGGGGAGCGGTAAGTACCCGCTCAGGGCCGTCGGCGACACCGCCGCGTAGTCGCAGCGCCGATCAGAGGCTTTCGAGGCTGATAGCGCAAGCGTGCGCGACGGTCCCCCATGAATCCGGCATGTCCCTGCCGTTCCGAGCGCATGCCCCGGCGCGCGAAAATGCCGGGTGAAGTCGCGCGAGCGGACGTCTCAGTTCGCGTTTCGAGGAACGTCGACCGTGAGCATCGGCAGGAGGATCGAGCCGGCGGAGGCGTCCGCGAAGGGCGGGCGCAGGAAGCGGGGGCTCGCAGCAGGCGGGCTTGCCAGCAGGGCGAAGGCGGCGACGCTCAGGGCGAAGCCGAACGCCAGCAGCGACGTCTCGAGGCTGTGGTAGATTGCGTCCATCGCCCGAACTCCCACCGCGCATGCGGTGCGGAATGATCGCGCGGCCGGGTTAAGCGAGCGGTAACGTCCGCCCGCTCGCGAGGCGGCGCAAGGACCGGGCGGGGCGGGCCGCCCGTCCCGTCAGGCGCTGCCGGCGGCCTCCATCCGCGCGAGGTCGCGCGCGCGCGGCTGCAGAATGGCGGCGGCCAGATGCGCTTCGAGCACGATCAGGTCGCCGTCCGGGTCCGGCACCCAGCCGCAGGCGCAGGTCGTGCCCGCCCCGTGCGCCGCCGCGATCTGCCCGTAGAGCGCGCCGACGGTCCGCGAGGCGGCTTCGAGGGCGGCCATCACCGGCAGGCCCTGCCCGTCGAGGGCCTGCCAGAACGCGCGCGCGAGCGCCTGCTCGATCGCCGCCTGCCCGCGGGTCTCGTCGCGGCGGCAGCTTTGGGATTCCGGGATCATGCGCGGGCTCCGGTGCGGCGGACCCGCTGCGGCGCCGACGCGACGCGGTCGATCAGGTCCGGCAGGCGGTGCAGGCGCAGGCCGAGGCAGGAGCCGTCCCACCAAGCCACCGTCACGCAGGTATCGATCAGGTCCATCACCCGTCTCATTCCGGCCTCCAGCATCCGTGCATTCGCCGATGCCGCCGCCTGAATGCAGACGATCCGACAGCGTCGATAGACCGTCTAGCAGGGTCGCAAAGCGATGATCAAGCAATCCATCAAATATTGGAAACGTTGTAATTCCAGTCTTCAGCCGTCTATCTCCAATTTTATATTTGAAATCATTCCACAGTAGACGCCTGCCATCACGCTCCGACGGCCACGAGCACCGCGCCGGCGGCGATCAGCGCGACGCCGAGCCAGTTCAGCGGGCTCAGCGTCTCGCCGAGCAGGGTCGCGCCGAAGAGCGCGACCAGGACGACGCTGAGCTTGTCGATCGGCGCGACGCGGGCGGCGTCGCCGAGGGACAGGGCGCGGAAGTAGCAAAGCCACGAAGCACCGGTGGCGAGGCCCGACAAGACGAGGAAGACCGCGCTCCGCCCCGGGATCCGGGCCAAGTCGGCGGCCTGGCCGGTGACGACCACGATGGCCGCGGTGAGCGCCAGGATCACCACCGTGCGGACGAGGGTCGCGACATCCGAGGGCACGCCCGCGACGCCGACCTTGGCCAGGATCGCGGTAAGCGCGGCGAAGGCCGCCGAGAGCAGGGCCCAGAAGCGCCAAGACTGGATCGATGACTGGATCAGCGTCGCCATCACGAGGGCCGGCCCGTCACAGGATCGCGCGCATCAGCAGCAGGCCGGCGAACAAGCCTGCGAGGCCGAGCGCCACCGAGCCGACGATGTAGACCGCTGCCGCCGCGGTCTGACCCCGCTCCAGCAGAAGCACGGCTTCCAGGGAATACGAGGAGAAGGTGGTGAAGCCGCCGAGCACGCCGGTGGCGATGAACAACCGCAGCGGCTGCCCGCCGCCGCGCAGGGCGAACCACCCGGTGAACAGCCCCATCAGCACCGAGCCGACGACGTTGATCGCCATGGTGCCGTAGGGGAAATCCGAGCCGAGCCGCAGGGAGGCTGCGCTGACGCCGTAGCGCGCGACGCCGCCGAGGCCGGCGCCGAGGAAGACGAGGAGGAGGTTCATTCTGTTGCCGATCCCGGGCAGGCGTGCACCCAAGCGCTAGCGTCTGGCACCGCGTCTGTCATCGGGCAGCCGGCATGCAAGAAGCCGGCAAGCACGACGAACGCCGCCGGCCCCATCACGGTCCGGCGGCGTGCAAGCGAGGTTCCAGGTTCGAACGCGCAAGTGTGGGGCGCACTATCCGAGCACCTTGTCGATGGTGATCGGCAGGTGGCGGATGCGCTTTCCGGTGGCGTGGAACACCGCGTTGGCCACCGCCGCGGCGGTGCCGACGATGCCGATTTCGCCGAGGCCCTTCACCCCGAGCGGGTTGGCCTTGTCCTCCTCGTCCACGAAGATCACGTCGATGTCGTAGATGTCGGCGTTGGCCGGCACGTGATACTCGCCGAGGTTGTGGTTCATGAACCGGCCGAGGCGGTGGTCCATCATCGATTCCTCGTGCAACGCCGAGCCGATGCCCATCACCACGCCGCCGAGGATCTGGCTGCGCGCGGTCTTGGGATTGAGGATCTTGCCGGCCGCCACCGCCGAGACGACGCGGGTGAGGCGGATCTGGCCGAGCTCCTCGTCGACCCGGACCTCTACGAAGACGGCCGAGTGGGTGTAGGCCTCGTACTGGCTGGCGAAATCCTTGTCGGGACCAGCGGATTCGGTCGCCTCCACCGTCTCGACGCCGGCGGCCTTCAGCACGTCGACCAGGGCGACGCTGCGGCTATCGTCGCCCGCCACCGCGATGCGCCCGTTCGCGAAGGAGACGCGGTCGAAGTCGACGTTGGCGAGCGGCGAACCCTCCATGGCGCGGGCGAGCTTGAACACCTGTTCGCCGACGTTGCGGCAGGCCTTCATCACCGCGGTGCCGGAGGAGGCTGCGGTCCACGAGCCGCCCGCGACCGGCGCCTCGGGGAGCCGCGTGTCACCGAGCTTGGTCGTCACGTCCTCCATCGGCAGGCCGAGGGTGTCGGCGGCGATCTGGGTGAGGATCGTATAGGTGCCGGTGCCGATGTCGCCGGTGGAGTTGCCGACCTCGAGCTTGCCGTCCGCGCTCAGGATGGCGTGGGCGCTCGATTGCTGCATCATCGATTCCCACACGCCGGTGGCCATGCCCCAGCCGACGAGCTCGTGACCCTCGCGCATCGAGCGCGGCGCAGGCGTGCGCTTGGCCCAGCCGAAGCGTTCGGCGCCCTGCGTGAAGCAGGCCTTCAGCGCCTTCGAGCCGAACGGCTTGTCCTCGGAGGTCGCGTCGGCCTCGGAGAAGTTGCGCAGGCGCAATGCGATCGGGTCGAGGCCGGCCTCGTGCGCCAGCTCGTCCATCGCGGTCTCGATGGCGAAGACGCCGGTGACCGCGCCGGGCGCACGCATGTCGCCGGGCGAGGCCGTGTCGAGCTGGGCGATCTTGTACGTCAGCGCGACGTTGTCGCACTTGTAGAGCACGCCCGACCAGTTGACGACGACCTCTTGGTAATCCTCGTAATGCGAGGTCACGCCGATCGCGTCGTGGCGCAGCGCCTGCAGCTGCCCGTCCTCGCCTGAGCCGAGCGACACGGTCTGGATCGCGTCCGGACGGTAGGTGAACGACCACATCTGGTCGCGGGTCAGGACCACCCGCACCGAGCGCTCTAGGTCGCGGGCGGCCAGCATCGCCAGGAAGAGCTGGTATTGCGGGCGCAGGCCCGAGCCGAAGCCGCCGCCGAGATACGGGTTGAGCACCCGCACGTCGTCCTTCTTCAGGCCGAACACCGCCGCGAGGTAGTTGTGGCTGTTCGAGACGCCCTGGACCTTGTCGTAGACCGTGTACTTGCCGTCGCCCTCGTAGACGACGGTGGAGGCGTGGGGCTCCATCGGGTTGTGGTGCTCGACCGCGAGCCGGTACTCGTTCTGCAGCTTGATCGGCGCGGCGTCGTAGGCGGCGTCGGCGTCGCCCCAGGGCTTAGGCGGCGGCTTGATGCCGGCGCGCTTCTTCGGCGGGTCGTAGGCGAAGGCGCGGACCGCGTCGGCGGAGGTCTTGGGCTCCTCGGCCTCGTAGGCGACCTTCACCAGGGTGGCCGCGTGCCGTGCGGTCTCGAAATCCTCGGCCACGACGAGGGCGACCGGCTGGCCGCTGAAGGCGATCTTGTCGTCGTAGAGCGCGCGGAACGGCGAGCCGGGGGGCGCCACCGCGTCCTGGTAATTGTAGTCGAGCCAAGCGGTGCGCGAGCGATTCTCGTGCGTGAGCACCTTGATGACGCCGGGCACGGCTTCGGCGGCGGCGGTGTCGATCGCGCTGATGCGGCCGCGCGCGATCGCGCTCGACACCACGTAGCCATGGGCGAGGTCGGCGGCGGTGAATTCGCCGGCGTACTTGGCCAGGCCCGTCACCTTGGCCGGTCCGTCGACGCGGTTGCGGGGGGTGCCGACGAAGCTGTCGTGGCCGGTGGAGCTGAAGGTCTGTGTCATGCGGCGATCCTTACTGGATGCGCTTGTCGGTGAGCGACTGCGGCGTGCCGGCGGCGGCCTGGGACAGGCCTCGCACGATCGCACGCCGCGCAAGCTCGACCTTGAACGCGTTCTCGGATTGGGGGCGGGCCTCGGCGACGACGAAGTCGGCGGCGGCCTGGAAGGTCTCGCGGGTGGCCGGCTTGCCGACGAGCAGCGCCTCGGCTTGCCGGTTGCGCCACGGCTTGTGCGCCACGCCGCCGAGCGCGAGGCGGGCGATCTTCACCGTGTCGCCGTCGAGTTCGAGCGCTGCCGCCACGGAGACGAGGGCGAAGGCGTAGGACAGCCGGTCGCGCAGCTTCAGGTAGGTGTAGTTCTTCGAGAGGTCCGCGGCGGGAAGGTCGACGGAGAGGACGATCTCGCCCGGCTTCAGGGTGTTGTCCTTGGCCGGGTCGTCGCCGGGCAGCCGATGGAAGTCCGCGAACGCGATGCTGCGGTCGCCCTCCGGCCCTGTCACCTGCACCACCGCCTCCAGCGCCGCGAGCGCGACGCACATGTCGGACGGGTGGGTGGCGATGCAGGATTCGCTCGCCCCGAAGATCGCGTGGATGCGGGTTACGCCGCCGATCGCGGCGCAGCCGCTACCGGGCTCGCGCTTGTTGCAGGGGGTGGCCGTGTCGTAGAAATAGTAGCAGCGGGTGCGCTGGTTGAGGTTGCCGCCGGTGGTCGCAGCGTTGCGCAGCTGGCCCGAGGCGCCTGCCAGGATCGCATCCGCCAGCAGCGGGTAGCGGCTCCTGACGCGGGCGTCGTAGGCGAGGTTCGCGTTCGTCACGAGGGCGCCGACCCGCAGTCCGCCGTCGTGCTCGGCGATGTCGCCGAGCGGCAGGCGGGTGATGTCGATCAGGCGGCCGGGGCGCGTCACGTCGTACTTCATCAGGTCGACGAGGTTGGTGCCGCCGGCGATGAACTGCGCGCCGGGTGCGCCGGCGAAGGCCTGCACGGCCTCCGCCACGGTGCCGGCGCGAACGTAATCGAAGCGGTTCATCGGGCGGCTCCCAAGTCTTGAGCCGCACCGTCCTGCGCCATCACATCCTCGATCGCGTCGACGATGTTGGTGTAGGCGCCGCAGCGACAGATGTTTCCGCTCATCGCCTCGCGGATCTCGTCGCGCGAATGCGCGTGACCCTCGTTCATCATGCCGACCGACGAGCAGAGCTGGCCCGGCGTGCAGTAGCCGCACTGGAAGGCGTCGTGCTCGACGAAGGCCGCCTGCATGGGGTGCAGGCCGTTGCTGCCGGCGCCGCCGTTCGACAGGCCGGCAAGGCCCTCGACGGTGGTGACCTCGGCGCCGTCCTTCATCACCGCCAGGGCGAGGCAGGAATTCACGCGGACGCCGTCCACCAGCACCGTGCAGGCGCCGCACTGGCCGTGGTCGCAACCCTTCTTGGTGCCGGTGAGGTCGAGGGTCTCGCGCAGCAGGTCGAGCAGGGTGGTCCAGGGGGCGACCTGGAGTTCGCGGTGCTGCCCGTTGATGGTCAGGCTGATGCCGACCCGGGTGTCCGCGGCGACCGGCGAACCGCTTTCGATGAGCATGAGGCGTTCCAAGAGAAAAGGTTTTTCGCGAAAGGGCGAACAGGTCGGGGCGAACACGGCGCGCAAGGCGTGCATCCGGCCTCGCCGCACGGCTCGTCCGTTGCACTCGATAACGGTTCCAATCTGCCGCCGTTCCAATCCGTGGTCGTCGCCGCGTCGGGCGTCGCGTTGCGGGCCAAGCGGTTTCCGTTTGCGCACGCCTCGGCTAACCCTGGGCCGGACCGCCGAACCGCCTCAGGAGCCCCGATGGCCGCCCTCGATTCCGTCCTCAACGACATCGACAAGGATCTCGACAACGCCCTGGAGCGCCTGTTCGCCTTCCTCAGGATTCCCTCGATCTCGACCGATCAGGCCTATGCCCCCCATTGCCGCGAGGCGGCGGCCTGGCTCGCCGCGGACCTGACGGCGCTCGGGTTCGAGACCTCGGTGGAGGAGACCTCGCTCCACCCCGTCGTGCTGGCGCATAAGCCGAAGCCCGGGGCGCCGCACGTGCTGTTCTATGGGCATTACGACGTGCAGCCGGTGGACCCGCTGGACCTGTGGGAGACGCCGCCGTTCGAGCCGCGGATCGCCACCGACGCGAAGGGCGAGAAGACAATCGTCGCCCGCGGCGCTTCCGACGACAAGGGCCAGGTGATGACCTTCGTCGAGGCCTGCCGGGCGCATCTCGCGATGAACGCCGAGCTACCCTGCGCGGTCACGATCCTGATCGAGGGCGCCGAGGAGAACGGCTCGCAGGGGCTGCCGGAATGGGTGGCGCGGAACAAGGATCGGCTCGCCGCCGACGTCGTGCTGGTGTGCGACACGTCGATGTGGAACCCGACGACGCCGGCAATCACCTCGTCACTACGCGGGCTCGCCTATTTCGAGGTCGAGGTGACCTGCGCCGACCGCGACCTGCATTCGGGCTTCTTCGGCGGCGCCGCGCGCAACCCGATCCACGTGCTGTCGCGCATCCTCGCCGACCTGCACGACGATGACGGCAAGGTGACGCTGCCTGGCTTCTACGACGGCGTGCGCGAGCGGCCGCCCGAGGTGCTGGAGCAGTGGCGCGGCCTCGACTTCACGCCCGAAACGTTCCTCGGCCCCATCGGCCTGTCGGAGCCGGCCGGCGAGCGCGGGCGTCTGCTGATCGAATTGGTGCAGTCGCGGCCGGCTTGCGACGTCAACGGCATCATCGGCGGCTATACCGGCGAGGGCACCAAGACGGTGATCGCGGGCAAGGCCAGCGCCAAGGTCTCGTTCCGCCTCGTGGACGACCAGGACCCGCAGAAGCTCGCCGAGACCTTCGAGGCCTTCGTGCGCGCACGCATCCCCGCCGACTGCTCGGTGAACGTGATCTGCTACAAGGGCTCGCGCGCCATCAGCCTGCCCTTCGACATGCCGGAGCTGGAGACCGCCCGCGCCGCGCTCCAGGACGAGTGGGGCGTGCCCGCGGTGACGGTGGGCGCGGGCGGCTCGATCCCGATCGTCGGCGACTTCAAGCGCCTCCTCGACCGCAACACCCTGCTGATCGGCTTCGGACTCGACGACGACCGCATCCACTCGCCGAACGAGAAGTACGACCTGCGGAGCTTCCACAAGGGCACGCGCTCGTGGGCGCGCATCCTGTCGGCTTTGGGGGCACGGCGGGGGCACTGAGCGGCGGCTTTCCCTCCCCCTTCCGCTGGGGCAGGCGGTGCGGTGCGAGACGGCTCGCGGGAACCGAGGCGTGCTTCTGCGCCTTCCCTGACCGCGCGACGGCAACCCGGCCGGTCGCCCGTCCCGGGAGCTTCATGCCGCATCGACGCACGATCCTGGCGGGCGGCCTCGGCCTGCTCGCCGCCTCGACGGCGCGGGCGGCGGGCGCGGTGGTGCGGGTGGACGATCCGCGGCTCGACGCGCTGATCGACCCGTCTGCACAACTGCGGACGCTGTTCGACGACGGGCGCTGGTGCGAGGGTCCGTGCTGGGCGCCCGGTCTCGGCGGGCTGGTGTTCAGCGACACCAAGGCCAACCGGATCCGCGTGCTCGCGGAGGACGGGTCGGCGAAGACCCTGTTCGACCCGTCCGAGAACGGCAACGGCAACGCGCTGGACGCGCAAGGACGCCTGATCACCTGCGAGCACCGCACCCGGCGGGTGGTGCGGCGCGAGGCGGACGGGACCAAGACCGTGCTGGCGGACGCGTTCGGCGGCAAGAGGCTGAACTCCCCCAACGACGCGGTGGTCGCCACTGACGGAGCGGTGTGGTTCACCGATCCCGTCTTCGGCATCACCCAGCCCGAAGAGGGCATCCTGGCCGAGCCCGAGCAGGCCGCGCGGCGCGTCTACCGCGTCACCGCGCCGGGCTCGTCGGCGGCCCGCGTCGAGGCGATGACCGACGCCCTCGACCAGCCGAACGGCCTCGCCTTCGCGCCGGACGGGCGCACCCTCTACGTCAGCGAATCCGGGGCGTCGCTCAACCCAGAGGGGGGTCGCGCGGTGATGGCCTTCGCGGTCGGTCCGGACGGTCGGCTTGGGCCGCCGCGGACCTTCGCGGCGATCGAAGCCGGCGTACCCGACGGCCTCAAGGTCGACGCCGCCGGCCGGGTCTACGCCGCCTGCGGCGACGGCATCCGCATCTTCGCACCCGACGGCACGGCGCTCGGGCGGATCGCCATGCCGACGGCTGCCGCGAACCTCGCCTTCGGCGGATCGGACGGGCGCCGGCTGTTCGTCGCCGCCGGCCACGCCATCCTCGCCATCGACCTGCGCGTCGCGCCCCGCGGCTGAAACGGTAAGCTCCATGTCCTTCGCCCGACTGTCTCTCGCCCGGCGCCACCTCCTCGCCGGCGGCCTCGCCGCCCTCGCCCTGCCCGCGGTCGCGGCCGAGGGCGGCTCGCCCGCGCCAGGCGGGACCGCGGTGGCGAGCCGGAAGGCGTCTCCGATGGAGCTGGCGCTCGCCGCGAACGCGCCCTCGACCCCGACCGGGCTGGCGATCTCGCACAAGGGCCGCGTCTTCGTGATGATGCCGCGCTTCACCGGCAAGGAGCCGATCACGGTGGGTGAGGTGTCGCCAGACGGCTCGGTGAAGGCCTATCCCGACCAGGCGACCAACACCCCGGACGCGGGGCAGCCGCAGGCGACGTTCTTCCACGTGCCGAACGGCGTCTTCGCCCCCGACGACAGCCTGTGGCTGCTCGATTCGGGCCTGCCCGAGGGCAAGGGCGCGCCGGTGCCGGGCGGGGCCAAGCTCGTCCAGATGGACCTCGCCACGAACCGGATCGTCCGCATGATCCCGCTCGAGGCCGGCGTCACGCCGACCTCGTCGCTGAACGACCTGCGCGTCGAGGTCCGAGCCGGGCGCCAGCGCGCCTACATCACCGACCAGGGCCAGGGCGAGGACGGGGCGATCCTCGCGGTCGACCTCGCTACCGGACAGGTGGCGCGGCGGCTCTCCGAGCATGCCAGCACCAAGTCGCAGAAGGGCGTGGTGAAGTTCGTCGAGGAGCGCCCGGTGATGCAGACCAAGGGCGACGGCCCGCCGCAGCATCCGAAGGGCGGCGCCAACGGCATCGCGCTGAGCCCCGACGGCACGCGCCTGTACTACGCGCCGCTGATGGCGCGGCGGCTGTATTCCGTGGAGACCGCGGGCCTCCTCGACCCCAAGGTCACGGATACCGAGGTGGCGGCGACCGTGAAGGATCTCGGCGAGAAGGGGATGACCGGCGGCCTGACCACCGACTCGAAGGACCGGGTCTACCTCAGCCTGCAGGAGCACAACGCCGTCGGCCGGCGCGACCCCGACGGCACGATCACGGTGATCGCCTCGGATCCGCGCCTGATCTGGGCGGACACGTTCTGGATCACCGCCGACCGCTGGCTCTACATTTCGGGCGCGCAGGTGAACCGCCGCCCCGAGTTCAACCACGGCAAGGACCTGCAGCAACCACCCTACGCGATCCTGCGGATGCGGATCGACGCCGACCCGGTCGACGGATTGTCTCAGTGACGACCTCGGCTCAGTAGCGGCGGCCGGCGCGGGCGGCGTCCACGCTCAGCGGGCCGGGGCCGGCGAAGACGAGGTACAGGAAGACGAAGCAGAACAGGATCGCGGCGTCGCCCCCGTTGACCGCCGGGAACGGCGATTTCGGCGCGTGGACGAGGAAGTAGCCCACCGCCATCTGGCCTGATAGCAGGAACGCGACGGGCCGGGTGAACAGGCCGAGGATGATCAGCGCGCCGCCGACCAGTTCGAGCAGGCCCGCGGCGCCCGCGAGGGAGAGCATCTCGGGCGCGGGCATCGCGCGGGGCGGCAGGCCGAACAGCTTCTGCGTGCCGTGCTGGAGGAAGACGAGGCCGGTCACCGCCCGCAGCAGCGACAAGGCGAGGGGGGCGTAGCCGTTCAGGCGCGCGACGAGCGAGTTCATGAGCGGACGTGTCTCCGAGGCCGGGGGAGACACCATCGCGAAGAATTCGGCGCCGCTGTCAAGCTTGGGGCTTCGGCGAACTGTGCTGCCGTCGGGCGCGTCTCGACCGCTTCATGAAATCCCAACCGATGCGTGTCACACTTTCCTTCCGACCGGACGCGCCGGGCTAGGGACTTGCAGGGAACGCCGTCCACGGCCTCCGATCCGGTGCTCCGCCGGGACGCCCCAACCCGTGCGAAGGGCCAATGCCATGACATCGGGTCCCCTCACGCGCATCCCGCCGAATGGACGGACAGCCCCCGACACGGCGGCGGAGTCGCGCCCCCCGGTGGTTCCCAAGCGTCGCCGGACCGGTCACAACGGGCCGATCGCGCCGCCGGCCTCCACGGGCCGGGGCGCTCCGCCGAGTCCCGAGGTCCCATCCGTGCCCCTGCCCCGCGTCGTCGCGTTCTCGGCGAGCATCAACCGGCCCTCGCGCACCCGCACCCTCGTCGAGGCGATCGCCGCGGAACTCGGCCGCCATCGCCGCATCGACCTGACCGTGATCGACCTGATCGACGCCGGGCCGGGCCTCGGTGCGCTCACCCGCGACGACCTCTCGGAGGCGGCGGAGGCGCTGGTCGCGGCGATCGAGGGGGCCGACGCGCTGATCGTCGGGACGCCGGTCTACAAGGGCGCCTATTCCGGCCTGTTCAAGCACGTGTTCGACTTCGTCGGCGCGGAGGCGCTCGTCGGCCTGCCGGTGGCGCTCGCCGCCACCGGCGGCGGCCTGCGCCATGCGCTGGTGGTGGAGCACTCGCTCCGTCCGCTGTTCGGGTTCTTCTCCGCGCACATCGCGCCGACCTCGGTCTATGCCGGCGGCGACGAGATCGCGGACGGGGTCGTCGCCGACGCGACGGTGGCCGCGCGCATCGAAGCGGCCGGCCGCGAACTCGACGCCCTGCTCGCCGTGTCGCGCGGGGCCGACCGGGCCAAGGCGCCGGCGGCGTGACCCTCAGGCCCTGACCTTCAAGCCTTGTCGAGCGCCCCGGCGATCGCGCTGATCACCCGCGGATCGGTCGGCTCGACCTGCGTCGCGAAGGCGGCGGCCAGGGTGCCGTCGCGGGCCACGAGGTACTTGTGGAAGTTCCAGCGCGGCGTCTCGCCGGGCTTCTCGAGCGCCGCCCACTGGTAGAACGGGTGCGCGCCCGGCATCTTCACCCGCGTCTTGGCCGTGAGCGGGAAGGTGACGCCGTGGTTCTTGCGGGCGGCCTCGGCGATGGCGGCCCCGTCCAGCGGCTCCTGGTTGCCGAAATCGGGCGACGGCACGCCGAGCACCGTCAGACCGCGCTCCTGGAAGCGGGTCCACAGGGTCTGCAGCCCTGCGAGCTGGCCGGCATAGCCGCAGGCGGTGGCGGTGTTGACCACCAGGATCGGTCGCCCGGCATAGGCCGAGAGCGGCATTGCGCCCCCTTCCGGCCCGTCGAAGGCGAAGGCGGTGGCACGCATCCCTGCATCCAGGGCTTGGGCGCGGCCGGCGGTGGCGGCGCCGACGGCCGCACCGAGGAGGGCGAGGGCGTCGCGGCGGTGAAGGATCATGGGCTTGCAGCCTCCGGAACGGTGGCAGATCACGTCAGCCACCACATGGCGCAGGCGGCCGAGAGGTCCAGGGCGGCCGATCGCGCGATTTCGCGAGCCGGCGCACCGTCGGCACCGGTGGAACCTTCTGATGCGGCGGGCCTTTTGCGGGGGAACCTTGACTGTCGACTTCGGGCCGGATCGGGCGCGGGGCGACGATGGAAAGACGAGACGCGATGCGCAGCCTGATTGCCGGAACGGTCCTCCTCACCCTGGGCACGACCGCCCTGGGAACGAGCCTCGCGCTCGCGCAGACGCCGGCCCCGACCGCGCCCGCGCCGGGCACCCAGGCGGTGCCGCCGGAGAAGCCGGCCACGATTTCGCCGGACGCGCCCAAGCCCGACGTGGTGAAGCCTGACGTGGTGAAGCCCGACGCCTCCAGCTCCGACACGACCAAGTCTGACACGGTCAAGTCCGACACGGTGAAGCCGGACGCGTCGGCCGCGCCATTGAAGCCGGTCGAGCCGGTGCCGGGGCAGCCCGCGACCTTCACGAACGACCTGCGGCCGACCTTCGTCGCACAGTCGCCCGACGACATGGTCAGCTCGAAGCTCGTCGGCCAGAGCATCATCAACGGCGCCAACGAGACCATCGGCGAGATCGCCGACGTGGTGATCGGCTTCGACGGCAAGGTGAAGGCCTGGGTCGTCGGCGTCGGCGGCTTCCTCGGGATCGGCACCAAGTACGTGGCGGTCGATCCCAGCGCGCTTCACCTCCAGCGGATCGACGGCAAGGCGCTGCGGGCGGTGATCAACACCGACAAGGACCAGCTCCGCGCGGCGCCGGAATACATCTACCTCGGCAAGGAGAAGCCGAAGGACGACGCCGGCAAGGCCGACGGGGCCAAGTGATCGCGACCCTGTAGGGCGGCCTTACGGCTCGACCCGGCGGAGCACGAAGGCGACGCCGGTTTCGGGGTCGCGCCGCCAGGTGCCGTCGCCGGCGGGCACGAGGTTCACCACGTGCCCGCGCTTGGCCACCAGGGTCATCCGGCCCTGGCCGGTGCGCCACGTCGCCGGGTCGAACACCTCGATCCCGGTGTCGCGGCAATTCGGAAGCAGGTGCACCGGCGCGCCGGGACCGCCGCCGAGATCGAGGCGACAGACGTCGCGGTTGAGCAACCGGTCGAGGGCGTAGATCCCGGCCTGCGCGCCAATGCCGGGCCCGGGCGCGGCCGCCGGGGTCTGCACCGGCTCCGGCGCTGCGGACGGCGCGGCCGCGGGCGGCGTGATCGCGACCGGCGCCGGATCGAGGAGGCTCGGCGGGCCCATCGCTGCGATCTCGAGGGGGACGAGGCTGTAGCTCTCGCCCGACGCGGCCGTGGCGACGTAGCTGCGCTGGTCGGGGCGTTTGGCGAAGGCCAGCACCGGGCGGACGTTCCTGTCGACGAGGCGGACGACGCCGTCGGCGAAGAGCCAGCCGGCGACCGTTCCCACCACCGGCACCGCCCGCCGACAGCCGGCAGGAAACCGCACCACCTGCCCGGCCTCGCCGGATTCCGAACTCAGCGTCATCACGCAGCGCCGGTTGGTGCCGTCGCGCGACAAGTCCCAGGTGCCGGGCACGCCGCCGCGCGCCTCGGGGAGGGTCATCGCGAAGGGCGCGGGCGAGTCGGCCGCGGGCGGCTCCTGCGCGCGGGCGGCGCCGGCCAGAGCGAGCCAAGCCCCGGCAGCGAACCGTAGGCCGGCGACGGAGTGGGCCGTGCTCATGCGCGGGCGCCCGAAACCGGCCAGGGCGTCTCCGCCACCGGCGTCAGCGGCCCGCGGCCCTCGAACCACGAGACCAGGTTGTCGACGACGAGCCGCCCCATGCCGGCGCGGGTCTCGTGCGTGCCCGACCCGACATGCGGCAGCAGCACCACCCGGTCGAGGGCGACGAGCCGCTCCGGCACGTGCGGCTCGGCGGCGAAGACGTCGAGGCCGGCGCCGTGGATCGTGCCGGCCTCAAGCGCTGCGACCAGCGCCGCCTCGTCCACCACGCTGCCGCGGGCGACGTTGACGAGGATGCCCTCCGGCCCGAGCGCCGCGAGCACCGGGGCGTCGACGAGGCCGTCCGTGCCGGCGCCACCCGGCGCCACCACCATGAGCACGTGGACGGCTTGCGCCAGCCCGACCAGGGTCGGATGGTAGGCGTAGGGCGCGTCGGCTTGCGGCCGCCGTCCGTGATAGGCGATCTCGACGCCGAAGCCTTCGAGTCTGCGGGCGATCGCCCGCCCGATCCGCCCGAGCCCGAGGATGCCGACCCGGCGCCCGCGCAGCGATGCGGTGAGCGGGAACGGCGCCGCCGGCCACCGCCCGGCGCGCAGGTAGCGGTCCGCCTGCGGGATCCGGCGGATCGTGGCGAGCAGGAGGCCGACCGCCAGGTCCGCGACCTCGTCGGTGAGCACGTCCGGCGTGTTGGTGACGACGACGCCGCGCCGCGCGGCCTCGGCGGCGTCGATCGTGTCGTAGCCGACCCCGAAGTTGGCGACGATCTCCAGGTTGGGAAGCTGGTCGAGCAGCGCGCCGTCCACCACCGCCTGGGCGTTGACCGCGAGCCCGCGGACGCGCGGGCCGACCTCGGCGAGGAACGCGTCGCGGTCGTTCGCGGTGTCGAGCCGGTGCAGGGCGAAGGTGGGCGTCAGGGCCTCCGCCACGCTCGGGTGCATCGGCTTCAGCATGAGGAGTTCGGGCGGATGCAGGGTCAAAGGTCGGCTCCGGGCGCGGGGCGCGGCTGGTGTCCGTCGCATGGACGGGAGGGAGCTGACGATCCTGCGCGCATCGGCGTCGTCGCTATCCGATCCAGTCGATGGTGATGGGAGCGTCGATGTTCAGGAGGCCGTGGACCGGGCATGCGTGGGCGGCCGCTTCCAGCCGGGCGCGTTGCCCGTCGTCGAAGGCGCCGGGCACCTGGAGGGCGACCGACAACCGGGCGATGCGTCGCGGGGCGTCGGCCATCTCCTTCGTGACGGTCGCCGTCGCACGGCCGATCTCCAGGCCCATCGTGTGCGCGGCCACACCCATCATGCTCAGAATGCAACTGCCGAGGGACACCGCCAGCATCTCGCTCGGAGAGAAGCCGGCCCCGAGCCCGTGATGGTCCTTCGGAGCATCCGTGAGGACGACGGCACCGGAATCGGCATGCTCGGAACGGCAGCGCAAGCGCCCCTCATAGGTCACCACGATCCCGCTCACGCCGGCCTCCCGCGATGCCCCCGCATCCCCCAAGACGGTTGCCGCACTTCCCGGCGAAGATCCAGTGCCCTGCGGAATGGCCGGCAGGGATCGGATGACGACGGCGGCGGCCTGACTCCCCTTCGAGCGATCCTGCCCGCTCGCTGCCCCCTCCCTGCCCCCCTCGCATCCCCATTGCGGCCGGTGCCGGTCTGCCATCCGCGGGCGTCGGCCGGCAGCCACTTCCGAAATCGCGCGTCGAACCTTACTAAAGACCTCCGCGCCGGCCGTTGGCCGGCAACAGACACGCCGCGAAGCGACCAGAATCCATGACGAGCCCGCGCACCCTCTACGACAAGATCTGGGACGACCACATCGTCGACGTCGAGGCCGACGGCTCGACGCTGCTCTACATCGACCGGCACCTCGTCCACGAGGTGACGAGCCCGCAGGCCTTCGAGGGTCTGCGCGTGGCCGGTCGCACGGTGCGCGCCCCGGAGAAGACGCTGGCGGTGGTGGACCACAACGTCCAGACCTCGGACCGCTCCAAGGGCATCGAGGACCCGGAGAGCCGGATCCAGCTCGAGGCGCTGGCGCAGAACGTCAAGGATTTCGGCATCGAGTTCTACGATGCCCTCGATCGCCGCCAGGGCATCGTCCACATCATCGGCCCCGAGCAGGGCTTCACCCTGCCCGGCCAGACCATCGTCTGCGGCGACAGCCACACCTCGACGCACGGCGCGTTCGGGGCTCTCGCCCACGGCATCGGCACCTCCGAGGTCGAGCACGTGCTCGCCACGCAGACGCTGCTGCAGAAGAAGGCCAGGAACATGCGCGTCACCGTCGACGGCGTGCTGCCGGCCGGCGTCAGCGCCAAGGACATCGTGCTCGCGATCATCGGCGAGATCGGCACCGCCGGAGGCACCGGCCACGTCATCGAGTATGCGGGCGAGGCGATCCGCGCGCTGTCGATGGAAGGCCGGATGACGATCTGCAACATGTCGATCGAGGGCGGCGCACGCGCCGGCCTCGTCGCCCCGGACGCCACGACCTACGCCTATTGCGAAGGCCGGCCGATGGCGCCGAAGGGCGAGGCCTTCGCGCGGGCGCGGGCCTACTGGGAGAGCCTCGTCAGCGACGAGGGCGCGCATTTCGACAAGGAAGTCCGCCTGGACGCCGCCAGCCTGCCGCCAATCGTCAGCTGGGGCACGAGCCCCGAGGACGTGATCTCCGTGCTGGGCTCGGTGCCCGACCCGGCCTCGATCCTCGACGAGAACAAGCGCGCCTCGAAGGAGAAGGCCCTGTCCTACATGGGGCTCACGCCGGGCACGAAGATCACCGACATCACCCTCGACCGGGTGTTCATCGGCTCCTGCACCAACGGCCGGATCGAAGACCTGCGCATCGTCGCCCAGATGGTCGCGGGCCAGAAGGTGCACGAGAGCGTCTCGGCGATGGTGGTGCCGGGCTCCGGCCTGGTGAAGGCGCAGGCCGAGGCCGAGGGCATCGACACGGTGCTGAAGGCCGCCGGCTTCGATTGGCGCGAGCCCGGCTGCTCGATGTGCCTCGGCATGAACGCCGACCGCCTCAGCCCGAACGAGCGCTGCGCCTCGACCTCGAACCGCAACTTCGAGGGCCGCCAGGGCCATCGCGGCCGCACCCACCTCGTCTCCCCGGCCATGGCCGCCGCAGCCGCCGTGGCCGGCCGCTTCGTCGACATCCGGGCCTGGCCCAAGGGGTAAGGGCTCCCGCCAACCACCCCTCGCCGTCATTCCGGGGCGCCGAAGGCGAGCCCGGAATCCAGAACCGCAGGTCGTGCTTCGGCTGGCGCCGTCGGCGGCTCTAGATCCCGGACACTGCTGCGCAGCCCCGGGATGACGGGGAGTGTTCGTGATCGATCGGCGGAGCCTCGGCTCGCCGACGACGGACGCGGTTCAGGGCTGCTCCGCCCTCAGAACTCCATGTCGAGCTCTTCGATCTCCTCCGGCTCCTCGGCGGCGGCCTCGGCCCACTCGACCATCAGCGGCCAGTGCAGGATGGCGTCGCGATAGGCGGTGGCGCGCGGGGGAAGGGTCACGTCGTAGGTGCGGAAGCGCGTGCAGACGGGGGCGTACATCGCGTCGGCCAGCGTCGGGCGCTCGCCGAACAGGAACGGCCCGTCGTAGCGGGCGAGGCAGTCGTCGAAGATCGTGACGATGCGCTCGATGTCGCCCTTGGCGCCGTTGAACACCCGGAAGCTCGGGTGGAAGGCCTTCAGGTTCATCGGCAGGGCCGAGCGCAGGTTGATGAAGCCGCCGTGCATCTCGCCGGCGATCGAGCGGCAATGGGCGCGGGCGGCCACGTCCTTCGGCAGGAAGCCGGCCTCGGGGAAGGTCTCGTTGAGGTACTGCGCGATCGCCAGCGTGTCCCAAACCACGATGCCCTCGTGGTGCAGGCGGGGGACGAGGAACGAGGGCGAGAGGTGGAGCAGCTCGGCGCGCGAGGTCTCGTCGCCGCCGGGCAACATCTCGGTGTCGAAGTCGAGGCCGGCCATCTTGCAGATCAGCCAGCCGCGAAGCGACCACGACGAGTAGTTCCGGCTGGAGATCGTCAGCGTCGCCGTGGCCATGCTCGCATCCTTCGCGGATCGTTTTCGCGAGAGGCGGATCCAAGACTCGTGCCGACTCGCCGCCGCAGGCGCACATCATGCCTCGGGCGTGGGCGCGAATTGCCACGGACCCCGACGGGGATCACTCGCGCCGGAGCAGAGCCGCGACGTCGGCCTGCTCGGACGCCGACAGGCCACGCTCGGGCGCCGGCGCCGCGCGGCGCGACAGGCGCCAGATCCCGAAGCCGCCGAGCAGCACCGCGAGCAGCGGCGTCAGCCACAGGAGCACGGTGTGGAGCGCCAGGACGGGGCGCAGCAACACGAACTCGCCGTAGCGGTTCACCACGTAATCCTCGACGCCCTGGTTGCTGTCGCCGGCCTTCAGCCGCTCGCGCACGATCAGCCGGAGGTCCTTCGCCAGCGGTGCGTCGGAATCGTCGATCGACTGGTTCTGGCAGACGAGGCAGCGCAGGCCCGAGGAGATCTCGCGGGCGCGATGCTCCATGGCCGGGTCCTTCAGGACCTCGTCCGGCTGGACGGCTTGGGCCGCGCCCGCCCCGAGCACGAGGCCGGCGAGCAGGAGGCCGCGGAGCGTGCGCGCGGCGCTCATTCGGCCGGGACCGCGTGCGGGGGAACGGGCTTGAGCTTGGCGCGGGCGGGCGCGCCGACGCGCATGCGCCGGTCGGTGAGCGACAGGCCGCCGCCGAGCGCCATCACCACCGCGCCGAGCCAGATCAGCAGCACCAGCGGCTTGTAGTACAGCCGCAGGCCGATGCTGCCGTCGGGCGAGATCTCGCCGAGGCTGGCGTAGACTTGGCTGACGCCGCGGGTGAGCAGGCCCGATTCCGTCACCGTCATCTTGCGGCTCGGGTAGAAGCGCTTGCCGGTGTCGACCTGGCCGATCTCGTCGCCGGCCTTGTCGCGGATGGTGAGGAAGGCCGCGACCTCCTCGTAGTTCGGACCGGGCCGTGGCGCGACTCGATCCAGCGTCGCCACGTAGGGGCCGGTCGCCAGCGTCTGGCCGGGCTTCAGGGTGGCGAGGCCCTCGGTCGCCCAGCCCTGCGCCGCGATGCCGAGCACGACCACGCCGACGCCGGCATGGGCGATGGCCGTGCCCCAGGCCGAGCGCGGCAGGCCGATCGCCCGGCGCCAGATCAGGCCGGGCGCGCGGGTGCGGCTGCTGCCGAAGCCGCGGGCGCGCGAGACGATCTCCAGCACCGAGCCGACGATGAGGTAGGCGCCCAGGCCCACGCCGACCGGAGCCATGGCCGGGCCGCCCCAGGTCCAGGCCAGGGTGGCGAGGCCGACCGCCAGGGCGAGGCCGAGGGCCGCGAACAGGCGCTGCGAGGCGGCGAGCGCGTCGCCGCGCTTCCAGGCCAGGGTCTGCCCGAACGGCACGATCAGCAGCAGCGGGATCGCGAGCGGCACGAAGGTGTAGTTGAAGAATGGCGGCCCGACCGAGATCTTCTCCGCCGTCAGCATCTCCAGCAGCAGCGGGTAGAGCGTGCCGACGAGCACGGTGGCGCAGGCGGCCACGAGGAACAGGTTGTTCATCACCAGCGCGCCCTCGCGCGAGATCGGCGCGAACAGGCCGCCCTGCCGCAGCATCGGCGCGCGCCACGCGAACAGCGTCAGCGACCCGCCGATGAACAGGATCAGGATCGCGAGGATGAAGATGCCGCGGGTCGGGTCGGTGGCGAAGGAGTGCACCGAGGTAAGTACGCCCGAGCGCACGATGAAGGTGCCGAGCAGCGACAGCGAGAAGGTGAGGATGGCGAGGAGCACCGTCCAGACCTTGAGGGCGTCGCGCTTCTCCATCACGACGGTGGAGTGCAACAGCGCAGTGCCGGCGATCCACGGCATCAGCGAGGCGTTCTCGACCGGGTCCCAGAACCACCAGCCGCCCCAGCCGAGCTCGTAATAGGCCCAGTACGAGCCCATCGCGATGCCGAGCGTCAGGAAGCTCCAGGCGGTCAGCGTCCACGGGCGCACCGCGCGGGCCCAGACGGCGTCGATCTTGCCGTCGATCAGGGCCGCGATCGCGAAGGCGAAGGTGATCGAGAAGCCGACATAGCCGACGTAGAGCAGCGGCGGGTGCACCGCGAGGCCGAAATCCTGCAGCAGCGGGTTGAGGTCGTTGCCCTCGACCGGCGCCGGCACCGCCCGGGTGAACGGGTTCGACGTGGTGATCACGAACAGCACGAAGACGAAGGTGATGAAGCCCTGCACCGCCAGGGTGTTGGCGCGCAGCACCGGGGGCACCGACTCGCGGGCCACCGCCACCATCGCCCCGAACAGCGTGAGGATCAGGATCCAGAGGAGCATCGAGCCCTCGTGGTTCCCCCAGACGCCGGAGAGCTTGTAGATGAACGGCTTCGTCGTGTGCGAGTTCTCGACCACGTTCTGGACCGAGAAGTCGGACGTGGCGTGGGCGTAGGTCAGCGCCGCGAACGCGAACAGCACGCAGGCGAAGGCGCCGAGCGCCGCCGGCGTCGCCACCTGCCGCAGGGCGGCGTCGCCCGAGCGGGCGGCCCAGATCGGCATCACCGACTGGACCAGGGAGAGCGCCAGCGCCAGCGCCAACGCGAAATGTCCGACCTCGACGATCAAGCGGCGGTTCCTCGAGTCAATGACATCGGCTCAGCGCTCGCTGCGCGGGCCGAGGGTCGCGGGTGCGGCGTCGGCGGCCTTCGGCGGGTCCGTCTTCACGGAGCCCTTGCCGCCCTTGCCGCCCTCCTGCCAGCGCCCCTGCGCCTTGAGCGCGTCGGCGACCTCGCGCGGCATGTAGGATTCGTCGTGCTTGGCGAGCACGGTGTCGGCGCGGAAGATGCCGCCCGGCTCCAGCGTTCCCTCGGCGACGACGCCCTGCCCCTCGCGGAACAGGTCGGGCAGAAGGCCGGTATACTGGACTTGGACGGTCGCGTTCGTGTCGGTCACCGCGAAGTCGATCTTCTGGTTCGCCCCGCGCTGGAGCGAGCCGTCCTTCACCAGGCCGCCGAGACGGAAGCGCGTCCCGGGGCCGACGCCCTGGTTCGCCACCTCGGTCGGCGAGCGGAAGAACACGATCGACCCGCTCATCGCCGACAGGATGAGCCCGACGGCGAGCGCCAGGACGGCGCCACAGGCGGCGATCAGGATCAGGCGGCGGCTCTTGCGCGTCACGAGTTCAGTCCGTCCCCGGCGGGTGGTCCGGCCCCGGCACGACCCACGAAGGTCGGTCCGGCGCCGTGCCGTCCTCATTCTTATCCTCTCGGATG
This sequence comes from Methylobacterium cerastii, assembly GCF_022179125.1. Lineage (GTDB taxonomy): Bacteria > Pseudomonadota > Alphaproteobacteria > Rhizobiales > Beijerinckiaceae > Methylobacterium > Methylobacterium cerastii. Next base: position 41,836 of record NZ_BPQG01000007.1, read on the forward strand.
TCGGCTCCGACGGGCCGCGGGTCAAGTCGCCCGTGCCGGGACAGATCGTCAGGGGCGCAGCGGAAGGCCGAGTTCCTTCGCCAGGGTGTCGAGCCGCTCGGCGGCGCCCGGGTCCGCGGCGAGCGCCATCCGCGCGCGGCTCAGGACCTTGCCGGCCTGCTCCGGATCGCCGAGCGCGCTGTAGGAGCGCACGAGCCGCAGCCATTCGTCGACGCTGCCGCCCTTGGCCGCGAGCCGGCGGTCGAGGCCGGCCACCATGCCGCGGATCGCGGCGTCGCGCTCGGCCGGCGGCATCGCCGTCACCGCGGCGGCCGCCGACTCGGTCTCGGCGCGGGATTCCGGCGTGGCGGCGTTCAGCGAGGCCGGGGGCACGGCGCTGCCGGCGTCGCGCGGCGTGCCGTCGGCCGGCTTGCCGGACAGGCCGAGGTCGCGCGCGCCGGCCTCCAGGCTCGCGAGCGCGGCCGGGTCGGATTTCAGGGCGGCGCGGGCGCGTTCCAGCACAGCCTGCGCACGCTCCGGCTCGCCGAGGACGCCGCGGGAGCGGGCCAGCCGCAGCCATTCGTCCACGGTGCCGCCCTTGGCCGCGAGGCGCTCGTCGAGGCCGTCGACCATGCCCTGGATCGCGGCGCGCTGCTCCGGCGGCAGCCCGGGCGCGTCCTTTCCGGCTCCCTTGCCCGCCCCGTTACCCGCTCCCTTGGCCGGCGTCCCGGACAGCTGTGGGGCGGGCTCGCCCCGCAGCCGCGCCAGGTTCTCGCGGACCAGGCGGAGCCAGGGGGCGTCGGCCGGGCTGGTGTCGTTCAGGGCGCTGAGTTGGCGGATGGCCTCCGGCGTGTCGCCGTTCTGCTCGGCCGCGCGGGCGAGGTAGAAGCGGGGCTTGGGCGCCTTGGGGTCGAGGGCGAGGGCCCGGGTCAGGGCGGCCTTGGCCTCGGGGGGCACGATGCCGTTGCCGGCGGCCACCATCGCCTCGCCCCAGTCCGACAGCGATTCCGCGGTCTCACCCTTGATCCGGACGATCGCCGCGTAGGCGCGCGCCGCGTCCTCGAACCGGCCGAGCCGCATGTAGACCGGCGCCAGCACGGCCCAGCCGCGGGCGTCGTTCGGGTCGGCGGCCAAGCGCGCCTCGATCTGCCCGACGGCCTTCATCAGGTCCTGCGCACCCGATTGCGCCGCCTGCCGGTCTCCCGGCGTCTGGGCCGGCAGGTCGGGAGAGCCGTAGAGGCCGTAGGCGAGGAGGGCGACGAGGGGGATGGTGGACAGGGCGAAGGCCGAGGCCGCGCGGCGCTGGCGCAGGCGCGGCTCGGCCACGCTCGCCTCGCCGGGGCCGGGGGCGCGGCTCGCGCGAAGGAGCCGGCGGGCGGCCTCGGTGCGGGCCGATTCCGCCTCCGCGGGCGCGATCAGCCCACGTTGGAGGTCGCGCTCGATCTCGGCGAGCTGATCCTCGTAGAACGCCGTCTCGGTGACGGTGCCGGCCGCATCGGGGACGATGGCGACGCGGCGCGACATCGGCCAGAGCAGGGCCAGGACGGCCGCGGCGGTCATGCCCGCCAGAATGAACCAGATCGCCGTCATCACACCTTCGAAGCGGTCCCGGTTCGCCTGACGCGAGACCGCGGCCGCCTCATCCCCTCAGATTGTAAGACGGCCCTCGTCGGGACCGAATGGCCGTCGGCCGGATCGTAGAGACCGGCCGCAGGCGGTACGATGCCCGCTCTCGGCGTCACGGTGTCACGCAAGTTTTTCGCGATGACAAGCTTTTCGCGACGACGAGGGCGCGGACCTTTCCCGAACGTCCGCGATCAGTGCCCGGCCGCGCCCTTGGGCAGGTCGCCCGGCACCTCCAGCACCGCGCGCAAGCCGCCCAACGCCGCCTGCTCGAGGCGGAAGCGGCCGCGATAGAGGGTGGCGAGGTCCGCGACGATGGAGAGGCCGAGGCCGGAGCCGGGCTTCGATTCGTCCATGCGTCGGCCGCGCCCGAGCACCGCCGAGCGCGCCTCCTCCGGCAGGCCGGGGCCGTCGTCTTCGATCGCGACGAGAAGGTGGGGATAATCGTGGGCCTCCACCGCCTCGGCCCGGATCGCGACGCGGCCGGCGGCCCATTTCGAGGCGTTGTCGACGAGGTTGCCGACCATCTCCTCGAAATCCTGGCGCTCGCCGCGGAAGCGCAGGCCCGCCGGCACGTGGACCTCGTAGGCGATGTCCTTGTCGCGGTAGATCTTCCCGAAGGTCCGCACGAGGCCGGCGAGCGCCGGCTCGACGTCGGTCGAGGTCCCGAGCGTGCCGGCGAGCGCGGCCGCGCGCGCCCGGTCGAGGTGGTAGTTCACCTGGTCGCGCATCACCGCCGCCTGCTCGCGGATCTTCTCGGCGAGGTCGGCCGGCGCGTCCGAGGCGCCGACCTCGTTGACGATGATCGACAGCGGCGTCTTGAGCGCGTGGGCGAGGTTGCCGACCTGGGTGCGGGCGCGCTCCAGGATCTCGCGGTTGGTCTCGATCAGGAGGTTCACCTCGCCGGTGAGCGGGGCGATGTCGCGGGGATAGGTCCCGGTGATCCGGTCGGCCTCGCCGCGGCGGATCGCGCCGAGCGCCGCGCGCATCTTCTTCAGCGGCGCCAGGCCGAAGCGGATCTGCAGCAGGGTCGTCAGCGCCAGCGACAAACCGAGCAGGCCGAAGGTCATGAACAGCGAGTTGCGGAAGCGCTCGACGTCGTTGACGATCTCGTCGGCCGGGCCGGCGACGCGCACGGTGTAGCGCCCGTCCTCGCCGAGGTCGACATCGCGTTCGATGATGCGGAGCAGCCGGTCGTCCTGGGCGCGGCCGTAGCCCTGGCGGATCTGGCCGACCCCGGCCTTGCCGTCGGGATCGGTCGCGGGCTTCAGCGGCACGCCGACGAGGGAGCGCGAGGTGCGCAGGTCCCGCGGCCGGGCGTCGGGCTTGCCGACCTGCCAGTACCAGCCCGAGAGCGGCAGGTCGAAGCGCGGGTCCCCGAGGGTGAAGGCGCGACTCTCGGTGTCGCTCGGGGTGACGAGGTCGGTGGCGAGGTTGTTGGCGAAGACCAGCAGGCGGCTGTCGAAAGCCCGCTCGGTGGTCTCGCGGTAGAGCGTCGTCAGGATCCAGGCGGCGAGCAGCAGGATCGCGGAGCTGGCCAGCAGCGCCGAGACCGCCAGGCGCACCGCGATCGAGCGACGCCGGAGGGAGAACAGGCTCAGGACCGCGCGCATCGGGGCGACGCGCGGTTCGGGCGCCGGATGCTCACGATCCTTCGGCTCGGCTCGTGGGGAGGTCGGAGTCATGCCGTGACCACGTTTCGAGGGCGGCGCGCGTACGCCCATTCTACCGGCGATGCGGAAGCCCATCGTCTCGTCGGTCCTCGGGCCGAGCGCAAGGGTCATCCGACGCGAGATCGCGACGCCCGAACCGAGTGAATGCGCAGGCGCGCCCCTGCGCGGCGACCGAGTGTGTCAGGGGTCGCGCCGGCGTCGGCTCAGGCGACCTGCCGGTCGAGGGGTTCGAATGCTGCGTCACCCGTGACCTGAGCCTGGTCCGGGGCGTAGGCGAACCGGAAGGCGTTTCGCCCCTCCGCCTTGGCGCGGTAGAGGGCGCGGTCGGCGGCTCGGTAAAGCGCCTCGCGGTCGAAGCCGTCCTCTCGCGTCAACGCGATCCCGATGCTGACGCCGATCCCGACGGGATGGCCGTCGAGATCGATCGGGAGCGACATCGCCGCGATCAGGCGCTCGGCCAGCCGGGTCGCGTCCTCCCGTCGGCCGGAGCCGGTCTGGATGACGACGAACTCGTCGCCGCCGATCCGGGCCACCGTATCCTCGATGCGCACCACCGAGCGGAGCCGGTCGGCGACATGGCGCAGCAGTTGATCCCCGGCCTGATGGCCCAGCGTGTCGTTGACGCCCTTGAAGCGGTCGAGATCCAGACAGAGGATCGCGAACCCGCCCTCCGCCCGCGACGCGCGCGCAGTCTCCTCGTCGAAGCGTTCGCGGAAGAGGACGCGATTGCCGAGGCCGGTGAGCGCGTCGTGCCGCGCGAGGTGCGCCATCCGCTGCTCGCTCTCCTTGCGAACCGTGATGTCGCGAACGGAAGCGACGTAGCCGTCCGGTCGACTCGTGATCTCGTCGTAGGTCAGGCTGAAGGAGGCCTCGACCCACACCCAGGTCCCATCCTTGCGCCGATATCGCTGCTGCCCCACGGCGTGGGTGACGCGCGCCGCGCCGATGTCGTCGAGGAGGCGCCGATATTCATCCGCATCGTCGGGGTGAACGAAGTCGAGTGGCCGGGTGCCGACCAACGCCTCGGCCTCGTAGCCCAGCAGCAGCTTGGCCGCGGGCGAGACGTAGCGGCGCGTTCCGTCGAGATCGGACCGCACCACCATGTCGGTGGTGTTGTCGGCGAGCAGCCGGTAGCCCGCCTCCCGTTCACGCAAGGCCCGCTCGGCCGCGTGCAGGCGGAGCTGCGCCACCACGACCTGAGCCACGTCCTGCAGCTGCCGGCGCTGTTCGGTGGAGAAGGTCCGCGGCTGGGTGTCGATGGTGCAGAGGGTACCGGCATGCAGACCGGGCGCCAGGACGAGCGGGGCACCCGCGTAGAAGCGGATATGCGGCTTGCCCGTCACCAGCGGGTTGACGACGAAGCGGTCGTCGCGCGTCGCATCCTCGATCACCATGACCTCGGGGCTGAGGATGGCGTGCGAACAGAACGACACCTCGCGCGAGGTGCCGTCCAGGTCGAGGCCGCATTTGCCCTTGAACCACTGGTCGTTCTCTTCGACGAGCGAGACGAGCGCGATGGGGAGGGAGAACAGGGCCGCCGCGGTGCGGCAGAGCGCGTCGAAATGCGGCTCGGGCGGCATGCCGATCACGTCGAGGCTGCGCAGCGCCGCCAGGCGCGCAGGCTCATTGTGCGGAAGGGGAACCATGGAGATCCTTGCGCGAAGGCTCGGCAACCCTTGGGCCGAACCCGTCGAAGTGATCCGCAGGCTAAATCACCGAACCTTAACGTCGCGTCAGTGCTCGGCGTGGGGTCGTCACGCGATCCACAATGCGTCGGGCCACGAAAATTTGATCTCGCTCGCCCAAACTTCATTTCTCATACTAGAGATACTGATAACACACCTTTAGGTTGTGAAAGATCCAAAAATCTCGTTCTGAAAGGATCGCGCAGAGCGGGCGCCAAGCGTCACACCCGAGCCGGCGGCTGGCTCGGATCCACCAGGTAGCCGAGGCCGCGCACCGTCTGGATGAGGTCGACCGCGAGCTTCTTGCGCAGCCGCCCGACGAAGACTTCGATGGTGTTCGAATCGCGGTCGAAATCCTGGTCGTAGAGGTGTTCGGTCAGCTCGGCGCGGGAGACGACGCGGCCGGTGTGGTGCATCAGGTAGGACAGCAACCGGTATTCGTGGCTCGTGAGCTTGACCGGGTTGCCGTCGACGAACACCCGGCCCGAGCGCGTGTCGAGGGTGACGGGCCCGCAGGCGATCTGGCTGGTGGCGTGGCCGGCGGCGCGGCGGAGCAGCGCACGCACCCGCGCCATCAGCTCCTCCATGTGGAACGGCTTGGTCACGTAGTCGTCGGCGCCGGCATCGAACCCGTCGACCTTGTCGGACCAGCGGTCGCGCGCCGTGAGGATGATCACCGGGGTCTTGATCCCGGCCCGGCGCCACTTCTGCAGCACGCTGACGCCGTCGGCCTTGGGCAGGCCCATGTCGAGGATGATCGCGTCGTAGGGCTCGCTCTCCCCGAGATAGCCGCCCTCCTCCCCGTCGAAGGCCTTGTCTGCGACGTAGCCCGCCTCCTCCAGCGCGCTGACCACCTGCCGGTTGATGTCCCGGTCATCCTCGACCACGAGCAGACGCACGGATCACTCTCCCTCGAGCCACGGCCTTCTCGGCCGGTCAGTACTGGCCCGCCACCTGGCCGGTCTTGGCATCGACCATCACGTGCACGAAGTGGCCGTCCCGACGCAAGGCGGTCAGCATGTAGACGAGGCCGTCGGCGTGGCGGCACAGGCTGGCGCGCTGGATCTCCGCCCGCGCGATCACCGTGCGCGCGGCCTTGATCGCCGCCACCGGCGCGATCACCCGGCGCTCGGAGACCTCCTCGCGCATGTCGGCGGGCGACAGGCACTCCTCGACCCGCGGCTGCGACGCCCCGGGGGCGACGACCGGGGCCGCCTCGCGGGTCTCCTCCGCCAGCGTGCCGAGACCGCCGCCGGCGAGGGCCGCGACGGTCAGGCAGATCGCTGCGAGGGCGAAGGGGTAGCGCATGGATCGGGACTGTCGGCCGAAGGCACTGAATGCGCCCTGAATGCCCCTGGCCCGAGACGTGTCTCGCGGCGCGGTTAGAGCCTCGTGTGCGAGGTGAGTGGATCGGGGGGCGGCGGGTCTCATCGAAGGTCCGTCGGGAGCTGCGAAGCGTTACGGCCGAGACCGGCAGCGGTTCCCTCGTGCAGGGTGCGATCCCCCGCGATCACGGCCCGGAAGCGGGCGACAAGATCGCAGCTCGGCGATCGACGTGCCGCACGGAACGACTGTCGAACGTCGAAGGCGTCGGTGATTTATACCTGGCCCCGCCCCACGAAGACGCACGAACCGTCCCGAACGGTGCCGGCAGATCGCAATCGCGCGATCGCGGCCCGGAACCAAAACTTAAGACGAGATATTCTACTCTCAGTTGCATTCAGTGTGCGAATCCACTCCGGTGGCGCACACGCGGCGGGGGCCTCCATGGCGATCGATCCGAACAACCTGTCGAAGACCGCGACCCTGACCTTCGCGGAGGAGTTCGACGACTTCACGCCTTGGAACGGCACGACGGGGCTCGACACGGTCGGGGCGCCGCAATGGTCGACGAAGATCCACGCCACCGGGACGATGCCATACAATGACTAGTTGCAATACTACGTCGCCGCGTCGGACGGGGCCGCGGGCGGCACGGCCGGCCTGCCCGACCCGTTCCACGTCTCCGACGGCCTGCTGACGATCACCGCGGCGCCGGCCGCGCCCGGCATCCGGGATGCGATCGAGGGGCAGGCCTACACGTCCGGGATGCTCAACACCGCCCATACGTTCAGCCAGACCTACGGCTACTTCGAGATCCGGGCGCAGCTTCCGGCGGCGCAGGGGATGTGGCCGGCCTTCTGGATGCTGCCGGCGGACGGGAGCTGGCCGCCCGAACTCGACGTGATGGAGATGGTCGGCGGCGCGCCGAACATCCTGCGCAACACCGTCCACAGCCAGGTCTCGGGCGGACACCGGGTCGACGCGACCCATTACCTCGACGAGTCGAACGTCGCGGTGCCGGACATGACGTCCGGCTTCCACACCTACGGCGTCGACTGGGAGCTGGACACGATCACCTGGTACTACGACGGGCAGCCGACCTTCCAGGCGGCGACGCCCGCGGACCTGAACACGCCGATGTACCTGATCGCCAACCTCGCCGTCGGCGGGGCCTGGGCCGGCGACCCCGACGGGACGAATCCGGCGCAGATGACGATCGACTACATCCGGGGCTACGCGAGCGCACCGGACGCGGCGCGCGACGACACGTTCCACTTCCGCGACGCGCGCACGGGGGACGACCTCTACACGACGAGCGCGAGCGAACGGGACTACATCGCGCAGAACCTGCCCTCCTACACCGAGGAGGGCGTGGCCTGGGCGGCGCCGGCGGCGAGTCCCGATACGGTGGACGTGTTCCGCTTCGTCGATACGCGGACGGGGGAGCACTTCTACACCGCGAGCGTGGCGGAGCGCGACCACGTCGCCGCCATGCTGCCGAGCTTCCACGCCGAGGGCGTGGCGTTCCAGGCCTACGCCGACCCGGCGCTCGCCGGGATCGACGCGCTGACGGTCCAGCGCTTCGTCGAAACCGCGACCGGGGCGCATCACTACACCGCCGGGGCCGCCGACACGGCGGCCTTCACGCAGGCGCAGGCCGGCGGCGCCTGGGTCCATGAGGGCGCGGCCTTCACGGTACTCGCGCCGTCTTCGCCCCCGCCGGACCTGTGGTGACACCACCGCAGGTCACCCGGAACGGCATGACCGCATCCGGCCGGCGCTGCGGGCGGACGGTGCGCCGGAACCCGTTGCAGGCGGCCGAAGGACTCTCGACCGGCATCGCCGGCCCGCAGGGAAAGTCGGCCGGGATCTCGGTCTCGATGGTCCGGGGTCTGCCGTCGCGGTCCCAGGGCGGCGCATCGACGGCGTTGGCAGGCGGCGCCACTTGGTGCCGGTCGGGTCGGACGCTGTGCAGGCGGCGCGCGTCGGGCAGCGTACATTCGGCGAGGTCGGCGATCACCCGCGCCTGCCGCAGCGCGCCGCCGGGCGCGACCTCCGACGCCAGAAGCTTGGGCGACCCGACCCGGTCGGGCCGGTGCCGGTCGCCGGCGGCGTAGGAGACGATCGCGCAGAGCCCGAGAAACAGGCCCCCGCCGACCGCGTGGTAGAGCCGGGTGAGCCAGCGGTCGAGGGCGGCGCTCATCGCAGATCTCCCCGGACGAGGCGCCAGAGCTGGCGCACGAGCGGCAGCCGGTCGACCCCGAACTGCGCCAGGGCGAAAGCCGTGACGACGACGACGACCGCCGCGGGCTTCATCCGCCGGTAGAACCGGGCGAGCGCCCGCCGCTCGATCCGTTCGTCGATCAGCTCGTCGAGGGCGGTGAGCCGGTCCGGCGTCTGGCGCCGGATGAAGGTGCGCCACTCGGTGCCGAAGCGGACGACCAGCCGATCCTCCTCGGCCTCGGCCGCCGCGCGGCCGGAGTAGGCCCGGCGGATCAGGCTCTCGCCGAGGCCGTCGTCGGGCGGCGGCAGCACCCGCCCGACGCCCTCGCCGATCGCGTCGAGGGCCGCCCGGCGGCAGGCGGGGTCGCGCGCCTCCGGGCTCTGCGATGTCGCGTCCATGCCGCCTCCCGCGGGTGCCAGCGTGTCGGTCCGTCACCCGCGGCTGGGCACTCTCGCTAGCGCGCCGCGAGGCCGACGGCGGCCAAAGCCGGCGCGAGGGTGTTGGCGGCGGTCGAGCCTTGCTCCAGCGCGAGGCGGCGAAACACCTTCTCGGCGATGCCGGGCAGGCCGCCGGCGGCCTTCACGACGAAGCCCGGCGCCTGGTCGGACGCGCGCTGGACGGCGGCCGCGATCACGGCCGAGCCCACCGGCACGGTGAGCACCTGCCCCTTGGCGGCCCCGGATACCGCGTTCAGCGCATAGTCCGTGACCCGCCGGACCATGCCCTCGACCACGGATTTCGACAGCACGTAGCTCAGGAGCGGCGCGAACCGGGCGATCAGGCCGGTCGCCAGGGCGACGAGGAGCGGCATCAGCACCGCCTGCGCCGTGGTGGCGAAGGCGACGACCCACTCGCCCCAGGGCAGGACGACGGCGGGGGCCGCCGCGGCGAGGGCGGGCGACGCGACGAGGCAGGTCGCGAGGCAGGCGGTAAGCGAGACACGCGCGCGCGGGGGCGCCGCAGGGAAGCGGGTATGGTTTCAAGTCCTCTGGCTGGGGATGCGCGGCGGAGCCCGGCCGGCACGGGAACTCGGATCAGGCTCGGCCGGCGGCCGGCGTCGCGGCGAGCCAGGCGCGGATCGCGTCGCGGAGCCGCGCGAGCCGGGCGGGACGTGGGGCGGTCGGGACCAGGACCGGGGTCGCGACGCGCGGGTCCGCCACCGCCGCGAGGGGGGCCGCGATCCGAATTCGCGCCGCGGCGTCGGTCGGGCGCGGCAGGGCGGCGGCGTAGGGGGTGACGAACTGCTCGGCCTCGGCGCGGCGGCGCCCGAGGATCGTCGCGGGCCTGGCCCACATCAGCATCGCCTCGGCGCCGCCGGCCGCGTCCCCGGCGTTGATCCGCCGCAAGGCGGTCGAGCCGGCGAAGGCCGACGGCCCGATGTTGTAGCAGAGCGAGACCAGGGCATCGAAGGCGTGCGGCCCGACCGGCGCCGTCAGCCCGCTCCGGACGGCGGCGACGTAGGCCGCGACGTCGCGCGCGAAGATCGCGTCGCACTCGGCGGCGGTGATCGCGAGGCCCGGCGCGACCTGCGGCGGCCCGGCGGCGGAGGTGTGGCCGACGCCGATCGTCCAGACCCCGACGGAATCGCGGTAGGCCCGCAGGCGCCGGCCCTCGCGCGCGATGAGGCACGCCTCGCCGATGGGGGAGAGGTTCATGGCAGTCTCCGAGAGGGAAAAGGTCGATCGACGCGGCGGGTGCTCGGGTCTCACCCGAGCTGGTGGGCGCCGAAGAACGAGTCGGCCGCCGCGACGTAGCCGTCGGCACCGGTGAAGCGGACCCAGACCTCGACGCCGTCGCCCGCCGCGAGCTTCAGGGTCGAAGCGAGCGACAGGGCGGTGATCCCGTCCACCAACGCGCCGGTGGCGGCGGCGCGCCCGCGCCCGGCGGCCGCTCCGTTCCGGTAGAACTGGACCTCGAAGGCGGTCGGCGCACTGGCCCCGTTGCGCTTGTAGGTGAGCATCGCCGAGACCCGGTAGAGCCCGGCCTCGGGGGCGGTGAAGCGGTTCGTCCCGGCGGCGAAGGCGCCCTGGTCGTTGCTGTCGGCGACGTTGAACTGCACCTTCGTCCAGGCGCCGGCCGGAACGTAGTTGTCGAAGCTGGTGCCGGCGGCGGCCTTCGCGAAGTTGCTGATCCGCGCCCAGCCCGCGCCGGTGTACCATTTGAGCGCGGTGGCGGTGCTGCTGGCGTAGAGCTGCCCGAGGGCGAGACCGGCCGCGGGGTCCGCCGCCAGCGGCGCGAGCCGCACCGCGCCGTTGGCCTCGACGGCCAAAACCTCGGCGCTGGCCGCGGTGCCGGCGGGCGTCGTGCGCAGGCTGATCCGCGTCGGCTGCGACGCGTCCGACCAGGCATCCGTGGCGAGGAAGGCGAGCTGCGCCCGGGGCGTCGCCGCGTAGCTCGTCGCACCGTAGCCGAAGGCCGAGACCTGGCCGATCATGGAACCCGACTGCAGGGCGACGGGTGCGGCGGCGTTCCCCGCCGCGGCCCGGAAGGCGAGATGCCCCGAGGCGCCGGCGCCGAAGCCGTCGAGGACGAGCCGCGGCGGCGTCCCGTCGGCGCCGGAGACCCGCAGCACCGTCTGGGGCGGCGCGTCGGGCAGCGCGCCGGCGTTGGCGCTGACCTCGAGCGGGCCGGCGACCCGCCCCAGCGCGAGCCGGCCGGTGGCGGCCGAGACCGCGAGCGGGGTCGTGAAGCGCGCGCCGTCCGGGCTGACCTTCAGGGCGAGGTCGTCGGCGCCGAAGGTGCCGAACAGCGCGCGCGTCGAGAACCCGGTCTGGAACGCCAGCCCGGCGTCGCGCGCCGCCGCCTGCTTGTTGAGGGTGAGCCGCACGCTGCCCGAGCCGGGCGTGACGTCGTCCCAGGAGAACAGCGCGGCCTCGGACTTCACCGCGAGGCGGTTCACGGCGTCGGCCGCAGTGCCGATTCCGAGGCGGGCGAGGTTCTGGAGGGTCGTGAAGGAAGCCCGCAGGCTCGTCCAGGCGCCCCCCGCGAAGGTGTAGAGGTCGGCCTCGTCGGCGACGTAGGCGAGCCAGCCCGGCCGGGGCGCGAGCCCGATCCAGACCCCGTCGCGGAAGCAGGCGACCTGACCCGACAGGGCCGCCCAGGCCCCGGTGGGCGCTGCCGCGACGACGAGGTAGCGGTCGCCTTCGGCCGGGGCGGCGGGCGGCGCCGCGAGGTCCTTGTCGAGGCAGGCGAGCTGCACCAGCGCATCGAGCTGCACCAGGGCCTCGTTGTGGGTGACGTGCTTCTGCGCCTGGTTGGCCGCGATCAGCGGCAGCGCGAGGTTGTGCGTGGCGTCCGACATCGTCGGGCTCCTTTCCGAGGTTCTTCCAGTGCGTCTTGCGAACGAGGTTTCCCGGCGTCAGGCCCGGGCGACCGCCAACCGCGCGCGGGCCGCCGCACCCGGCCCGAACGCCGCCCCGACCTGCGCGACGGCCACGTCGAGTATTGCCTGCGGCCCGCCGAAATCCGCGGCCTCGTCGGCGTAGAGCAGGCTCGGCCCGGAGGCGGTCAGCGTGCGCAGGCCGCTCCCGTCGGAGGAAAAGACCGTGACCGCGTAGGCCTCCACCGCCTCGTCGAGGGGGATGTCGGCGGCCTCCCAGCCGTCGGCGTCGCGGCGGGCCCGGCGGATCCACGAGAGGCGCACGCCGCCGGGCTCGCGCCGGGCGCGCAGGTGGACCGGGCGCAGGGGCGCCAGCGCCGACAGGCCGGCCGCGGCGAAGACCTCGACGAAGGACGGGTCGCCCGGATCGCGGGCGGCCGGGCCGATCCGGTAGCGGAACCGGCGGCCGGCCTCGTCGAGGCGGTCGATCAACGGGACCACCGCGCCGTCGTCGAGCCGGACGATCAGGCTGCCGGCCGGAGCCGGGCGCGTCGCCGCCGCCTCGCTGCCGGCGAGACCGCGCAGCAGCCCGCCGAGGCGGAACGTCTCCGGGCCGGTGAGCACGGCGTCCTGCGCCGCAATCATCTCCACGGTGCCGTCCGGCGCGATCACCGCGAACAGGTTGGCGCCGGAAAGCATCGCGGCCAGGCCGACGCTACCCAGCGCGCCGGCGTTGCGGAGGGTCGTATCGAGGCGCGCCGCGCGGTCGAGGCGCCAGAGCGGCCCGGGGGGCAGCGGCGTCAGGGTGCGGCCGAGGCAGGCCGGGTAGTCCACGCTGCCGTGGAGCGCCAGCGGCGCGCCCTCCCCGTCCGAGCGCCAGACCGCCAGCGCGCCGGGCCAGGGCTCGGCGGTGGCCGCGAGAACTTGCAGCGCCGTCGGCGCGCCACGGTCGGCCGGCAGGTCGAGGGCGAGCGCGAAGGGCGCGCCGGCCAGCACCGGCGGCCGGACCGGCCGGGCTACCGGGGCGGGCCGCGCCGGCCGAGAGCCCGGGCCGTGCAGCGGCACGCCGAGGGTCTCCAGCCGGCGGCCGGCCGGCCCGTCGTCGATGCGGACGATGCGCTGGAGGCCGGCCGGGGTGCTGAGCAGGTCGCCGGGCTCGAGGTCGAGGCGGCGCGGGCTGAGCGTCATTCCGGCGGTGTCGCGGCCCGCGATGGCCCGGTCGAGGAGCGCCTCCGCGAGGTTTTCGGCGGTCTCGCGCCGGGTGACGATCGCGGCCTCGATCCGGGTCTCGCGCCGCCGGCCGCCGGCCGGCCGGATCGCGGCGGCCGAGGCGCGGCGGTAATCCGGGTTCTCGGAATCGGTGAAGCCGATTTCGACCGAGCGCGGCAGGCCGCTCTCCTCGGCGCGCACCCGGCGCAGCGGCGCCTCGTCGTCCGAGACGCGCACGAGGTCGTCCTCGGCGATGGCCGCCGCCTCGCGCCGCGGCCCGCGCAGCCGCAGGGTGCCGGCGACCGCCGACACGTCGAGGCCGTAGAGCTGCGCCAGCGGCTCGAGGGCGGCGCGGGCCGAGAGCGGCCGGTCGATCACCGTGCCGTCGAGGTAGGCCGCGGCCTCGATCGCCACCGGCACGTCGACGCCGAGGTCGGCGAGAACCCGCAGGATCAGCCGGTCGAGGTCGCAGCCCTCGATCCGGCCGGTGATCCAGTGGCCGACCCGCCAGTTGCCGGCATCCGCCCAGACCGAGCCCTGGTCGGGAAAGGCCGGGTAGGGCCGCGCGTCCCAGGCCCAGACGAAGACCGCGCGCGGATCGACCATCGGCCCGCCGTAGACCGGCGAGCGCGGGTTGTCGGCGGCCGTGAACCCCGCCGCGGCGGGGTTGAACCGGGACAGGATCGCCTCCAGGCCGCGGAGCTGAATCAGCTCGTCGCGCAGGCCCCGCGAGGCCGGCGGGTAGGCGTTCTCGGAGGATTTCGGGTCGGGGAAGACGTTGGGGCCGTTGGTACCCTTGTCCACCGCCGGCACGCCGACCTCGGTGAGCCAGATCGGCTTTCCGCGCGGCACCCAGGCGGTGGCGCGGGTCTCGACCCCGCCGTCGCGCTCGACATGGGCGTTCGACCACCAGCCGACGAGGTCCTTGGCCCGGAACGTCCAGGGTTTGGCGTAGGCGCCGTCGGTGATCGGGGTGCGGACCTGCGCGGCGCGGGCGGCCGCGTCGGCGTAGTACCAGTCGAAGGCCTCGCCGGCCCCGAGGCGGGCCTTGAGATAGCCGCGATCGTCGATCGCGTCGGCCTCCGCGAGGTCGGCGTGGCCGGGGGTGTCGCGAAAGTCCGAGATCGGAGGGTAGTAGTCGATTCCGACCGCGTCGAGGCTCGGGTCGGCGAACAGGGCGTCGAGGGGGAAGCGTACGCGCGCGCCGCCGTCGCGGACGTGGGCGCCGTACTCGGTCCAGTCGGCGGCGTAGACCAGCGTCTCGCCGTGGGTGAGCCGCGTTCGCACCGCGCGGGCGAGGTCGATCAGCGCCGCCACCGCCGGGTAGCCCTCGCCGGCGCCGCGCACGCGGGTGAGGCCGACGAGCTCGCTCGCCAGCACGAAGCCGGCGAGCGGCGTGCCGACGGCCGCCCAGCCGGCCGCGAGGTCGGCATAGTGCAACGCCTGGCGGCGGTAGCCTTCCGCACCCGTGAAGTAGGCCAGCACCTGCGCTTCGGCCGCCGCCGTCCCGTCGGGCGAGCCGGGCAGGTCGGGGGCGGGATCGCAGGTGATGCGGCCGCGCCAGGGGTAGGCCGCCTGGCCGAGCGCACCGGGCCGGTAGGGGTCGGGCAGCGCGTTGCCGACCGCGACGTCCATCATCACGAACGGGTAGAGCACCACCGCGAGGCCGCGGCGGGCGAGTTCCGCCACGAGGCGAGCGAGGCCCGCATCCGAGGGCGTGCCGCCGTAGGCCGGGGTTCCGTCCGGCGCGGTCGAGACCGACCGGGCCTGCGCGCGGTCGAGGCCGGCCACGTGCCAGGTGTCGCCGACGGTCGCCTTGGTGCCGATCTCGACCCGCGGGGCGACCGTGCACTGTCCGGCGCGCAGGTCGTCGCCGAACCACGTCACCACCACCGCGACGCGGACGAGGTTCGGGCACAGCGCCTGAAGCGCGTCCAGCGACGCGACCACGTCGCTCGCCGCCTGCAGCTGGAACCGGTTGGCGGCCTGCGTCCGCCCGAGGCCGAGGTCGACGGTGACGCCGGTGGGATCGAGGCCGAACTCGGACGCGCCGGGGATCAGGTTCACGGCGCGGACCAGCGGCGCGACGCCGTTGACCGGCCGCACCACCTCGAAGGCGAATTGCGGGATGCGGTTGCCGTAATCGGCCAGCGGCAGCCCCTCGAACACCACGTAGGCGAGGCCGCGATAGGCCGGCGCGTCGGCGCCCTCCTTGGCGACGATCAGCGGATCGGGCGCTTGGGTCGCCGCGCCGACGTGGACGCGGCAGGTGATCGCGGTGCGGTCGAGCTCGGTCCCGTCCGCCCAGATCCGCCGGACGAGGGCGATCTCGCCCTCGCACAGGCCGACCGCGAGGTTGGCGAAGTAGGCGTAGCTGGTCCGCACCGTCTTCTGCCCGCCGCCGCCCTTCGACGGGGCGGCGGCGCGCTCGACGGCGGTGTTGGCGACCTCGAGCGGTCGCGTCGCCCAGATCAGGGTGCCGCCGAGCTTCGCCCGGCCGTAGACGCGCGGCACCGGGTCGCCCTCCGTCGAGGACAGGCCGGCGACGTCCGACAGCCGCGGGCCGGCAACGTACCGCGGGCTCGCGCCCGCCCCGAACAGGGCGCCGTCGAGGCCCGCCCCCGCCGCAGCGCCGACCGCCTGTCCGACCACGCTGCCGATCGGCCCGCCGAGCGCGGTCCCGACCGCCGCCCCCGCCGTGGACAGGATCAGCGTGGCCATGGCGGGCTCCGTGGTGGAGATGTGGGGCGGGCACATTCGAAGGCTTGAGGGATCGTATCCGGTCGGATACGATCCAGACTGTGGCGACGATCCTGATGCCGACGCGTTCAGGGGCTGGCTGAGCGGATTGCGAGATGCCCGGGCGAAGGCCCGCATCGCCTCACGCATCCGGTCAGCGACGCTGGGCGATTTCGGAGATGTCGAACCGGTGGGGGATGGCGTCGACGAGATGCGCATCCATCATGGTCCGGGCTACCGCCTCTACTATCTCCGTTGAGGAGCGGCTCTCTACCTGCTCTTGATCGGCGGCGACAAAGCCAGCCAGAGTCTTGATGTTCAGAAGGCGAAGGTGATGGCCGGCGACCTTGATCGGATCTCCTGATGCGCTTCACGCCTTTCGACGCCTCCGAGTTCCTCGACGACGAAGAGGCCATCGCCGAATACCTCGCCGCGGCTCTGGCCGACCCCGATCCCGACTTGTTCGTCGCAGCGCTCGGCGATGTCGCCAAGGCGCGGGGCATGAGGCAGATCGCGCGCGAGGCGGGTGTCGGGCGAGAGAGCCTGTACAAGGCTCTGACACCGGGGTCGAAGCTCCGCTACGAGACGATCCGCAAGGTCATGGATGTCCTCGGTGTCAAGCTGACGGTCGCGTCGCGGGTTTGAGCGCGTCGGAAGTGCCCGCGGCAGCCGAAGCGAGGGCGCGGGGCGCTTCCCGTCGCATCCTCACTCCGCCGGGAACCGGAACACGCCGACGAGGTGCCGCCGCCACCACGGCGTGAAGGCCACCTCCGTCACGGCGGCGTGGTCGTGGGCGTGGATCATGCCGGCACCGGTCGCGATGGCGCAGTGGCGGGCGGGCAGGTGCGCGCGGAAGGCGAAGAGCAACACCTCGCCGGGAGCGGGCGCGTGGCGTGCGAGGTCGGCCGCGACGGGCAGGAGGTGGCGGGACGCGGCCTCCAGGAACGGGTCGGTGCCGGAGGCGGCCGATTCCGCCCAGGTGCCGGCATAGGGCGGGGGCGCCTCGGGCTCGTCGCCCAGAAGGCCGCGCCAGACGCCGCGCAGCAGGCCGAGGCAATCGCAGCCGACGCCGAGCAGCGAGGCCTGGTGCCGGTAGGGCGTGCCGAGCCAGCGCCGGGCCTCGGCCTCGACCGCGGCGCCGTCGAAACGGTTGCGCATCGGAGATTCCTTCAGCGGAACAGCGAGCCGCCGTCGAGGCCGGGGCCCGCGCCGGGGGCGTAGCGCACGACGAAGTCGTTGCCCGGCATGTGCGGAAAGCCCTGGAAGTTCAGAGCGTTCGCGAAGGTGCCGCGGCAGGTGGACAGGCGCTTGTCGCAGCCGGCGACGAGGGTGAAGGCGTCGCCCGGCGCGACGCCGCGCGGCGGCGCCTCCCACAGCTCGACCAGCGCGCCGAGATGCGTGCGCACGTCGCCGGACAGACCAAGGTTGGCGCCGCCGGTCCAGGTCAGGCGACCGCCGGTGAACAGCCCGTCGGCGACGATGCCGGCGAACGACACGGCGAGCGTGCCGGGTTCGGCCAAGCGATCGACCGTGCCGGCCGTGCGGAACCGCGCCACGTCGACGCCGCAGCGGGCGTCGCCGAGGTCCGCGCCGCAGGTGGCGCGGTAGGTGCGGCCGCGCTCGGCGTCGAGCCGGTCGGCGAGGCCGCGGACCTCTGCCACGAAGGCGTCGCCGGCCCGGCGGATTTCGCCCAGCGTGCCCACGTCGAGGAGCAGGCGGGTGTCCGGGTCGGTCCAGTCCACCAGCCAGGTCTCGACGGCGGCGCCGTCGTAGAGCCCGCCGGCGATGTCGGCCTCGGTCAGCCCGAGCCCGGACAGCGCGCCGGAGACATCCCCGCCGGAGACGGCGAAGCCGAGCTCGGCCGCGGCCTCCGCCGCCTCCAGGCCGGTGCGGGCGGCGTAGGTCAGGCCGGCGATCGTCATGTCGCGGTCGTGGTCGGTGAAGCCGAGGGCGACGCCGTCGCGGCGGCGCAGGGCCCAGCAGCGGCAGAGGGTCGTCACGCCGCCGGCGAGATGCGCGGCGAAGGCGGGCGGCAGGTCGCGCATGGTTGCAGTTTCCCTAGGGCACGATCTCGACCAGCGGCACCTTCGGGATCTCGCCCGCGGTGAAGGCTTCGAGGTTGATCACGAGGTCGTCGGCGTCGAACCGGACCGGCACGTCGAAGGCGAAGCCCGCGGTGACGACGGCGCCCGCCGGGGGCACGGCGCCGGCGGCGAAGACGACCTGCCCGGTGGCGGGATCGCAGGCGAAGCGTTGCGCGGGCGTCTCGACGCCGGCCACCGCCACCCGCACGCTGCCGGCCACCGGCTTGGCGATCGCCCGCCGGTAGGGCGTCGGCCCGGTGCCGTAGGTCTTCAGCAGGGCGAACGCCCGGGACGCCCCGTCGCCGATTCCGAGGCGCTGGTCGGTCGGCGCCGGCACCCGGCCCGGCGGCCCGGAGCGGAAGTCGACCCGGTCGCGATAGCGGAAGCCGTAGAGGCGCCCGCGCCGCTCCTCGAAGAAGCTCAGCACCGCGTGGAGCGTGTCGAGCGAGCGGATGCCGAAGCCGGCGTCGTAGCGGCGCCGGGAATCGGCCCAGCGGCTGTTGCGGTGCTCTCGCCCCGAGGCGAGCGTGACGATCTCGGTCAGCCGGGTTGGGCCGCCGCTGCCGCGCAGCGCGACGTCGAGGGGAAAGGACACCTCGTGGAAATCGTCCGGCATCGGTTCTCCTCCGGTCGTGGCGTACGCTCTCACAGCGCGCGCTGGCCGCGGGCCACGGCGCGGGCGAGGCTCGCGGTGACCTGCGCCTCGGACTTGCGGAACGAGGCCGCGTCCGGCGTCGCGATGTTGACGGTGACCGCGACCGGCCGCCCGCCCGGTCCGGCGCCGACCCCGAGGCGGCCGTCGGAGCCTCGCCGGAGCGGCAGGATCGCCTCCGGCCCGGCCTCGCCCATCAGGCCGGTGCCGCCGCTCATCGGGAAGTAGGTCGGGGCCGCGACCACCCCGCCGCCGGCGAAGGCCCGCACCCGGCCGCCCTGGAGCACGCCGCCCCGTGCGAAGGCCGCGTCCGCCCCGACGGCGGAGCCGAGCAGGCTGTTGACCAGGCCGGTGATGCCGGTGCGGACCGGCTTCAGCGCCGCCCGGACCGCGGTTCCGGCCAGGCGCGTCCCGAGGGAGCCGAGCACCCCGTCGAGCTGGCGCCCGGAAGTGAGGCTGCGCGTCAGGGCCGTCGACAGGCTCTGCCCGAAGCGCTGGGCGAGCTTGTCCAGGGTGTCGAGCTGCTTGATGCGGGCGGCGTTCGCCCGGTCGAGGTCGGTCTCCGCCATGGGTCTCTCCTGCAAGCGCGGACCGGCCTCACGCCGTGTCCGGATGGTCCTGGATCAGCCGCGCCAACCCGTCGAGGCCGAGCCCGGCGCCACTGGCTCGGAGCCCGGCGGCGAAGAGCAGCTCGCGCGGCGTGGCGCGCCAGAGGTCGCGCGGCCGCCAGCGCAGGCGCCCGAGCGCCAGCGACAGCGCGTCGTCCCACGGGAAGGCGGGCGTGGTGCCCGGCGCCGTCCCGCCCGTGGCGCTCAAGGGTCCGGCGGCGCTCCGAAGGCGGCGAGCAGGGCCTCGCCAAGGGCCGTGGTGACGGGCTCCAGCCCGCCGGCCAGCGGCAGGGCCGCGACCGCCGCGTCGTCGAGGGCGTGGCCGCCGCCGCGAAGCGCCGCGCCGAGCAGCGCGATCAGGTCGCGTGCCGCGAGCCGGCCGGCGGCGAAGCGCTCGGCGAGGCCGGCGAGGTCGCCCGCCTGCAACGCGTCCTCGAGCTCCGCCAGGGCGCCGAGGGTGAGGCAGAGGGTGTAGCGGGTCCCCCCGAGATCGAGCGGCACCTCGCCGCGCCTGCGGTTGGCCATGGATGGGTGTCTCCTTGGGTGGCCTTCGACCGGCTCGGTCGAAGGCGTCCGCCGCACCGGCGGCGGCGCGCGGTCGCGCTGGCCGACTGCCGTCGGGATGGTTCCTTCCTGGTGGCCTTCGACCGAAACCGGTCGAAGGCGCCCGCCGCACCCGCGGCGGCGCGCGGTCGCGCTGGCCTCCCAAGGTCGGGATGCTCGGCTTGGTGGCCTTCGACCCAAACGGGTCGAAGGCGTCCGCCGCACCGGCGGCGGCGCGCGGTCGCGCTGGCCGACTGCCGTCGGGATGTCCGTGCTGGATCAGAGCGCGGTGAAGGCGACGGCGCCGGCCGATTCCAGGCTCATGTCGAAGGTGACCTCGCCGGCGTGGTCGCCGCGATATTCGAGCGCGGTGATCTGGAACGGACCTTCGAGGGTGCCGAAGGCCGGCACCACCACCTGGAAGGTCTCGATCACCCCGTCGAAGAACACCTGCCGCAGCCGCAGGTCCGAGGCCTCGTCGCGGAACACGCCGGAGCCCGAGATCGCGGCGCGGCGCACGCCGGCGCCGGCGAGCAATTCGCGCCAGCGCCCGGCGGAATCGGCGTTGGTGACGTCCACGGCCTCGGCGTTGAAGGCGACCTGGCGCGCGCGCAGGCCCGCCACGGCGACGAAGCCGCCGGCGCCGTTGCCGGCGCGGATCAGCAGGTCCTTGCCCTTCTGAGCGGTCATGGTGGGTTCCTTTCGGTGACGGCCTGGAGCGTGAGGGTGGCGCGGGCCTCGCCGGTGCGCTCGTCGCGCCGCGCCGCGATGGCCTGGACCCGCAGGGTCACGAGGGCGTGGCCGGTCAGCGCCAGGGCCGGGTCGGCGACCAGCGCCGACATCCGCTCGGCGGCGTCGAGCGCGGTGCGGACCGAGCCCGGCCGGGCGAACACCACGAGGGCGTGGCTGTGCTGGTGGCGGACGGCGCCGTCGACGGAATCGTCGCGGATCTCGGCGTCGCCGAACAGGGCGTAGACCGGCTGCGCGCCGGCCGGCGGCTCGTCGTAGAGGCGGAACGCCCCGCCCATCAGACGGGCGAGCGCCGCGTCAGTGGAGAACCGCGCGATCAGCGCCGCCCGCATGGCGAGGAGCGGGCTCGGCGCTGGCGGCATGACGGAGGGGATGCCGCTCATGCGCTCGCCTCCGGCAGGGCCTCGACGTGGCAGACGAGGTCGCGGCCGCGGTCGTCCGGGTCGAGGATCGCCCGGATGGCGAACCGGCGCGGGCCGGCGGCGAGCCGCATCGCCGCGGTGAGGCCTGCCCGCGCCCTCAGGGTGATGCGGTGGGTCGCGACGCCGTCGTCGCGGCCGCCGCGCAGGCGATCGACGATGCCGACCGGCTCGATCGCCCCCCACAGCACCGGCCCGGCGACGTAGCGCCGGAGGGTGCCGCCGAAGCCGTCCGGCTCGTCGATCGGCAGCTCCAGCACGAGCCGGCGGCGGCGCGCGCCGATCGCCGGCGGAACGGTGGCGGGCATGGCGGGCTCCGGAAAACGCGTGCTTGGAAGCGGGAGGCGGATGCGGCGGCGCGGGTCACAGCCGCAGCCGGCGGAAGGGCGCGGCGCAGGCCGCGAGGTCGCCGCCATCCGGGGCGGCGTCGTCGCCGCGGTGCTCGTAGCGGGCGGCGGTCCGGCGCAGGACCGCGAGCCTGAGCGGCGGCGGCAGCGGCGGGCCGTCGCCGCCGTATCCGGCAGCGACCTCGACCAGGAGGGCGCGGCCGGCCGCATCGGGAAGGGCGCCGAGCTGCAGCCCGGGCGCCTCGATCCGGTCGGCGCCGAGGGCGACGAGGCCGGGGCCGAGTGCGACGAAGCCGCCATCCGCGGCGGAGAAGCCCGCGCGTACCAGGTCGACGAGGGGGCTCAGCGGTACCGGCACCCGGCCGTCCGCGGGCGGGCGGTCCAGCACCAGCCGCCAGGTGCCGGGCACGAGGATGCGCCGCGTCTCGGTCTCGAGCTCGGCGCGGGCGGCGGCGATCAGGGCGGCGAGCAGGTCGTCCTCGGCCGCGTCGTCCGGATCGAGGCGGAGGTAGCCGCGCAGCTCGGGCACGGTCACCGGCTCGACGACGGCGCCGGCCACGCGTATCGGCATCATCGCGCATCTCCATGAATCGGGGATCGAGGGGTTGGTGGATCGAGGGGTCTCGATGGTGTTCCGAGCAGGCGTTCCGCGCCCGGCCGCGATCGGCCTGGCGTGGCTCGCGACCGTGGCCTTCGCCGGCGGCCCGGCGGGCGCGGTGGTCGGCGGCGCCGAGGCGACGCCCGAGGGCGCGGTGATGGTCCTGTCCTCGAAGGGCGGCGTCTGCTCGGCCGTGGTCGTGGCCCCCGACGCGGTGCTCACCGCCGGCCATTGCGCGGCCGCGGGGCTGGAGCACCGCGTCCACTTCCGCGACGCCTCCGGGCAGCCGGTCCTCGTCGCGGTCGCGGCCCGGGCGGTCCATCCGGGCTACGATGCCGGGGCGATCGCCGGCCGGCGCCGGTCGATCGACCTCGCGCTCCTGCGCACGGAAACGCCGCTGCCGTCGCGCTTCGCCCCGGCGACGTTCAGCGCCGCGAGCCCGCGGGCCGGCGAGACCCTGACGCTCTCCGGCTACGGCGCCGACACGCCCGGCGACCCACGCTCCACCGGCACCTTCCGCAGCGTCGCGCTGCCGGTGATCGAGCCGCACGGCCCGAGCCGCATCCTGGTGTGGCTGAAGGGCCCGGGCCGCGCCGGCGGCTGCCGGGGCGATTCCGGCGGCCCGGTCTCGGACGGATCGGGCGTCGTCGCCGTCACCGCCTGGATCGGCGGCGCCTGCGGCGGCCTCACGCAAGCCGTGCTCGTCGCGCCGCAGCGGGACTGGCTCGACCGCACGCTCGCCGGCTGGGGCGGCGCGGCGCGCTGGCGCTGAGCGGACCCACTCCCTCAAGGAACGGAACCTTGGCCGACGGATTGGTTTACGTTACGCTTGAGTCCCACCGGGCCGAGTGCGCCTTCGGCCCCCGGAGTGAACGATGCTCGCCACTGTCCTCCGCGGCGCCCTCCTCGGCGGTTTGTCCCTCGGCCTGCTGAGCTTTCTGCCGGCGCCGGCCTCGGCCGTGATCAACGGCGCGGTGACCCGCGACCCCAACGGCACGCGCAACTTCGTCGTCCGGATCGAGAGCACGCTTGGCGAGATCTGCTCGGGCACGTTGATCGCACCCGACCTCGTGCTGACGGCCGCCCACTGCGTGATGCAGCCGGCCGGCTACAGCATCGTGGCGGTCGACCGCGGCTTTCGCCAGCGCCGGGTCTCCGTGATCGCCGCCTCGATGCATCCCGACTTCGTGCCCGGCACCACGCCGGAGGACCAGCCGGGCATCGACCTCGCCCTGCTCAAGCTCGAGCAGCCGCTCGGGGCGGACTACGCCCCCCTCGATCCGCGCGGCGCCGGGACGATCGGCAACGGCGACGCGGTCGACATCGCCGGCTTCGGCGTCGTCGCCGAGAACCGCCGCAACAGCGCACGCACCCTGCGCCAGGCCCACCTTGTCTCGATCGGCTCGCTGCAGGTCGCCAACCGCGTCACCGTCGTCACCGACCGGCGCCGCATGGCCGAGACCGCCGGCGCCGGCGCATGCCTGGGCGATTCGGGCGGCCCGATCCTGTCGGGCGGCCCCGGCGGCTACCAGATCGTCGGCGTCGTGAGCTGGTCCAGCGGCGCGATGCGCCAGGACGCCCGCCACCGTACCGCCTGCGGCGGCTTCACCGCGGTGACGCCGGTGGCCGAGCACACCGGGTGGATCGCCGCCCGCTCGGCGGAACTCGCGCGGATCGAGGTCGGCCAGGCGATGCCGGCCGGCCGCGGCAACCGCTCGGACTGGATGGCCCGGCCCGGCCGCGCCCGCTGAGACCCACCATCTGATCTTGGAATGGCGGCGAAACACACGGTCGTCGTACCGGCTGCGGGTCGATCGCCGGGAGTGGCGGCGCGATTGTATTTTCAATTCAGTGGATGATACCGCTGGCGGCATCGGCATCGGCGCATCCGGGCCCCGCAAACCCGATGCGCCTTCGTGCAAGGGTATCGTTCATGTTCGACGGTTCGACACCCGTCACGCCTTCGCTCGCCTCGGCGCTGAACGCCTTCGGGTTCGTCGGCGTCTGGGAGACGAACGTCGCGTCGGGGCGGTCGGTGCTGGATGCGGGGGCCTCCAGCGTGATGGCGGGCGACGCGTCGTTGGCCGGAAAGCCGCTCACCCTCGACGAGGCGCTGGCCCGCATCCATCCCGAGGATCGCGATTGGGTCTTCGCACAGATCAAGCGGGTGCGCCGGACAGGCGGGACGTTCGCCGCCGAGTTCCGCATCCTGACGCAGGCCGGCGAAATCCGCTGGATCCGGAACCGCGGGCATCTGGTGCCCACGGCAAACGGGATGCACGGCCACGGCGCCTACGTGGACATCACGGACACACGTCCGAATTTCAGCGTGCTGTCCGGGCCGAAGCTTCGCGTGCTGCCTCCGTCCGACCCGCTGGAGCAGGCCGCCGACCAGATCCTCGCCGCGCGCCTGGCGATCGACCGCACCGGGCAGACGCGGCTGCGGACGCTCGTCGACACGCTCCTCCTCGAAGTCGGCCGGGCGCTGGCGAGGCGCCCGGACGCGTGAGGCCGGCGCGAGACCCGCGCCGCCCTGCCCTCAGGCGAACTTCAGCAGCTTGATCGCGGCGAAGTCCTGCACGCCGCCCCCGACGCGCTTGGTCGTGTAGAACAGCACGTAGGGCTTGGCGGAGTACGGGTCGCGCAGCACCCGCAGCCCGGTGCGGTCGACCACGAGGTAGCCGCGGCGGAAGTCGCCGAAGGCGACGGCGAGGCTGGCCGGCCCGATGTCGGGCATCGCCTCGGCCTCCGTCACCGGGAACCCGAGCAGGGTCGCGGCCCGGTCGGAGGCGGTCGGCGGCAGCCAGAGGTAGTTGCCGTCCGCGTCCTTGAACTTGCGGATCGCGCTCTGCGTGCGCCGGCTCATGACGAAGCCGGCGTTCTGGCGGTAGCCGGCCTTGAGGCCGTAGACGAGGTCGAACAGCACGTCCGCGGGGTTGGCCGCCGGGAACGCGCCGGCCGCGCCGGTGCCGACGATGCCGACCTTGCCCGGCACCCAGGCGTCGTTGGCCACGGTGTCGTAGCTGAGGAAGCCGCGCGGGCGGCTCACGCCGTTGCCGGTGACGAAGGCGACGCCCTCCTGCTCGGAGAACGCGGTCTCGACCTCGTCGGCGAGCCAGGCGTCGAGGTCGACGACGGCGTCGTCGAGGAGCGTCTGGGTCGCCGCCGGCATGGCGTAGAGCTCCATCGCCGGGAAGTTCAGCTCCGACAGCACCGGCCCGTCGGTGGCCGGTCGCGGCGCGGCTTCGCCGATCCAGCCGGCGGACGGGGCGCCGGTCGCCACCGCGCGCTTGTACTGCCCGCCCGAGATGGTGCGGACGCTGGCGATGGCGCGGATCGGCGACAGGGCGGACAGGCGCTTGAGCACCTCGCGCTCGATCGTCTGCGGCACCAGGTAGCCGCCGTCCGGGCCGGAGCCGGCCGAGAGCGCCTTGGCCTCCAGGCCCTTCAGGCCGCCGCTCTCGCCGGCCCGGACGTAGAGGTCGAAGGCTGCCTTGTGCTCGTCGGTCATCGCGTCCCGCGGCTGCTCGGGGCGGCCGAGCGGCGGGCGGGCGCGGTCCAGGGTGATGCGGTCCAGCCGCGTCCGGGCGCTGTCCAGGGCCGCGTCGATCCGCGCCAGCTTCTCCTCGGTGAGCACGTCCGGCCCAAGGCGGCCCTCGATCTGGCCGAGCCGGATGTCGTTCGTTTCCTTGAACGCCTCGAAGGCCTGGGTCAGCCCGTCGAACGCGTCCCGCGCGGTGCCCGGATCGGAGGCGGGCCGCCCGGCCTTGTTCTCCAGGAGCGCGAAGTCGGACTTGGTCTCGAAGGTATCGTGACGGGTCATGGGAACCTCACCGTTGGAAAGCGAAGGGAAATGGAGGGCGGCGGACGCCGCCGCCGGGTGCCAGCCGCCGGGCGAAGGCGCGCAGCTCCGCCGGCAGCGGCGCTTGCGCGACGCGGGCGCCCGGCTGCAGCGGGAAGGTGACGAGCGAGATCTCCCAGAGGTCGACCGCGTGGAGCTGGCGGAAGCCGCCGCGCGGGCGGGCCGCCACGGTGCGGAAGCCGATCGACAGCCCGTCGAGGGCGCCGTCGCGCATCAGCGCGTCGACCTCGCGCGCCCGCTGCACCGCGAGGTTGAGGCGGCCCTCGACGCGCAGGCCGCGCGCGTCCTCGGCCAGCGCCTGCCAGCGGCCGATCGGCTCGGCGGGATCGTGCTGCCACAGCATCCGCACCCCGGCGGCGCCGCGCTGCCGCAGGCTCGCGGCGAAGGCGCCCGCCTGCACCACGTCGCGCCCGAGGTCGGGCACGCCGAACAGGCTGGCATAGCCGGTGAAATGGCCGTCCATGGGCGGTCTCCGAAGCGAACACGGGCAGAAGGCAGGCGTGGCCCGCCCCGTCAGGCGGGCTCGGGCGGGTAGCCCACCGCCTCGCGCTTCTCGGCCGTCGTCAGGAAGTCCGCCGCCTGCACCCGGCGCCAGAGCGACTCGCGCTCGGTGGCCAGCGCCTCGATCGCGTCGAGGTCGGGTTCGAGGCGGAGGTCGCCGAAGGCCGGCGCGAGCCAGTGGGCGAGCGCCTCCGCGGTGCGGCGGGCGAGCGGCACCAGGGTCTGCCGGTAGAAGGCGCGGTTGGCCTCGGCGTAGTTGGCGTGGGTGTTGTCGCCCGGAAGCCCGAGGAGCAGCGGCGGCACGCCGAAGGCGAGCGCGATCTCGCGTGCGGCCGCGGCCTTGGCCTCGACGAAGTCCATCTCCTTCGGCGAGAGCGCCAGCGGCTTCCAGTCGAGCCCGCCTTCGAGCAGCAGCGGCCGCCCGGCGTTGCCGGCGCCCTGGTAGTTCGCCTCGAGCTCGGCCTTCAGCCGCACGAACTGCGCCTCGCTCAGGGACGCCCCGGCCCCGGCGAAGACCAGCGCGCCGGAGGGGCGCGCGGCGTTGTCGAGCAGCGCCTTGTTCCAGGCGCCGGCCGCGTTGTGGATGTCGAGCGAGACGGCCGCCGCCTCCATCGGCGACAGGCCGTAATGGTCGTCGGTGGGGTGGAACAGCGCGAGGTGCAGGATCGGCGGCACGGCGCCGGACTGGTCGTAGACGACGCGGCGCCCGCCGACCTCGTAGACGTAGCCGGCGGGCCAGCCGTCGGCGCCCGGCACCACCCGCATCCGGTCGGGGCGGAGCGCGAACAGCTCGCGCGGGATCCCGTCCAGCGACACCGCCTCCAGGTAGGCGTTCCCGGACACCATCAGGTGCCCGTACAGCGTCT
Organism: Methylobacterium cerastii; assembly: GCF_022179125.1. Lineage (GTDB taxonomy): Bacteria > Pseudomonadota > Alphaproteobacteria > Rhizobiales > Beijerinckiaceae > Methylobacterium > Methylobacterium cerastii. Next base: position 68,840 of record NZ_BPQG01000007.1, read on the forward strand.
CCAGCAGCCGGGTGCCGCCCTCGCGCGGGTTCGGCCGCGCCAGCAGCGCGGCGATCGGGTGGTCGACGGCCTCCGCGCCGGTGACGACCAGCGGGATCGTCGCGGCGCCCTCGGCGACGAGGCGCACGGCGCGGTGGACGACGGCGTTGCGCTGGTAGCCCTCGCGGGCGAGCGCGGTGCCGTCGCGGGCGGTCCAGACGGCGCGGGCGTCGCCGTACAAGGCGACGCTCGCCCCCCCGAGGGGCGCGGCCTTCACGGCCGGCACGTAGCCGGCGGCGCGCGCCAGCCGGGTGAGCAGGGTCGGCATAGGCGGCTCCTCGGAATGGAAGTTTTCCTATGTCTCATGGGTCGAAACCCATGAGGTCCGGCGGATCGCCGCCGCCCCGCAGTCGCAGGGGCAAGACCTCGATGAGCCGGGCTCATCGAGGCTTGTTCAAAAGCTTCGGATCCGCGGCTCGGCGCGGGGGGCGAGCAGTAGGTGCGTCACCGCCCAGACCAGGGCGTCGAGGCGGTCGGGCGAGGCGCCGGACGAGAGCCCGTCCGGCCCGAAGTCGCAGAGCTCGTCCTCCAGCGCCGGCAGCGCGCCGACGTGGCGGACGCGGCCCTGCGCATAGAGCAGCGAGACCGGCTCGGCCCGCAGGTATTTCCCGCGGGTGGCGCGCACCGGCGTCACCGGCACCGCGGGATCGCACTGGGCGAGCACCGCGGTCGCCATCTCGCCGCCCTGGTTGACCTCGACCACGAGTCCGTCGGCGCCGAGCCGGTGGTAGAGCGCCAGCGCGGCGTTGGCCCAGGCCTGCGGGCCGGCCCGCGCCAGGGTCGCGTCGGCGAGCACGTAGGCGGTGTCGCCGAGCGCGCCCACCGCGACGATCCCGCAGGCGTCGGCCGAGCGGCCGGAGCTCGCCGGCGGATCGACCGCGACGACGATGCGGGGCAGCTCGGGCGCTGCGGCGACGCGGGTCGCCTCGATGATGTCCCGCGTCCACAGGGCGTCGGGCCGGTCGTCGATCAGTTCGCCGTCGAGTTCCTGCCGCCCGAGGCGGGTGCCGGCGTAGCGCCCCACCACCGCCTCCAGGAAGGCGGGGGCGAGGTTCTGGGCGTTGTCGGCGGTGCGCGCCTGGGTAACCACGGTGCGCGGGTCGGCGATGAGGCGTCGGATCAGCGGGATCGGCCGCGGCGTGGTGGTGACGAGGTTGCGCGGGCGGGCGCCGAGCCGCAGCCCGAATTGCAGCATGTCGAAGGTGGCCTCCGGCCGGCGCCACTTGGCGATCTCGTCGGACCATGCGGCGCCGAATTGCGGGCCGCGCAGGGAATCCGGCTCCTCGGCCGAGAACGCCGTCGCCACCGCGCCGTTGGCCCACTCGACGCGGCGCCGGCTCGGCGACCAGCGCGGGCGGGCGCCGCGTTCGGGCAGGCCGAGGAGGCCCGACGGCCCCTCGACCATCACGTCGCGCACGTCGGCGAAGGTCTCGCCGACCAGCGCGATCCGGCCGATCGCCGCGTCGGTGAAGGCCGGGTCGCCGCGGGCGAGCGCGTCGACCCATTCGGCCCCCGTCCGCGTCTTGCCGCAGCCGCGGCCGCCGATCACCGCCCAGGTGGTCCAGTCGTCCTCCCAGGGCGGCGGAAGCTGGTCGGGCCGGGCCTGGTGGAGCCAGTCAAGCGCCAGCGCCCGCAGGAGCGGCGGCGGCAGGCTCGCCAGGAAGGCCGTCATCCGGCCGCTCGTCGCGGCATCGTCCATAGCGGCCCGCGATCTCCGCGCGGAGGCCCGCAAGGTCGAGGGCGGAAGGGTCGGGTGTGCGGCCATCCCCCTCCCCTTCGATCGTGAGGTCGTCGAGCAGGCGCTTGAGGCCGCCGAGGTCGCGCAGCACCCGTGCCGAATCGATCACCGCGGCGCCCTCGCCCCGCAGCGCCTCGTCGAAGGCCGCGATCTGCCGGCCGATATGGGCGCGCAAGGCCGCCCGCAGCGTCGGCAGGTCGGCGGCGGCCAGGCCATGTTCGGCCAAGGCGTGTTCGGCCAAGGCGTGCTCGTCCAAGGCGTGTTCGTCCAAGGCGTGTTCGGCCCCGGCGTGCTCGACCGCGGGCCGCACGACCGCGTCGGGTTCCGTGCTGGCTGGCGTGACGCCCTTGGGTTGAAGGTCCGGACCGCGCCGTGGGCGGGCGAGACGATGCAGGGCGGCCAGCCTCGGAGGCGACGCGTCCCAGTCCCGCCGCCGCTTCCGTATCGGGCGCCAGTTCTCCGCGCGGTTCCACTTGCACAGCGTACCGAGCGACAGGCCCGTTGTGAGGGCGATCGCGCTGAGGGTGAGGTCGCTCTCGCGCATCAATCGCGCGGCGGCCTCGCGCAGCTCCGGCGGCACCCGGTAGTTCGGACTGCCCATCGCCGCCTCCCGAGCCGTCTCGTCACACTTCTGGAGCGTGCGGTTCTTATGCCGGAGGAGCGTGCCGATGTCAAGCACATAATCCTTTTACCGGCCTTTTATCCTTTATCCGGTGTTTGCCCAGAGCCTGCGCTTCGTGCGACGACCCCGGTTGACCAAGCGGGCTGGAGCGCAGATCCCGAGAATGCCGGACGCGACGCACGACACCCTCGCCGCCCTCCGCCGCGGCGACCTCGCGGGCGCCCGCACCTTGCGCCTGCCGGCCGCCGGACTGACTGCGTTTCCACCCGAGATCTTCGGGTTGGCCGACACGCTGGAGCTGCTCGACCTCTCGGGCAACGCGCTCTCCGCCCTCCCGGACGATCTCGGCCGCCTCAAGCGGCTGGAGGTGTTGTTCTGCTCCGGAAACCCGGTCTCGCAGCTTCCGCCGGGCCTGGGGAATTGCACCGCGCTGAGCCAGGTCGGGTTTCGCGGCTGCGGGCTGACGGACGTGCCGGGCGAGGCGCTGCCGCCGCGCCTGCGCTGGCTGACGCTCACCGACAACCGGATCGCGCACCTGCCGGACGAACTCGGCGCGCGCCCGAGGCTGCAGAAGCTGATGCTCTCGGGCAACCGCCTGCGCACCCTCCCGGACAGCCTGGCGGGTTGCGAAAACCTCGAGCTGATCCGGCTTGCGGCCAACCGCCTCGACGCCCTGCCCGCCTGGCTCACCGCCCTGCCCGGCCTCGCCTGGACCTCGTGGGCCGGCAACGCGTTCGAGGGCGACGCGCCCCGCTCCGCGGCGGCCGCGATCCCGTTCGCCGACCTCGATCTAGGCCCGCTTCTCGGCGAGGGCACGTCGGGCCGGGTCCACCGCGCGCTCTGGCGTTCGGGGGCGACGCAGCAGGCCGTCGCGCTCAAGCTGTTCAAGGGGGCGATGACCAGCGACGGCCTGCCCGAGCGCGAGATGGAGGCGTGCCTCGCGGCCGGCGCGCACCAAAACCTCACCGGGGCGCTTGGGCGGATCACCGACCATCCGGACGGGGCCGACGGCCTCGTGATGCCGCTGCTGCCGCCGGGCTGGCGGGTGCTCGCCGGGCCGCCGAGCCTCGCGAGCTGCAGCCGCGACGTCTACGACCCGGCGCTGCGCATCGCCCCGGCGGCGCTGCTGCGCCTCGTCCGGGACGTCGCCGCCGGCCTCGCCCACCTCCACGCCCGCGGCCTGCTGCACGGCGACGTCTACGGCCACAACATCCTGTGGGACGCCGCCACCGGCGCGGCGGCGCTCAGCGATTTCGGCGCCGCCTCGGTGCTGCCGGACGGCCCGGCCGGCGCCGCCCTGCAACGGATCGAGGTCCGCGCCTTCGGGCTGCTGCTCGGGGAAGCGCTGGACCGGTCGGACGCGGATTTCTCGGACGCGGCGGGCTTGCGCGACCTGGAGCGGGCCTGCGTCCAGGCCGACGTGGGCGCCCGCCCGGCGATGGCGGAAGTTTTGCGCGCGCTGTCGTGAGGCGTGGGGACGGCGCTGCTTTGGACTTCCGGGCGTCCTGACGGCGGCAGCGCATCCCCTCGCCCCGCACGGATCTCGGGCTTGCCCGAGATCCGAACCTGCCTGCCGAAGTCGGGCAGGCCCGACTTCGGTGGGGGAGAGGACTTTGCCGACCTCGTCGTCGGCAAAGCGAGGCGGCAGCCGAAGGTGAGGGGGCGCGAACGGAGGAGCCTCACTCGGCACCTCCCCCTCACCGTCGCTTCGGCTTCGCCTCCCGCACGGACGACGAGGTCCGTGCGGGCCTCTCCCCGCCCGCGGGGAGAGGGGAACTCCGCGGTTCACGGTCGACCGGATTGCGCCTCGCGCGTCGGCGATCTCAGAAGAAGATCGGCCGTGCGCTCGCGTGGTGCTCGCCGAGCACCGTGCCGGTGCCGGGCTCGATCTCCTTGAGCACCACGTCGTAGCCCCAGAGGTCGGCGAGGTGCTGCAGCACGCGGCGGGCGTCGTCCTTCTGCAGGGTGATCTTGTTCAGCGCCTTGTGGTGGAGGATCAGGCGGCGGTCGCCCTCGAGGTCCACGTCCACCACCTCGATGTCGGGATCGAGCCATGCCACGTCGTACTGGCGCGCGAACGACCGGCGCATCTTGCGGTAGCCGCGCTCGTCGTGGATCGCGGCGACGTGCAGTTCCGGCTGGTCGGGGTCGTCGGCCACGTGGAACAGGCGCATGTCCCGCATCAGCTTCGGCGACAGGAACTGGGCGATGAAGCTCTCGTCGCGGTAGTTCTCCCAGCAGTCGCGCAGCACCGCCATGCCGTCGCCGGTGCCGGCGATGTCGGGGAACCATTGCCGGTCCTCTGCGGTCGGCTGCTCCACGATGCGGGCGATGTCCTGCATCATCGCGAAGCCGATCGCGTAGGGGTTGTGGCCGCTATAGCTCCGGTCGTCGTAGTTCGGCTGGCGGATGACGTTGGTGTGCGACTGCAGGAACTCGAGGTAGGCCGCCTCGCCGATGAGGCCCTTCTCGGAGAGCGCGTTCATGATCCGGTAGTGGCAATAGGTGGCGCAGCCCTCGTTCATCACCTTGGTCTGGCGCTGCGGGTAGAAGTACTGCGCCACCAGCCGGACGATACGCAGGATCTCGCGCTGCCAGCGCTGCAGGCGCGGCGCCGCCTTCTCCAGGAAGTAGAGGATGTTCTCCTGCGGCAGCTCGAGCAGCGCCTTGCGCCGCTCGATCGCGAGGTCCGGGCGGGCGGCGCCGGCCTTGGCCGGCAGGGTGCGCCACAGGTCGTTGTAGATCTGCTCGCCGTGCTCGACCCGCTCCCGCTCGCGCCGCTGCTCGGAGGCGAGGTCCGGCCGCTTCTTGCGCGGGTAGCGGTGCACCCCCTGGCTCATCAGGGCATGGGCGGCGTCCAGCACCTGCTCGACGGCCTGGTGCCCGTAGCGCTCCTCGCAGCGCGAGATGTAGGTCTTGGCGAAGTCGAGGTAATCGAGGATGCCCTCGGCGTCGGTCCACTGGCGGAACAGATAGTTGTTCTTGAAAAAATGGTTATGCCCGAACGCAGCATGGGCAATAACCAATGTCTGCATCGTCGCCGAGTTCTCCTCCATGATATAGGAGATGCACGGATCGGAGTTGATGACGATCTCGTAGGCAAGACCCATCATGCCGCGGCGATAGCCAGATTCGTGTTGGGCGAAGTGCTTGCCGAACGACCAGTGTTTGTAGAACAAGGGCATGCCGATCGAAGCATAGGCGTCAAGCATTTGCTCAGCGGTGATGATTTCGATCTGGTTCGGATACCACGACAACCCGAGCGCACGCGCCTCGACCTCGCAGGCGTCGTGGATGCGCCGGATGGTGTCGAAGTCCCAGTCGTTGCCGGTGAAGAGGGGCTTGGCGCCACCGGAGATGGTCTGGGGCGTGCGTGCCTCGACGAGTGTCATGCAACCTCCCGATCGATCGGACGATGTCCCGGATAGGCTCGGGACGGGCATTCCCCTCTCCAGCGATGGAGGGACGGACGCGGCGCGGCGCGCATCAACCCTCCGCCTCCGCCCGCGCGTCCTTGCGGCCGAACAGGTCGCGGAAGACCGCGTAGATCTCGCGGCGGTGGTTGACCTTGCGCATCGCGATCGGGCCGCCGGCTTTGGCAATGGCCTCGTAGGTCCGCCACAGGGTGGTGCGGTGCTCGACGAAGCCGGCGCGCGGGCCGTTCTCGTCGCCCACCTCAAGGTAGGCGAAGTGCTGGCAGGCCGGCAGGATGTGGGCGCGCAGCAGGTCGGTCGAGGTCGGGCCGTCCGAGGAGACGTTGTCGCCGTCCGACGCCTGGGCCGCGTAGATGTTCCAGTCGTCGGGCGAGTAGCGCTCGGCGATGATGCGCTTCATCTCCACAAGTGCCGAGGAGACCAGCGTGCCGCCGGTCTCGCGGGAGCCGAAGAAGGTCTCCTCGTCCACCTCCGTCGCCCGGTCGGTGTGGCGGATGAACACGATCTCCACGTGCCGGTAGCGGCGTGTGAGGAAGATGTGCAGCAAAATGTAGAACCGCTTGGCCAGGTCCTTCATATGCTCGGTCATCGAGCCGGACACGTCCATCAGGCAGAACATCACCGCCTGCGCCACCGGGCGCGGATAGGGCTCGAAGCGGCGGTAGCGCAGGTCGATCGGATCGACGTAAGGGATGCGCCGCGTACGCTCGAGCAGGGCCGCCAGCGCCTCGGAGAGGCCGGGAAACGCCGGGTCGCCCGCGGGCAGTTCGGCGATGCGCGCCTCAAGCGCCGCGACCTCGTCCGGCTTCGGCCGCTTGAGGGCGATGCGCCGCGACATCGAGTTGCGCAGCGTCCGGGTAAGCGCGAGGTTGGCGGGCGAGCCGGTCACCGTGTAGCCCGCCCGGCGAAGCGCCTCCGTCTCGACCACGGCGAGCCGGCGCTTGGCGAGGTCGGGCAGCTCCAGGTCTTCGAGGAAGAGCTCCAGGAACTCCTCGCGGGTCAGGACGAAGCGGAAGGCGTCCTCGTTGTTTTCGCCGCCGTCGCCGCCTTCGCCGGAGCCGCGGCCGCCCCCGCCACCTGGCGGTCGCTCGATGCGGTCGCCCTCCACGTAGGTCTTGTTGCCGGGCAGGATATGGTCCTGGAGGCCGGTGCCCGGCTGCCGGGAGAAGCGCGGCTCGCGCACCCCGTCGGCCGGCACGGCGACGCGGCCGTCCTTGCCCAGGTCCTTGATGTCCTTCTCGCGCGCCGACTCGCGCACGGCCCGCTGGGCCACGTCCTTGACCCGCCTGAGGAAGCGCTGCCGGTTGGCGAGGCTCTTGCCCCCTGGATTCAATCGACGGTCGACGATGTGCATTCGGTGATCAAATCCCCGCCCGCAAGATCCGGCGGCGCTTCCGCGCCGACCGGTCGTCCGAAATCACGGCGGATCCCGATCGCGTCCCCCGAGGGGGCGGATCACCCCGCCTGCTTCACCCGCATGTACCACTCGACCAGGCGGCGCACCTGCCGCTCGGTGTAGCCGCGCGCGACCATCCGATCGACGAACTCGCCGTGCTTCTTCTCGGTCTCGCCGTCCTTCTTCGAGCCGAAGGAGATCACCGGCAGCAGTTCCTCGACTTGCGAGAACATCCGCCGCTCGATGACCTCGCGCAGCTTCTCGTAGGAGGTCCAAGAGGGGTTGCGGCCCCCATGCTGCGCCCGCGAGCGCAGCGCGAACTTCACCACCTCGTTGCGGAAGTCCTTCGGGTTGGCGATGCCGGCCGGCTTCTCGATCTTCGTCAGCTCCTGGTTCAGCAGCTCGCGGTTGAGCAGCTGCCCGGTCTCGGAATCCTTGAAGTCCTGGTCCTCGATCCAGGCGTCCGCATAGTCGATGTAGCGGTCGAACAGGTTTTGGCCGTAATCGTGGTAGGATTCTAGGTAGGCCTTCTGGATCTCGTGGCCGATGAACTCGGCGTAGCGCGGCGCCAGCTCGCCCTTGATGAATTCAAGGTAGCGCTTCTCGGTCTCGGGCGGGAGCTGCTCGCGGCGCAAGCTCTGCTCCAGCACGTACATCAGGTGGACCGGGTCGGCCGAGACTTCGGTGGTGTCGTGGTTGAAGGTCGCGGCCAGCACCTTGAAGGCGAAACGGGTCGAGATCCCGTCCATGCCCTCGTCGACGCCGGCCGAATCCTTGTATTCCTGCATCGAGCGGGCGCGGGGGTCGACCTCGCGCAGGGATTCGCCGTCGTAGACCCGCATCTTCGAGAACGCGTTGGAGTTGGCGTGCTCGCGCAGCCGCGACAGCACCGAGAACCGCGACAGCATCTCGAACGTGCCCGGCGCGCAGGACGCCTCCGAGAGCTCGGAGCTCGAGATCAGCTTCTCGTAGATGTGCTGCTCCTCCTGCACGCGCAGGCAGTAGGGCACCTTGATCACGTAGATGCGGTCGATGAAGGCTTCGTTGTTCTTGTTGGTCTTGAAGGTCTGCCACTCGGACTCGTTCGAGTGCGCCAGGATGATGCCGGTGAAGGGGATCGCACCGATGTTCTCGGTGCCGACGTAGTTGCCCTCCTGCGTCGCCGTCAGCAGCGGATGCAGCATCTTGATCGGCGCCTTGAACATCTCGACGAACTCGAGGACGCCCTGGTTGGCGCGGTTCAGGCCGCCCGAATACGAGTAGGCGTCCGGGTCCGCCTGCGACAGCGTCTCGAGGCGGCGGATGTCGACCTTGCCGACCAGCGAGGAGATGTCCTGGTTGTTCTCGTCGCCGGGCTCGGTCTTGGCGATGGCGATCTGGCGCAGGCGCGACGGCCGGACCTTGATCACCTTGAACTGCGAGATGTCGCCCTCGAACTCGTCGAGGCGCTTCAGCGCCCAGGGGCTCATCAGCCCAGTCAGGCGCCGGCGCGGGATGCCGTAGCGGCTCTGGATCTCGGCGCCCATGGTCTCGGGGTCGAACAGCCCGAGCGGGCTCTCGAACACCGGGGAGACCTCGTTGCCGGCCTTCAGCACGTAGACCGGGTGGACCTCCATCAGCGCCTTGAGGCGCTCGGCCAGCGAAGACTTGCCGCCGCCGACCGGGCCGAGCAGGTAGAGGATCTGCTTGCGCTCCTCCAGTCCCTGCGCGGCGTGGCGGAAGAACGAGACGATCCGCTCGATCGTCTCCTCCATGCCGAAGAATTCATGGAAGGCGGGATAGGTCCGGATCGTCCGGTTCATGAAGATGCGGCCGAGGCGGGCATCCTTCGACGTGTCGATGAATTCCGGCTTGCCGATCGCGTCGAGGATGCGCTCGGCAGCGCTCGCGTACATCAGCGGCTCGTCGCGGCACGCCTCAAGAAATTCGGAGAGCGTCATCTCCGTGTCGCGGCGCGCTTCGTACCCGCGGGCGAAGCTCTGGAAAAGGTCGTTGGTCGCATGCATCGGCATTCGATAACCCTCTCAGACCGTCAACAGCTTCATCCTGTCCTGCCGCGAACGCAACCGACAGACCCGCATTTGTCGCAGTGCGGCGAACGCGGTGACGCTGCGTGTGCCGAATGCAACACCTGTCGGGCCGAATTGCGGCATCCGTCAAGCTTCTCCTCGTTGGCTCGGCCGGACTCGAAGAACGATCCGGCCGAAAAAACATGCACGTAAAGATTTCGACTGCCTGCGATCAGAGATCGCTGCTGTCTTTCTTGGCATCGCCATCCTTCTTGGCCGAAGCGGCCTCGACGGTTATTTTGATGTTCTGGGTCTGGACTTGGCCGTCTGAATTTTTGATCTCGAACGTCACCTCGTCGGCTCCGGTGTAGCCAACCTTCGGTTGGTAGAACAGACCCTGAACTGCGGTCTCCTTGTTCGGGCAACGATAGGACGCGGGAGTCTTCTGCTTGCCGACCTTGGTGATCAGGGCACCGTTCTTCGGCGCGCCCGAGACCTTGAACTCCGGCATCGGCCCGGCCGAGCAGTCCTTCTTCAGGTTCGGGACGATGGCGATCCGCACGGTCTTGCCCGAGGCGACGGTCTCGCTCTTGGTGATCGTCGTCTGCGCGAAGGCGGGCGCGGCGAGGAGCAGGCCGCCGGCGGCGAGCGCGAGGACAGGGCGCGCGAGGAGAGGACGAAGGGCGGTCAGGTAGGCGCTCACGGGCGTGTCTCCGAAGGTCTTTTGGCGCGGCATCCGGGGCCGTGAGGCCACGTGCCGGCCGAGTCGATGTGGGGACGCCTCGTGTGCGCGTCGAGGCCGCAGGCCGACGACCAGGGCCGGGAACGCGGCTGCGGTGCCGATTATTGCTGGAGCGCGGCCGCCACGACGCCGGTGACGCGGGCGATCTGGGCGGCGTCGAGTTCGCCTTCGAGCGCGGTCGCGAGGCTGCGCTCGACCCGCGCACGCTCGCCCGCATCCGACGTCGGGGTGACCGGGATGTCGCCCTCGTCGAGGCCGCAGACCCGACGGATCGTCTCGGCCGCAGCCAGCAGCGCGGCCCTGTCGGCCGGTCCCATCTCCCAGAGCGGGTTGCGCAGGCGGCTGACCACCCGCCGGGCATCGCGGTAATCCCGGTCGACGTGGGTCGCGGCCTCGATCTGGCTGACGAGAAACATCAGTTCCAGCACTTCCGAGGCGGCTTCCGGGCAGGTCCGCACGATCCGCATCACGCGGCCGATGAGTTCCTGCGTCGGCGTCATCGAACGGCGGGTGGCGCTCATGCGCCGATCAACGCGGATCGGCTCGCAAAGTTCGCCGAAGCTCGAATCACCGGGCGATCAGGCGGCGCTCAGGCCTCGGGCGGAGCGCGGAAGGCCGCCAGCGCGTCGCGGCAGGCGTACAGCTCCTGCAGCGCGCCGGCCAAGGCGTCACGGTCGATGGTATCCCCATCGAGGGTGCGGCCAATGTTGGCCGCATCGGCGGGCGCCGCCGCGAGGCTGGCTTCCTGCACCGCCGGTGCGGCCGCCACCGCCTCGCCGCGGCCGACCGCCTGGACGAACCGGACGCCGTTCTCCTTGAGGACGCGCTGCGCGCCCTCGATCGTGTAGCGCTGGACGTGGAGCAGGTGGCGGATGCCCGCAACGAGGGCGACGTCGCCGGGGCGGTAGTAGCGCCGGCCGCCCGCGCGCTTGACCGGACGGATCTGGCCGAACCGCGTCTCCCAGAACCGCAGAACGTGCTGCGGCACGTCAAGGGATTCAGCCACCTCGGTGATCGTCCGGAACGCGCCCGGTTCCTTGTCGACGTGTCCCGAATCCTCGGTGAGGGCAGCGAGCGCCATGATTCGATCCGGCTACGAGGCGGCGATGAGGGTGCGGTCGGCGGGGCCGGACGTGTTCAGTCCTCGGCGTGGGCGTCGCCGTTCAGGCCGTTGATCCGGGCCTTCAGCACGTTCGAGGGCTTGAACACCATCACCTGCCGCGGCTCGATCGCCACCTCGACGCCGGTCTTTGGGTTGCGGCCGACGCGCTTGCCCTTCGAGCGGACCACAAAGGAGCCGAACGAGGACAGCTTCACGGTCTCGCCCTCGGACAAGCAGGAGCAGATCTCGGACAGGACCGTCTCGACGAGGGCCGCGGATTCGGTGCGGGAGAGGCCGACCTGCTGGTAGACGGCCTCGCTCAAATCGGCGCGCGTCACCGTCTTGCCTGCCATGCCACGACCCCTCGCGAATTTTCTTGCCGAGAGCCGTCGTTTGCGACGTATCTCTATGATCTGCCACGCTAATCCCCGGTCCCGCCCGGGTCAACCGGCGCGGCTGGGGAAATTCCGGGCTACCAGCGGATCAGCGCCGCGCCCCAGCTGAAGCCGCCGCCGATGGCCTCGATCATCACGAGATCGCCCCGGCGGATGCGGCCGTCCCGGCGGGCCACGTCCAGCGCCAGGGGAATCGAGGCGGCCGAGGTGTTGCCGTGGCGGTCGACCGTGAGCACCACCTTGTCGCGCGGGATGCCGAGCTTGTCGGCGGAGGCCTCGATGATGCGTTTGTTGGCCTGGTGCGGCACGAACCAGTCGAGGTCGGCGGCCGTCGCACCCCCCATCTTCAGCGCGTCCTCGATCACGTCCATCACCGAGCCGACGGCGAAGCGGAACACCTCCTTGCCCTCCATCCGGAGCTGGCCGGTGGTGCCGGTCGAGCCCGGGCCGCCATCGACGTAGAGCTTTTCACGGTGGCGCCCGTCCGAGCGCAGGCTCGCGCTGATCACGCCCCGGTCGGCGTTCGTGCCCGCCGCGTCCTGCGCCTCCAGCACGATCGCGCCGGCCCCGTCGCCGAACAGCACGCAGGTGGTGCGGTCCTCCCAGTCGACGATGCGCGAGAAGGTCTCGGCGCCGACGACCAGCGCGCGCCGGGCGGCGCCCGTCGCCAGAAACTTGTCCGCGGTGGAGACGGCGAAGACGAAGCCGGCGCACACCGCCTGCAGGTCGAAGGCCGCGCCCGCGTGGATACCGAGCGCCGCCTGGATCTGGGTCGCGGTGGAGGGAAAGGTATGGTCGGGCGTCGAGGTGGCGCAGATCACGAGGTCGATGTCGTCCCCGGTCAGACCGGCATCGTCGAGGGCCGCGCGCGCCGCGCGGATGCCGAGCACCGAGGTGGTCTCGGAGGCATCCGCCAGGTATCGCTGCCGGATGCCGGTGCGCTGGACGATCCATTCGTCCGAGGTCTCGACCCGCTCGGCGAGTTCGGCGTTGGTCACCACCCGCGCAGGAAGCCCTGAGCCGGTGCCGACGACGACGGAACGCAGGGTTGTCATCGGTTTCCTTCCCGTCGCGAAACGCGTTTCACAACCATCGGCTGCTAGACCCGCATCGCTCCGATCTCCATCGCGTTCAACCGCCGAACCGGGTCCCGGATCGGCGTAAAGGTCGACGCCGGCTAAAAGCTCACGCCGGCGCGAGGGTGGGCGTCTGGTCGAGCATCTCGCGGATCGTGCGCATCAGGTCGTGGCGCGCCATGTCGTGGGCGAGGTCCACCGCCGCGGCGAAGCCTTGCGCGTTCTCCGAGCCGTGGCTCTTGATGACGATGCCCTCGAGCCCGAGGAACACGCCGCCGTTGGCCCGGCTCGGATTCATCTTCTCCCGCAGCGCACGGAACGCCTGGCGGGCGAACAGCGCGCCGATCTTGGCCGACAGCGTCCGCGTCATCGCCGAGCGCAGGTAGGTGCCGATCTGCTTGGCGGTACCTTCGGCGGTCTTCAGGGCGATGTTCCCCGTGAACCCTTCCGTGACCACCACGTCGACGGTGCCGCGGCCGAGGTCGTTGCCCTCGACGAAGCCGTGATAGGCAAAGTTCGGCAGGTCGATCTCGCGCAGCAGGCGCGCGGCCTCCTTCACTGCCTCGTTGCCCTTCATCTCCTCGGTGCCGACGTTGAGCAGGCCCACCGTCGGGCGCTCGAGGTCGAACACGATGCGGGCCATGGCGGAGCCCATCACCGCCATCTCGATGAGGTGCTCGGCATCGGTGCCGATGGTGGCGCCGACGTCGAGCACGACGCTCTCGCCGCGCACCGTCGGCCACAGGCAGGCGATGGCCGGGCGCTCGATGCCGGCCATGGTCTTGAGGCAGATCTTCGACATCGCCATCAGCGCACCGGTGTTGCCAGCCGACACCGCGGCGTCGGCCTCGCCGTCCTTCACCGCCTGGATCGCCTTCCACATCGACGACTTGCCGCGGCCCTGGCGCACCGCCTGGCTCGGTTTGTCGTCCATGGCGACGGCGTAGGTGGTGTGCCGGATCTCGACGGCGCCCTTCAGGCGCGGCTCGGCGGCGACGAGCGGGGCGACCACCGCCTCGTCGCCGAAGATCAGGAAGGTGGTTTCGGGGTGGCGCTCGCGGGCAATCGCGGCGCCAGGCACGACGGTCGACGGTCCGTGGTCGCCGCCCATGGCGTCGAGCGAGATGCGCACGCGTTGGGGCATGAGGGGGGTTGTCGCGGCCTTCGATGGGATGCCGTCGCGGGGGCGACGGCCGGGATCGGCGCGGCGGAAAATAGCGATCCCGCCCCGGCGGGCAAACGAATTCTCGCGCGGCGTCGCGCCGGGCGGCGCTCAGGGCTCCTCGAGGCGCAGGGTGCGCAGGACGTCGAAGGGCTTGGCGTCCTCGCCGAGCTGGACCTCCTCGAACACCACGCCGGGCTTGCGCGGGTAGGGATCGATGCCGAGCGCCAGGAACTCGGCGGTCAGCAAACCGAAGTCGATCCGGCCGCCGACGATCGGGTCGGGGATGTCGGCATCCTCGGCATCGGTGCCGGCGAGGCGGTCGGTGTCGGTGAACGCCACCTCGACCGGCTCCGACACCTTCGTCTCGAACGGCTCCAGGCTCACCGTGCAGACCAACGTGACGGTGCCTTCGACCGTGCCGGTGACGACGAGGCGGCTCGTCGGCCCGGCGACGGCGAAGCGTCCGACGAGGTCGCGGATCGCCTGGATCTTGAAGTCGGCGGCGAGGGCCGCGCACTCCGCCGGCGTCGCCTCGACGGTGACGGCGCCGCGGCCCGGCGGCAGCCGCGCCACGCTCACCCATCGGGACAGGGGGGTCTCGCTCGCGCTCATCGGTGTTCCGGGTTGGATGTCGGGGTGGCGTCCGCGGGCGGAAAGGGCGGCCCGGCGCCGAGCAATGCGTCGAGGTCGGCCTCGGCCAAATCGCGGTCGGCGGCGAGGACGTAGGCGGCCAGCCCCGAGGCCGCCCCCGCGTCGTCGCCGCCGAGCACGTTTCGAGACAGCGCCGTGGCGAGCGCGTCGGCGTCGCCCGCGTCGAGCGCCGCATCGTAGTTGGCGGCCCGCCCGTAGAAGGCGGCGCCGAGCTTCTTCATGCGCTTGGGCACGCCGAAATCGCCGACACCGAGCTCGCGCAACGACGCGTCGAGCTGGAGGAAGACCGAGTTGACGAGGTCCTGCGCCACGTCCGCCGCCGGCGCCGGCAGGCGGTTCAGCCGGCGCAGCACCAGGATGACATGGAGGATCAGCGACTCGAAGCGGCCCTCCACGCCGTCGGGCACGCCGAGCCCGGTATAGAGGCCGGGCTGCCGCGAGGCGGCGTTGATGCGCATGTGCAGGGTCTCGATGGACCGCCGCCGCGCGTCGTTGCGGCGAAAGAATCGGGCGATCATGCGGTGCGCCTCGGCCCCATGGGTCGACCCCCGGACGGGGCCCGTCGGAACGATCCGGCGCGCTTCCGCTGCGCTGTGGCCTGTGGCCGAGCTTGCCTTGTCAAAGCCATAACCCCGCGGTACGGCAACCCACGGTCAAGGTGCAAGCACTCTCAGACCGCCCCTGGTGTCGCGCTCCGGCGTGCCTAGCGGCGTCCCGTCCCATCAGCAACATAAGGTGGCCGATGTCGCGCCGTCTCGTTCCGTCCCTCGCGCGTCTCGGCCTCGTCGGCCTGCTGGGCCTCGGCCTGTCCGGCTGCATCGGCGAGGAACTCCGCCACGGCTACCAGATCGACCAGGCCGCGCTCGCGACCGTGAAGCCCGGCATGAGCCCGGAGCAGGTGCTGCAGACGCTCGGCACGCCGTCCACGGTCTCCACCGTCGGCAACAAGTCCTGGTACTATATCTCCCAGAACACCTCGCGCACGGTCCTGTTCCTCGGCGAGCAGGTCGAGGACCAGAAGGTCACGGCGGTGTACTTCACCCCTGGCTTCAAGGTCGAGCGCGTGGCCCTGTACGGCCTGCAGGACGGCAAGGTGTTCGACTTCATCGAGCGCACCACGCCGACCAGCGGCGCCGACCGCGCCTTCCTCAGCCAGCTGTTCAAGGGCCTGACCAAGTACGAGCCCTTCGGCTCCGGCAACGGCGCCAGCGTGGTCCCGGGCGCCCAGCGCGGCATGTGAGGCGTCGGGCAAACGCCCGACGGTATCCCCCTCCCCCCTCTGTGGGGAGGGAAGAACGGAGCGCTTGATCGCTCATCAGCCCCGCGCGGGCAGGACGGCCTCCAAGAGCTGCGCGGGCTCAGAGAGCAGGCGATCCGGGCCGGCCGCCGCCAGCGCCGCTGGGTCGGTGTAGCCCCACGCGACCGCCCAGAAGGCGCAGCCCACGGCCCGCGCGGCGTCGAGATCGCGAAGCTCGTCGCCGATGCAGAGCACTCCGGCCGGCTCGATTCCCATCCGGCGCAAAAGGCCCCTCAGGCGCCGCGCCTTGCCGAACACCGACGCGCCGCAGGCGTAGCGGTCGATCCGCCCGGCGACCTCAGTCCCGAGCACGCGGCGGACGTTCGCCTCGGTATTCGAGCTGAGCACGGCCGTCGCCACCCCCGACTCCGACAGCCCCGCCAGCGCCTCCGCGATCCCCGGGAACAGGTGCAGCTCGGCGGCGTCGCGCGCGGCGAGCCCGTGCATGTGGCGGGCGATCAGCGGCAGCTTCCAGCGCGGCACGCCGAGCCGCGCCATGATCGCGCGCGCAGGAAGTGTGCGGAGTTCGTCGACCTCGTGCGCGGCGATCCGGCGAAAGCGGTAGCGGTCGGCCACCGAGCCGAGCACGCCGCAGAACCACGGGAAGGTGTCGGCGAGCGTCCCATCGAAATCGAGGACGACGAGGCGGTATCCGCCGCCTGGGGCCACGCGCGTCAGAACCGCAGATTCTCCGCGGGCACGTCGAGGCGCAACACCAGGCCGCCGGGGGCCCAATCGTGCTCGAGGCTGCCGTCGAGCTGACCCGCGACGCTGCGCTCGGCGAGTTCCGTGCCGAACCCTTTTCGCGATGGCGCGGCGGCGATGGGCGGACCGCCCTGCTCCGCCCAGGTCAGGCAGTAGCGCGACGCGGTCTGCAGCCCGGTGAGCGTCACGGTCCCGGCCTCGTTGGAGAGCGCGCCGTACTTGACCGCGTTGGTCGCCTGCTCGTGCATGATCAGCGCGAGCGCCGTCGCCGTGCGCTCGCCGACCACAGCGTCGTCGCCGTCGACGGCGACGCGGCAGCGCCCCTCCTCGGCATAGGCCGACAGGATCAGGCGCATCAGCCCGAGGACGGTCTGGCCACCGTCGCGCCGCGCGCTCTCGGTGGAATGCGGGCGGACGTATTCGTGGGCCTGGGCCAGCGCCCCGAGGCGCTCGCGGAACACCTTCGCGAAGGACCGCGCGCCCGGATCGCTGCGGGCGCTGAGCGCGGCGATGCCGCCGACTACGGCGAAGATGTTCTTGATCCGGTGCGACAGCTCCTTGATCAGCAGGTCGCGCGCCTCCTCGGCGCGCTTGCGCTCGCGCAGGTCGCGGGTGACCGTGCCGTAGCCGGCATGGTGGCCGGCCGCATCCCGCACGGCGAACACCGTGAACAGGACGGCGATGGCCTCGCCGGTGGCGAAGTGCCGGAAGGCGAGCTCGCCCTCCCACCAACCGTCGCGCGCGAGGGCCGGCACCACCGTTCCTTCGAAGGCTTCGCGGCTTTCCGGCGTGAAGTAGTCGGCAATCGCGGTCCGCCGCGCCGCTGCGAGGTCGAGCAGCCCGACGAGCCGCAACGCGGCCTCGTTCAGGTGCGCGATCCGGCCGTCCTCGCCGGCCAGGCCGATGAAGTCCTTCGAGGTCTCGACGACGGCCGCGAGCTTGCGCGCGTCGGCGACGGCCTGCTTCAGCTCGTGGATGTCGGTGCAGGTCCCGAACCAGCGCTCGATCCGCCCGTCGGCGCCGCGGATCGGCATCGCGCGCCCGAGCGTCCAGCGATAGGCACCGCTGTGGTGGCGCAGGCGGTACTCGACCTCGTAGGGCTCGCCCGTCGCGAGGCTGTCGCGCCAGCGGCGCCACGCCTCCGGCTGGTCGTCGGGGTGGAACATGTCGGTCCAGCCGGCGCCGTCGGTCGAGCCGTAGGGCACGCCGGTGAACTCGTACCAGCGATCGTTGTAGAAGTCGTGGAAGCCGTCGGGCAGCGTCGTCCAGACCATCTGCGGCATGGCCGAGGTCATCACCCGGAAGCGGCGCTCGCTCGCGGCGAGTTCGGTCTCGCGAGCGTCGACGTCGGCGAGGGTCCGGCGATGTTCGACCAGGGTCGAGACCTGGCGGGCGAGCGCGCCCAGGGTCTCGCCCTGCGCCTTCGTCAGCCCGCCGGGACGAACGGTGCGGTCGAGCACGCACATCGTCCCGATTGGGACGCCCGAGCGGCTGCGGATCACCGCGGCGGCGTAGAAGCGGAACCCGTCCTCGGCCTGGATCGCGGGGTTGTCACGGGTGCGCGGATCGGCGGTCAGGTCTGTGATGACGAAGAGGCCGTCGGCCTGCACGTCGTCGGCATGAAGCGCGTGGACGCAGACCGATCGGTCGATCCCGGTCTCGCGCTCGCCGTAGCCGATCTCGGCCTTGAACCATTGCCGGTGGGCGTCGACGAAGCCGATCAGTGAGACGGGGACGGCGCAGACCAGGGCCGCGATGCGCGCGAGGTCGTCGTAGGCCGGGTCCGGCTCAGTATCGAGGATCCGCAGCGCGCGAAGCTCCGCCAAGCGCTCGGCCTCGTTCCACCGTTCCCGCTCCGTCGCACGCGTCTGGTTCGCAATTGTAATCGGCCGCTCCCGGATTCCGCAGTTACAGATAGGGACACGGAACGGCCACGCCTAGATTCACCGGCAGACGAACCGGCGAATTCGAAGGACCTTCGCTGCAATAGATCGATGATCGATAGGGCTGCGGTTCGCAAAGTAACAAATGATACGATGCGAACCGCGAACGATAGCCTCAGGCGGCCTTCGCGGCGTGGAGAGTCGGATAGTCGACGTAGCCCTCTGGGCCCTGGCTGTACCAGGTCGCGGCCTCGTCCTTCTGGAGCGGGGCGTCGGCGGCGATGCGGGCCGGCAGGTCCGGGTTGGCGATGAACGTCCGGCCGTAGGCGATCGCGTCGGCTGCGCCGGCATCGAGCGCCGCCTGTCCGCTGCGGCCGTCGTAGTCGGCGTTGAGGATCATCGTGCCGGCGAAGACCCGCTTCATCGCCGGAGCGATCGGCGGGTGGTCGGCCTTGCCGAAGGTGCCGTTCGGGCCGGGTTCGCGCATCTCGAGGAAGGCGATGCCGACGTCGGAGAGCGCCTTGGCGGCGGCCACGAACAGCGGCTCGGGGTTCGCATCGTTGGTGCCCTGGATCTCGCCGTTGGGCGACAGGCGCACGCCGGTGCGGTCCTTGCCCGCGATCTCGGCGACCGCCTCGGTGACCTCGCGCAGGAGGCGCACGCGGTTCTCGATCGAGCCGCCGTAGGCGTCGGTGCGGTGGTTGGTGCCGTCGCGGAGGAATTCGTCGATCAGGTAGCCGTTGGCCGCGTGGATCTGCACGCCGTCGAAGCCGGCGGCCATCGCGTTGCGGGTGGCGCGCCGGTAATCCTCGAGCAGCCGCGGGATCTCCTCGGCCGGCAGCGCGCGCGCCTCGGCGTAGGGCTTCTTGCCCTGGTAGGTGTGGGCGGCGTCGGGCGCGGTGGTGGCGGAAGCCGAGATCGGCGGGGCGCCGTCGAGGAAGTCCGGGTGGACGAGCCGGCCCATGTGCCAGATCTGGCAGACGATGCGCCCGCCGCGATCGTGCACCGCCTTCACCACCGGCTTCCAGGCTTCGACCTGCGCGTCGTTCCAGATCCCCGGTGCGAAGGGCCAGCCGAGGCCTTCCTGGCTGATGCCGGTCGCCTCGGTGATGATCACGCCGGCGGTCGCGCGCTGGGCGTAGTACTCGACCATCAGCGGGGTCGGAACGTGCTCGCGGGTGGACCGGCCGCGGGTCAGCGGCGCCATCCAGATGCGGTTCTTCGCGTCGATGGCGCCGACGCGGATCGGATCGAGCAGTGAAGGCATGGCATTCCCTTGTTCTGTCTGCGGCGGGTGCGGAGCGTCGCACCTCGTGCGACGCATAGGTGGCGGGGAGGACGCCCGCCGCAAGGCACCGGGCGCATGGCCAGCGGTGCCCGCGTGCGCGGTCGCACATCGGTCCCCCGCGGCGTCTTTCGCGCTGCCTTGATCACAGGATCCGGGCATGCTGGGCACGCATTCGCGTTCGCGGGGCCGATCGGGTATGATCCGGCCTCTCATTTCCAAGGTCTTTGCAAGAACATGGCGACGGCGTCGTTCGACACCGCCCGGCGCACGGGCAGCGATTTCTCCGACATCGAGAAGGCTCCCGAGTTCCGGCCCGAGCCGACGCCGACGGCCGTGCCGGGTCAGCGCAGCTCGCTCGTCGGCCTGCCGCGGGCCGCTCTGAAGGAGCGCCTGCTCGCGATCGGCGTCACCGAGCGCGAGAGCCGGATGCGCTCGGGCCAGCTCTGGAATTGGTTGAACGTCCGCGGCGCGCAGGACTTCGACCAGATGACCAACGTCGGCAAAGCGCTGCGGGCGCAGCTCGCCGAGGCCTACACCCTCGACCGGCCGGAGGTCGTCAGCCAGCAGGTCTCGCGCGACGGCACCCGCAAGTGGCTGCTGCGCATGGCGCCGACGGGGCGGCACGACCACAACCGCGGCGCCGAGATCGAGTGCGTCTACATTCCGGGGCCGGATCGCGGCACGCTCTGCGTCTCGTCGCAGGTCGGCTGCACGCTGACCTGCTCGTTCTGTCACACGGGCACGCAGCGCCTCGTGCGCAACCTGTCGGCCGCCGAGATCACCGCCCAGCTCGTCGTCGCCCGCGACGCGCTCGGCGACTGGCCCGGCCTGATCCCCTCCCGCGACGCCTCGGGCGGCGGCGAGGTCGGACGGCTCGTCACGAACATCGTGTTCATGGGGATGGGCGAACCGCTCTACAACCTGGAGAACGTCGTCGACGCGGTGGCGACGATGTCGGACCCCGAGGGGCTTGCGCTCTCGCGCCGTCGCATCACGGTCTCGACCTCCGGCGTCGTGCCGCAGATCCGGCGGCTCGGCGAGGAGGCGCACGCGATGCTGGCGATCTCGCTGCACGCCGTGCGCGACGAGCTTCGCGACGAGCTGGTGCCCCTGAACCGCAAATACCCGATCGCCGAGCTGATGCGCGCCTGCCGCGAGTATCCGGGCCTCACCAACGCCCGGCGCATCACCTTCGAATACGTGATGCTGAAGGGCGTCAACGACACCGACGGCGACGCGCGCGAGCTGGTGCGGCTGCTCAAGGGGATCCCTGCCAAGATCAACCTGATCCCGTTCAACCCCTGGCCCGGCAGCAAGTACGAGTGCTCGGACTGGGAGCGGATCGAGCGCTTCTCCGAGATCGTGTTCGACGCCGGCTACGCCTCGCCGGTCCGCACCCCACGCGGCCGCGACATCCTCGCCGCCTGCGGCCAGCTCAAGAGCGAGACCGAGAAGCTGCGCGCCCGCGAGCGGATGCTGCTCGACGCGGGCGGAGACTCCGAAGGCGCGGTTTCGGCGCAGGGCTTCTACGCCCTGCACGACGGCGAGGAATAGGGCCGGTCGCCAATCGGTGGGTCGTCCGGTGGAAGGTGGCCGCCTCTTCCCTCCCCACTCTGCGGGGGAGGGTGGGCCTCGCGTCAGCGAGGGGCGGGAGAGGGATGCACCCTATCCGGATAACGTGCACCCCTCTCCCGACCCACTTCGTGGGCCACTCTCGCCCGCAAAGGGGGGAAGGGAGATCTCCGCCCGCCTCAGCCCTGCGGCAGGTCCGGCGTGATGCCGAGCGCGTCCATGCCCTCCTCCAGGAGGTCGCCGGCGTCGGGCGTGCCGAGAAGCGTCTTCACCGCGCCGTCGCCGGCGCCTTCGCGCTCGCGGGCGAAGCGGACCGCCTCGGCCCACTCTTCGGGCTCCATGTCGCCGCGGCCGACATAGAGCAGCGCCAGCAGGTCGGCGCGCTCGTCGTCGTTGAGGCCGGCGATCATGCCGCGCAGCTCGGATTCGGTGGCGTCGTCGGTGCCGGAGGTGAGCACGTCGGTGGCGCCGTCGTCGATGGCGTTGGAGCCGGCATCCGGATCGGTCGCGCCCTCCTTCACCTCGACCGCGCGCAGGCGCAGGATGATCTCGGTGACCGTATCGGGGGCGATGTCCATGTCGAGCTCCGGTTGGCGGGCCCGTCGAGGCCCTGAAGCAGCGACAACTGGCGAGAGCGGTGCCGGTTCGCCGCGTCCGGCCCCATCATGCGCCGAGCCGCAGGGTTTGCGGCGCCAGCCGGCCCTGCGCGATGCTACGCTGCCGCCCGAACGGGGGCGCGCCGGGGGACACGGATGAAGCGGGACGGGCTCGTCGGCTGCCTCGCGCTCTACGCCGCCCTCTACGGCGCCTACGGCTGCATCTCGCCGATCTTGCCCAACGTGCTCGCCGCAGGGGGGCTCTCGCCGGAGCGGATCGCGGTCCTGCTCGCGGCCGCGACTCTGGTGCGGCTGGTGGCGGGACCGATGGCCGGGCGCTCCGCCGACCGGCACGCGGCGACTCGTCCGATCCTCGCCGCCGCCTGCGGCCTCACCGGACTCGCGGCCCTCGCGCATCTCGCGGCAAGCGGGTTCTGGCCGCTGCTGGCGGTCGGCATCGCCTACGCGGCGGCTACCGCCCCGCTGGCGCCGCTGGCCGACGTGCTGGCGCTCGCCGCCGCGCGGGGCGGGGCGGCGTTTCCCTACGGCTGGGTGCGCGGGGCGGGCTCGGCCGCCTTCATCGTCGGGGTCGGCGCCGCCGGCTGGCTGGTGCAGGGGTTCGGGCTCGCGGCCGGCCTCGTCGCCGGAGCGGTGTTGTTCGTGGGGGCCGGCGCGGCGGCGCTCGCCGGGCGGGCGTCGGGCGGCGCGCGCGCGCAAGCCTCGGAGGCTGGGATCGGCTTTGCCGGCCTGCTGCGCCTCGCCGCCTTCCGCCGCACGGTGCTGGTCGCGGCCCTGGTGGTCGGCGCGCACGCGATGCACGACGCCTTCGCGATGATCCTGTGGCGCGGCGCCGGGATCGGGGCAGGCGCCGCCGGCCTGCTTTGGGCGGAAGCCGTGGCGGCGGAGGTGTTCGCGTTCCTGATCGCCGGGCCGCCGCTGCTGGCGCGGATCGGGCCGGCCGCCGGCCTCGCCGTCGCCGCGGTCGCCGGGGCCGTGCGCTGGGCGGTGCAGGCCGAGACCGTCGCGCTGCCCTGGCTCGTCGCGATCCAGTCCCTGCACGGCCTGAGCTTCGCGCTACTGCACCTCGCCTGCCTCGGCCTGATCGAGCGGGCGGTGCCGCCGACGGCCCGCGCCACGGCGTTGACGCTCTACGGCACCGTCGGGCTCGGGCTCGCGGGCGCGGCGGCGACGCTGGCCTCCGGCCCGCTGTTTTCGGCCTTCCACGGCCGGGCCTTCTGGGCGATGGCTGGGCTCAGCCTAGCGGCCGTGCCGCTCGCCCTGCGCTTGCGCGCCGAGCCCGCGCGCACGACCTCTGCGTGATGGTACGTTTTATGGTACAAAACCGGAACATGCAGCCATTCTCCGAAACCGACGCCCTACGCCCATGCCGCACGTCGCCGAGATCCTGATCCCCCTCGCGATCGACACCGCCTACAGCTACGCGGTGCCGGCGCACCTGACGCTTTCCGTCGGCGACGTGGTGCAGGTGCCGCTGGGCCCGCGTGAGACGGTCGGCGTGGTCTGGGGCGTGGCTGAGACGGCCGGCGGCTCGAACCTGCGCCCGGTCACCGGGCCGCTCGGCGTGGCGCCGCTCTCCGAGCCGGTGCGCAAGCTGGTGGACTGGATCGCGCGTTACACCCTCGCGCCGAAGGGCTCTGCGCTGGCCATGGTGCTGCGCCTGCCCGACGAGGCCGCGGCGGCGGAGGTCGTGCGCGTCGGGGTCCGAACCACCGGCAAGGCGCCGGCCCGCCCGACCAAGGCGCGGGACAAGGTGCTGGCGGTCGCCGCCGACGGCGAGGTCCGGGGCAAGGGCGCGCTGGCGAAAGCGGCCGAGGTCTCGCTTTCGGTGGTCGACGGGCTCGTCGACGACGGCGCACTGGAGGCGGTTGCGCTCGCGCCCGAGCCCGTCGCCCTCCCCCCCGATCCGGAGTTTCCGCGGGTGCCGCTGTCGGAGGCGCAGGCCGCGGCGGTCGCGGAACTGGTCGGGGCGCCCGCCGCGGCGGAGGCGGCTGGCGGCGCGGTCCTGCTGGAAGGCGTCACCGGCTCGGGCAAGACCGAGGTCTACTTCGAGGCGGTCGCCGAGTGCGTCCGCTCAGGCGGGCAGGCCCTGATCCTGATGCCCGAGATCGCGCTGACGGCGCAGTTCCTCGACCGGTTCGCCGCCCGCTTCGGCGTCCGCCCGGCGGCCTGGCACTCGGGCATCGGCGGACGGCGGCGCGAGCGGCTGCGCGCAGGGGTCGCTAACGGCGAGGTGCGGGTGGTGGTCGGCGCCCGCTCGGCCCTGTTCCTGCCGTTCCGAAAGCTCGGCCTGATCGTGGTCGATGAGGAACACGAGAGCGCCTACAAGCAGGAGGACGGCGTCCACTATCACGCCCGCGACATGGCGGTGGTGCGGGGCAAGCTCGAGGGCTGCCCGGTGGTGCTGGCCTCGGCGACGCCCTCGATCGAGACGCGGGTGAACGTCGAACGCGGGCGCTACCGCCGCGTGCGGCTGCCCGAGCGCTTCGGCGGGCGGCGCCTGCCCGACATCCAGGCGATCGACATGCGCCTCGACAAGCCGGAGCGCGGGCGCTTCCTCTCGCCGCCGCTGGTCAACGCGGTGAAGGCCAACCTCGCTGCCGGCGAGCAGGCGCTGCTGTTCCTCAACCGCCGTGGTTATGCGCCGCTGACGCTGTGCCGCGCCTGCGGCCACCGCTATCAGTGCAAGAACTGCTCGACCTGGCTGGTGGAGCACCGCTTCCGCAAGGCGCTCGTCTGCCACCAGTGCGGCTACAGCGAGCGCCGGCCCGAGGCGTGCACGGAATGCGGCACCTTCGACAACCTCACCCCCTGCGGCCCCGGCGTCGAGCGCATCGCGGAGGAGGCGGCCGAGCTGTTTCCGGATAAGCGCATCATCGTGCTGTCGAGCGACTTTCCCGGCGGCGCCGAGCGGCTGCGGCAGGAATTGGAACTGGTCGCGGCCGGCGAATGCGACATCGTCGTCGGCACGCAGCTCGTGGCCAAGGGCCACAACTTCCCGCACCTGACCCTCGTCGGCGTGCTCGACGCCGACATCGGGCTGACCTCGGGCGATCCGCGGGCGGCCGAGCGCACCTTCCAGCTGCTGCAGCAGGTCACCGGCCGGGCGGGCCGCGGCGAGCGGCCGGGCCGCGCCATGGTGCAAACCTACCAGCCCGAGCATCCGGTGATCGCGGCGCTCCTGTCGGGTGATTCCGAGCGCTTCTACGAGGAGGAGATCGCCGCCCGCGAGGCGGCCGGCCTGCCGCCGTTCGGGCGGCTGGCGGCGTTGATCGTCTCGGCCAACGACCGGGCGACGGCCGAGGCCCACGGGCAGGCGCTGGCGCGCGCCGCCGAGCCGCCGGACGGGGTGATGGTGCTCGGGCCGGCCGAGGCGCCTCTGGCGCTGGTGCGCGGGCGTTACCGGTTCCGCCTTCTGGTCAAGACCGAGCGCAACGTCGACCTGCAGAGCTACCTGCGCGACTGGCTGGGGCGCGGGCCGAAGGTGCGCGGCAACGTCCGCGTTGCCGTCGACGTCGACCCGCAGAGCTTTTTGTAGGCGATCCGGGACGCGTTCTGTAGGAGTGTGCGGTGCCGCGAGATACTCGGTCGGCGGCAGGCCTGTCAGGAGCGCGCATCGTGCTGAGCTACACCAAGAAGCCCGAGTCCAGCGTCGCCGAGATCGTGGTCGACGGGAAGATAACCGACGACGAGATGAACGCGGTCATGACCGCGATGAAGGCCGACCTCGACAAGGGCGGCAAGCTCAAGCTGCTGGAGGACATCCGCGCCTTCGAGGGCATGGAGCCGGCCGCCTTCTTCAAGGACCCGCGCTTCGGCCTGTCGATGATGAAGGGCGTCAGCCACGTGGCGCTCGTCACCGACGCGCAATGGCTCAAGGTCGTCGCCGAGACCTTCGGCTTCGTCTCCCCGGCCCAGATCAAGGTGTTCGAGCGCGCCCGCCTCGACGAGGCCCGCACCTGGCTCGCCGCCGCGTGACGGACGCAGACGGTCCCGCCGCGTGACGGACGCAGACGGTCTTGCCGCGGGCGGGACCGTTCTACTCGGCCTGGGCGGTGTGCGTCGTGTTGCGCCGCGCCGTCCAGCGGCCGGAGCACAACGCCGACACCTTCCAGGTCCCAGCCCCGCCGGCCGCCTGAAGCCGGCCCGAGGCCGCGCCGCTCGCGGCCCCGTTCGAGACGTTGAGCCCCACCGTGCCGTCCGGTCCGACCTGGCCGGTGACCCGCGCGCCGGACTCCTTCGCGGACGCCGTGCGCACCTGCCCGTCGCGGATCGCGATGGCGGTGGTGTAGCGCGCGTCGCACAGGCCGCTCTCGGTCACGAGATCGACGGCCCAGGTCCCGTTGAAGGCACCCGGTTCTCCGGCGGCTACCGGCGACACGGTCGCGCCGGAGAGGAGGCCGACGAGAACGATCGGGGTGAGCTTCAGCATTCGGGACCTTTCTGTAGATCGGAAGGCGACCGCCGGGCACGACGGCAGCGACATCGGAAGACGAAACCGCAACGAGGCGTCTGACGCGGTGCCAGATTGATGAACGGCGGTGGCGGCAAGACGATGACGCCACGCGGATCCGACAGATACGCGTTCGGCCGTCGGTCGCGTCGGCGATGATTGGGGGCGGGGCATCTGTTCCTTGCGCGCCCGCCGCATTGATCATGTCTTATAGCATGATGACCGCAAAAACGAAAGTTTTACGGGTTTCACGGGCGGGCGACGCGGCCTGCGGGCGTCGGCGGGCGCCTCCCGGCATCCAGCCCGATGCGGCGCGTTAACGCTTCATCAACCATGCCGCGTCCACGCTGTCCCGAGGAGAGACACCGCCATGAAGCGACGCCCGAGCCGCGACTTCGATGCCCTGAGCCAGGCGCAGATCGCCGCCGGGCGGACCGACGCCCGCCGGGTGGACGCGGCGCGGCTGATGTCCGCGCAGGCGCCCAAGCGCATGGCGGACCTTCTCGATGCGATCCAGCACGTGACGGAGGCCGCGACCGGCGAGCGCAGCTTCCTCCACGTCCGCCCGCGTTCGTAACGCCCGCGCGGCCGACCGTCCGCGTGCGCCTCAGAACGCGTCGGCGACGGGCTTGAACGCGCGGACGAGGTCGCCGTCGAGCCGCCCGGCCATTCCGACGAGGATGTCGTAAGCCGGCATGCTCTCCATCCGCGCACGGTAGGGGCGGTGCTCGGTGAGCGCCCCGAAGATGTCGCAGATCGTGACGAGGCGAACCAAGTCCGAGATCTGGCTCCCGACCAGCTTGTCCGGATAGCCCGAGCCGTCGAGCATCTCGTGGTGCGAGTGCGCGACGGCGAGCAGGCTCTCGTCGAACCCGCGGCCGACCAGCATGGCGTGCCCGTGCGCGGGGTGGGTGCGCATCTCGGCCATCTCTACGGCGTCGAGCTTGCCCGGCTTGTTCAGGATGGCGGCGTCGATCGCGATCTTGCCGACATCGTGCAACAGGGCTGCCTTCACGAGGTGATGGCGGTCGGCGGCGCCGAGCATCAGGACGCCGCCGAACGCGGCCGCGAGCCCGGCGACCAGCAGGCAATGCCGGTGCGTGGCGTCGTCGAAGCGTCGCACCGCCCGCACCCAGGAGCGGATGCCGCCCTCCTGCAGGGCGGTCTCGATGAGCGTCGTTCCCGCCGCGATCTCGACCGGCGAGAGCGGCCGTCCCGGGACGAAGGTGGTGCACAGGAACCGCTCGGCCCGCTCGCCGTGGCGCCGCATCGCGTCGGACATCGGATCGATCCGGTTCCGCAGCTCCGCCAGGGCGCTGCCGAGGGCGGCCGGGCCGGAGGCGGCGCTGAGCAGGCTGGAGGCGCCGAGCAGCTCGGCGTAGGCGCGGGTCCGCGCACCGTTGTCGTGGAACAGGCAGACGTAGGGCACGTCCTGGCCGCGGACGCGCTCGAGCAGCGTGCGCAGGCGCGACAGCGCCTCCGAGGTCAGCGCCTTGACGTCGCTGACGATGAGTTCCGCGGCCGCCGGGCAGGAGGCGTCGTCGTAGAGGTCGAAGACCGTCGACCGCTCGACGTTCGGGAGGTCCCGTGCCAGCCGCGCCGTTCGGTGCGTGTCGTCGCTGATCAGGAGCAATTCGGCCATGACGGCGGTCCACCGGGGAGATCGTGGTCGTTCGGGTCTCGAAAGGCGGGCGCAGGTCGCGAACGCGGCTCACGCCGCAGCCGCCGGGCCTCAGCCGAAGGCGCGGGCGGCCGAGCGGACCTGACGGGTCGCGTCGTCCACCCGCTCGCTCGCCTGGGCGATCAGGTCCATGCCCGAGGCGATCGCCGTGACGCCGTACGACGCACTCTGCATGCTACCCGAGATCTCCTGCGTGACCGCGGATTGCTCCTCCACCGCGGCCGCGATCGCGCTCGCGCTCGACACGTCGCTGAGCGTCTGGATCGTGGTCTTGATCGAGGCGATCGCGTCAACGGCGTCGCGGGTCGCGTTCTGCGTCGCGGCGATCTGCGTGCGGATCTGGTCCGTCGCCTTGCCGGTCTGCTCGGCCAGCGCCTTCACCTCGGCCGCGACGACGGCGAAGCCCTTGCCCGCCGCGCCCGCACGCGCGGCCTCGATGGTGGCGTTCAGCGCGAGCAGGTTGGTCTGCGCCGCGATGCCCTGGATGAGCGCGACGACATCGCCGATCTGTGCCGCCTGGCTGCTCAGGCCGGCGACGATCAGGCCCGTGCGCTCGGTCTCCTCGACGGCCTGTCCGGCGATCCGGGCCGCGTGGCTGACCTGCTGGCTGATCTCGCCGACCGAGGCCGAGAGCTCCTCCGCACCGGAGGCGACGGCCTGGATGTCGCCGGAGACGCGCCCCACCGTGGCGGCGGCGTCGGTCGTCTGGCGCGTGACGTCCTCCGTCGCCGTCCCGATCGCGTCGAGGTCGGTGCCGATCGCCCGCTGCGCCTCGGCCCGGCGCTGGCGCTCGTGCACCTGTTCGGTGATGTCGGTGGCGAACTTGACGATCTTGGTCGTGCGGCCCTCCGCATCGGTGACGGGATTGTAGGTCGCCTGGATCCAGACCTCGCGGCCGCCCTTGCCGATCCGGAGGTACTCGGCCGACTGGAATTCGCCGCGCGCGAGCGCCGCCCAGAACGCCTGGTAGGCCGGACCGACGCGTTCGGCCTCGGTGACGAACATGCGGTGGTGCCGGCCCTGCACCTCGTCGAGCCGGTAGCCGACCGCGTCGAGGAAGTTGGGGTTGGCGGTGAGGATCGTGCCGTCGGGTTCGAAGTCAATCACGGCCTGCGAGCGGTGCAGGGCGGCGATCTGGCCTTCCATGTCCAGCGCCGCGAGCTTGTAGGCTGTGATGTCGGTGGCGAACTTCACGACTTTGACGGTCTTGCCGTCCCGGTCGAGCACGGGATTGTACGAGGCCTGGAGCCAGACTTCACGACCGCCCTTGGCGATGCGCCGGAAGGCGGCGGAATCCGCCTTGCCCTTCGACAGGCCCTCCCAGAACAGACGATACGCCTCGCTCGTCCGCTCGGACGGCTCGAGGAACAGGCTGTGGTGCCGACCTTGGATCTCGTCGAGGGCGTAGCCCATCGTCGCGAGGAAGTTGGCGTTGGCGGTGATGATCTTGCCGCTGCCGTCGAATTCGATCACGGCCTGCGACTTGTGCAGCAAATCCGAGGTGACCGAAGTCCGGCGATTCAGAAGACTCAGCATGTCGCTCCCTCGATGGAACATCGACGCCACGACGCGCGGGACCCTTGAAGAGGGGTGGCGGCGGGCTGACGATCGGCTTGGGAGGACGATACGTCGAGAGACGTTAAATCTGGTTTATTTTCTTAGAAACCCTTGGGTCCGCGACACTCTGGCATCGCTTGCGCGCAATTCTTATAGTCCCCGGCATGATCACGATGTCGATTGCGCGGGGCGCCGCCGCAGAGGCACGTGCGGGGACAGGACCCGTGATCGCGCGACGACGCGGGGCGGCAGGCTCCCACGCGGACGCTAGACAATTCTGCGTGATGCCGACGACCGTGCAGGCGCGTCTCCCGAAGCCGTCAGGCGCCGGGCGTCGCCGCATCGCCGTCCCGCATCGCTTCGGCGACGCTCTCGAAGGCGGCCACCACCGCTCGCGCGTTGGCCTGGCGGATGGCGTCGAGGTCGGGAACTCCGGCGCCGGGAATCTCGATGTCCGACATCTCGGCGCTGAGGCTTTTCCCGAGCGCGCGCACCCGGTCCGGCGGCAGGCCGCTCTGCTCGAACACCAGCACGGCGACCGTCTGGACCAGCACCCGCAGGGCGGAGGCCTCCGCGAGCCGCTCGACCGCTTCCTGATTGATCGCCATCGTCATCCCGTCGCTTGGCCCGAGAGCATTTTCCGTGATCCCCGGATCACGGAAAATGCACCGACCTGCTGTGTGGTCGCGTTTTCTTCACGCGAGCCGGCATCCACCTCGCTTGAAAACGCTCTGAAAGCCGTCTCGTCGCCGCCCGCCATGCCCGACACGGCGTGCCGCTGGCAACCGCTCAGGCGGCGGTGGGGAGCCAGTCGCAGAAGGCGCGCACCGCCGGGTCTTCGGCCCGGGCCTCCGGCACGTAGGCGTGGTAGCTTCGCGCCGGCAGGGCCGGGCCGGAAAACGGCAGCGTCAGCCGCCCCGCGGCCACATCGTCGGCGATCGGCCGCTCCGGGCCCATGGCCACGCCGAGGCCGTCGAGGGCGGCCTGCAGCGTCAAGTAGAAATGTTCCAGCGTCACCGAGCGCTGCGGGCGCAGGTTCGGCACGCCCGCGGCCTGCAGCCAGTGCGGCCAGACCTCGGGCAGCGTCGCCGCATTCAGCAGCGTATGCTGCGCCAGATCCGCCGGCGCCCGGAGCGGCAGACGTCGCAGCAGGCCTGGGCTGCAGACCGGGATGCGCCCCTCGGGAAGGAAGGCGATCGCGACGTGCCCCGGATACGCGTCCGGGCCACCGCGGATCGCGACGTCGAACGGTTCGGCGAGGTGGGCGAGCGGCACGTTGGAGGTCGTGAGCCGCACCTCGATCGCAGGGTTGGCCCGCTGGAAGGCCGAGAGGCGCGGGATCAGCCAGCGCAGGGTGAAGGTCGCGAGCGCGTTCACGTGCAACACCCGCGTTTGTCCGCGCCCGATCTGCCGAGCGCTGGCGAGGGCCACGCGGTCGAGGGCGGCACCGATCTCGGCGAGGTAGGCGCGCCCGGCCTCGGTGAGCACCACGCGGCGGTTGTGGCGCTCGAACAGCGGCGCCCCGAGCCAAGCATCGAGCGCCTGCACGTGCCGGCTCACCGCACCGTGGGTCACGCAGAGCTCGGCCGCGGCCAGGGTGAAGCTCTGGTGCCGGCCGGCAGCTTCGAAGGCCTTCAACGCATTCAGCGGCGGCAACCGGCGGTGCATGCGTGCCAGCTTTCCTCACACGTGCGTCAGCACAAGGCGTTTGTCGCGAGACCGCGAGACCGGCATCGTGCCGGCCATGAACGCCGACAGCCGAACCTCGCCCGCCGAAAGCCTTGCTCCTCCAAGCCTCGCCGACTCAAGCCTCGCCGCCCCGCCCGCCGGCGGCGCGGAGGCCGGGCGCGCGCTCGCGGTGGTCGGGGTCAACCATGCGCTGCACGACCGCTACGCCGACCTGATCTACGTGCTCCTCCCGGTCTGGCAGGCGGAGTTCGGCCTCGGCTACGTCGCACTGGCGCTGCTGCGCTCGCTCTACGTCGGCGCGCTGGCCGGGTTGCAGATGCCGGCCGCCGCGCTCGCCCGCCGACTCGGCCTGCGTACGGTGCTGGTGCTGGGCACGTTCGTCGGCGCGGCGGGCTACGCGCTCGCCGGCGCCTCGGGCTGCCTCGTCGTCCTGTGCCTCGCGCTGGCGCTGTCGGGCGCCGGCAGCAGCACACAGCATCCGCTCGCCTCGGCGGTGATCGCCCGGGCCTACGGCGAGGCCGCCCGCGGGCCGCTCGGCACCTACAACGTCGCCGGAGACCTCGGGAAGGCGGCGCTGCCGCCCCTGGTCGGGTTCGTCCTCGCCTATGCCGGCTGGCGCCCGGTGCTCTGGCTCGTCGCCGGCCTCGGCGCCATGGTCGGCCTCGGGGTCGCCGTCCTGCTGCCGCGCGAGCCCGCCGCCCGCGAGGCGGCGCGGGGGGCGGCACAGGCGACCGCGCGGGTGGATTCCTCTCGCAGCGCGCAGAAAAAGTCCGGGTTCGGGCTGCTCGTGGCGATCGGTATGCTCGACAACGCGGCGCGCCCGGCCTTCCTCGTCTACCTGCCGTTCCTGCTCCAGGCGAAGGGGGCGGCGCTCGCGACGGTGGGCGTCGGGTTCGCACTCGTCGCCGTCGGCGGAGCGCTGGGCAAGGCGGCGTTCGGACGCCTCGGGGCCCGCTTCGGGGTGACGCGCAGCGTGATCCTCACCGAGGTGGGGACGGCGGCGGCGATCCTCGCCGTCGTCGCCCTGCCGCTGGCGCCCGCCATCGCGGTGCTGCCGCTGCTCGGCCTGCTGCTCAACGGCACCTCCTCCGTCCTCTACGGCACGGTGCCGGAGCTCGCGCCGGGCGGCCGGGTCGAGCGCGCCTTCGCGATCTTCTACACCTGCACCCTCGGCGGCAGCGCGCTGGCGACGCCGCTGCTCTACGGGCCGCTCGGCGACGCGCTCGGCCCGGGCCGGGCGACCATGGCTGCCGCGGTCACGGCGTTGGCGGTCGTCCCGCTGATGCTCGCCCTCGCGCCAAGGCTCGCGCCGCGGGAGGGTGGCCCCGGATAAGCCCCGTTCGGCGCCGGGCCCGGCGCGGGTGATCCGGCATGCGCAGACCAAGCCTGCAGAAGGAGACGAGATGAGGAACGACACGACCATCCGGACCGGCGGCTGCCATTGCGGCGCGGTGCGCTTCGCGGCGACGCTGGGCGACGGCTTCCGTTCGATCCGCCGCTGCACCTGCTCCAACTGCCGGATGCGCGGCGCCGTCGTCGCGATGGCGGAGGCGGGCGGGGTCGAGATCCTGCAGGGCGCGGCGGCGCTGACGAGCTACCGCTTCCACACCGGGACGGCGCAACACTTCTTCTGCGCGCGCTGCGGGATCTACACCCATCACCAGCGCCGGTCCGACCAAAACCTGTACGCGGTCAACGTCGCCTGCCTCGACGGGGTCAGCCCGTTCGATTTCCCGGAGGTGCCTGTGATGGACGGGATCAAGCACACCGGCGACACCGGGACGCCGACCCGGCGCGCGGGCACGCTGCGCTTCGTCCCGGCCGAGGACTGACGCCGCCGGCTCAGCGCCAAGTCAGCGCAAGCCGCGGATCGCCATCTCCTCGGGCGCCTGCTCGGCTTCGTCCAGCCGGGCGAGCACCTCGGCGAGGTCGACCGGGCGATAGTCTTGCGCGTCCACGCCCACGTCGCAGGAGCGGCTGGTGTCGGGCAGGCAGGCATGAGTGTGGCCGTAGAGGTGGCGGGTCTCGCGCCAGAAGCCCGGCCAGGAGCGATGCGGATAGTGCGACAGGAACAGCCTCCGCGACGTGCCGCCGGCGTCGACCACGCTGATGCGGGCGCTGTCCACCGGCGGCTGCGCCCAGGGCAGGTCGAGCACGCGGTTGGTGTCGTGGTTGCCGCGCACCAGCCGCTTCACGCCGTTCAGCCGGCGGAAGATCGCCGCGCAATAGTCTCGGCTGGCCTCGGCGGCGAAGTCGCCGAGGTGCCAGACCTCGTCCTCGACGCCGACGCGGGCGTTCCAGCGGGCGACCAGCGCCTCGTCGTGATCCTCGACCGAGCCGAAGGCGCCGCGCCGGCGCCGGACGAGGTCGGCATCGCCGAAATGCGTGTCGGCCGTGAAGTAGGTCGCCATGGGGTTTCGGACCGGTCCTCGGCCGCCCGGGCCCGTGCGCCCGGCAGAGACCCGAGATGGCGCCCGTCGCCGGCAGCGCCAGCCGACGCGGCATCGGACCGCGCTCCCGCGCCGCGCCTCAGGGCGCGTGACGCGGCGGCGGCTCCTTCTCGAGCCCGAGGAGGCCGGCGAGCTGCCCGCGGGCGCGGCTGACCCGGCTCTTCACCGTGCCGACCTGGCATTGCAGCCGCACCGCGGCCTCCTCGTAGGTGAGGCCCTCGGCGCCGACGAGGAGGAGCGCCTCGCGCTGCGTCGCCGGAAGCGTCTCCATGACCGCGTAGAGGCGTTTGAGGGTGACGACGTCCTCCTGGTCCGGCACCGCGGTCAGCTTGCCGGCCTGGACGCCGTCGGCATCCTCCACCTCGCGCTTGCGCTTGCGGATCTCGGTGTAGAACTGGTTGCGCATGATCGTGAACAGCCACGCCACCAGGTTCGAGCCCGCCTGGAACCGGTGCTGGTTCATCCAGGCCTTCATCAAGGTTTCCTGGACCAGGTCGTCGGTCCGGCTCATGTCGCCGACGAGCGAGAACGCGAAGGTGCGCAGCGCCGGGAGAACGGCCATCAGGTCGTCGCGGAACGCCGTGGTCGGCGTCTCGCCGCGGCTCGCGAGCACGTCCTCGAAGCGGCGCACCAGGGCGCGCAGCGGCTCCGGCAAGGCGTCGCCCGCCGGCAGGGCGAAGTAGGCGCGCAACTCGCCGCCGAGATGGTTGCGGACGACGGCCGCGACGTCGACCGCGCCCAGCTCGGCGTCGAAGGTTTCGTCCCGGCCGTTGGAGATGGCTTGCGTCATGCCGATGGAGCGTCCCAAGGTTCTCACGGTCAAGCTCTTTTGAGCCGGTCTAAGGTAATTGCATATTAAATTCTGAGCCGGTGATGAACGGCCCTTAACCGTGACCGACTCCGACGGAACGTTGCTTTAGCAACGAACCCCTTTGCTCTGGCCTCATCGTGGCCCGGATGGTGAAGGCGGGCAATCGAGGCGGGGCGGGACTTTAGGGCGGGTGCGCGGCACGGGCCGCGCATGGCTGTCGCAGGTGGGTCTCAAGTCGGAACCGATCCGATCAGGCCCGATTTCATCACGGGCAACCTTCTCGCGCGGGGAAGGTTGAGGTATCTATTCATCATGTCTCGCCGAGTTTCCTATCGCATCCACGACCGGGACGACGGTCTGTTCGACGCAGCCGCCACCGTCGCGCCCGACAAGACGTATAGGCGCGAGGGCTTCGCCTCGCTCGCCGACGCCGAGGAATGGATCGATGGGCTGCGCGTCCTGATGGCCGCGATCGGCGCGCCGGTAGTGCAGGCGCAACCGGAGCCGGGCCTGCGCGATGCCCCTCCCCTTCCGTTCAGCGCGGCGCGCGCGACCGAACCGAAGACGGCCGGCGCCCGGCTGCGGCGCTTCCGCGATGCGATGTCCGCCTCCGAGGACGAGGCGGACTGAACCACCGACTGTGCGGCGGCCTCCCCACGGAAGAGCCTCCATCCGGCCGGGCAGTACGGCCTTGCCTTCGGAGCCGGGCGAACCAGACTGCGTCGGGCGAGCGCGGCCGATCCGGTCCGCGCGAGGAAACCGCCGATGGTCCGAACCCGAACCGGCGCGCGCGTGCTCGTCGACCAGCTCCTGGCGCAGGGCGTCGACTGGCTGACCTGCGTCCCCGGCGAGAGCTACCTCGCCGTCCTCGACGCGCTCTACGACACGGACGTCGACGTGCTGGTCTGCCGGCAGGAGGGCGGGGCCGCGATGATGGCCGAGGCGGCGGGCAAGCTCACCGGCCGGCCGGGCGTCTGCTTCGTCACCCGCGGCCCCGGCGCCACCAACGCGTCGGCGGGCCTCCACGTGGCGCAGCAGGATTCGACCCCGATGATCCTGTTCGTCGGCCAGGTCGCCCGCGGCATGCGCGACCGCGACGCCTTCCAGGAGATCGACTACCGCGCGATGTTCGGCACGGTGGCCAAGTGGGTCGTCGAGGTCGACGACGCCGCGCGCATCCCAGAGCTCATCGCCCGCGCCTTCCGGGTGGCGATGCAGGGGCGCCCCGGCCCGGTGGTGGTGGCGCTGCCGGAGGACATGCTCGACGACGCCGTCGCCGTCGCGGACGCGAGGCCCGTCGCGCCGGCGGAGCCCGCGCCCCGGCCGGAGGACGTTTTCGCGCTGCGCCGGATGCTCGATGGCGCGCAAAAGCCGGTCGTGCTCGTCGGCGGCTCGCGCTGGAGCGAGGCGGCGCGGGACGACCTCGTCGCCTTCGCCGCGGCCGAGGACCTGCCGGTGGCGACCTCGTTCCGACGCGCCCACCTGTTTCCCGCCGACCATCCGAACTACGCCGGCGAGCTCGGCATCGGCCCGAACCCGGCCCTCGTCGCGCGCATCCGCGAGGCCGACCTGCTGCTGATGGTCGGCGGCCGCCTGTCGGAGATGCCGGCGCAATCCTATCGCCTGCTCGGCATTCCCGATCCCGGCCTGCCGCTGGTCCACGCCCACCCGGATGCGAACGAGCTCGGCCGCGTCTACCAGCCGACGCTGGCGATCCAGTCCGCGCCCGGCCCGCTCCTGGCGGCGCTGCGGGCGTCGCCGCCACCCGTCTCGAACCCACACGGCCGGGCGGCGGCGGCGCATGCGAGCTACCGCGACTGGTCCGAGCGCCCGGCCCCGACGCCTGGCGCCTTCCAGTACGGCGAGGCCGTGACGTGGCTGCGCGAACGGCTGCCGCCCGATGCGATCCTGTGCAACGGGGCCGGCAACTTCGCCACCTGGATCCACCGCTACTACCGGTTCCGGCGTTTCCGCACCCAGCTCGCGCCGACCTCGGGCTCGATGGGCTACGGCGTGCCCGCCGCGATCATGGCCAAGCGCATCCGGCCCGAGCGCATCGTGGTCGCGCTCGCGGGCGACGGCGACGTGCTGATGACCGGCCAGGAATTCGCGACCGCCGTGCAGTACGCGATCCCGATCCTCGTAGTGGTGCTCGACAACGGCATGTACGGCACCATCCGCATGCACCAGGAGCGCACATATCCCGGCCGCGTCTCCGGCACGCGGCTGGGCAACCCGGACTTCGCCGCCCTCGCCCGCGCCTATGGCGGCCACGGCGAGCGGGTGGCGCGGACGGAGGAGTTCGCGCCGGCCTTCGAGCGGGCGCTCGCCTCCGGGCTGCCCGCGATGCTGCACTGCCTCGTCGACCCGCAGGCCCTGACGCCGACCCAGACGCTCGACGCGATTCGCGCCGGGGCGGTGGCGCAGGGCAAGGGAGAGCAGAGCAAGGGAGAGCAGAGCAAGGGAGAGCAGAGTAAGGGCGCCGGCGGTTGACGCGTCGTCCGCCTGCGCCCGCATCGTCAGAAGATCGAGATCAGCAGGATGCCGGCCACCATCAGCGCGGCACCGCCGAGCCGTGACGGGCCGGCCTTGACCTGCTTCATGCCGACCCAGCCGAAATGGTCGAGCGCCACCGAGGTCAGCAGGTTGGCGGTGATCAGGAGGCCGTTGAAGGCGCCGGCGCCGACCGTGTCGACGAAGAGCAGGCCGCCGAACACCGCCACCGCACCGGTGATGCCGGCCAGCGGCATCCACCAGCGCACGCCCTCGACGTCCTCGCGCTTCGGCAGCGGGGTCGGGCGCACCAGGAACACCAGGGCGAACACGAACACCACCGGCAGGAACGAGACGGTGGCCGCGAGCCAGGGGTTCACGAGCGCGCCGCGCAGCTGCGAGTTCCAGACGACGCCCACCGCCTGCAGGATGCCGGCGACGACGATGAACGGGTAGAGCAGCTTCGGGTTGAGGCCGTGGCCCTCGTCCTTTTCGCCGCCCTTGTCGGCGGTGGTGCGGGCGATGAACACCACGCCGACCGCCATCAGCAGCCCGCCGAGCCACGGCAGCGGCTTGAAGCCGCCGCCCTGAAGCCCGAACAGGCCGAGCGAATCCATCGCGAGGGAGGCCAGGATGTTGGCCGTCAGCGTGAGGCCGTTGAACGGCCCGGCGCCGACCTTGTCGATGAAGGCGAGGCCCCCGAACACCGCGACCGCGCCGGCGACGCCGCCGAGCGGCGCGTACCAGGGCATCTTGCCCAAGGTCTCGAGGGTCGGCAGCGGGGTCGGCATGATGAAGAACAGCGTCGCGAACACGAAGACGATCGGCGCGAACGACACCGTCGCCGCGAGCCACGGGTTCACCAGCCGCCCCCGCAGCTGGGCGTTCATGGAGTTGCCCAGCGCCTGGAGGGCGCCGGCGACCAGGATGAAGGGATAGAGCAGGGCGGCGTTCAAGGGCGGATCTCCGGTCCGAAAGACGGGGTTTTGACGCGAGAGGTCAGACGAGGAGCAGGCCGGCGAGCGCCAGCAGGAGGGCCGGCGGCATCACCAGCAGGCCGAGCTTGAGGAAGCGCCAGAAGCCGACATCCTCGCCCTCGCGCCGGATCGCGGTGAGCCAGAGGATCGTGGCGAGCGAGCCGGTGACCGAGAGGTTCGGCCCGAGGTCGACGCCGATCAGGATCGCGGCGGCGATGGTCTTCGAGACCGCGGCGGCGTGGACCGCGGCCCCGGCGAGCAGCCCCGCCGGCAGGTTGTTGACGAGGTTCGAGCCCACCGCCACGACAACGCCCGAGCCCCAGGCGGTGCCTGCCGGGTCGACCTGGGCGTAGGCCTTGAGCTGGTCGGCGATCATCTTGAGGACGCCGGACTTCTCCAGCGCCTCGACCAGGACGAACAGGCCGGCCACCAGCGGCAGCACGCTCCACGACACGTCCTTCACCACCGCGACGAGGCCGCCGCGCTTGATCGCGAGGACGACGAGGGTGGTGGCCAGACCCGCGATGAAGGTCGGCAGGCCGAGCTCGATCCCGGCCGCCGACGACCCGATCAGCGCAACCGCGGTGGCGACGATGCCGGCACCCGCAACCTTGCCGCCGAGCCCGAGCGACGCGGCCTCGACGTCGGTGGCGATCTCCTGGCTCTTCAGGACGCCGTTCTGCGTGACGCGCAGGACGAGATAGGTGGTGACGATCGCCAGCACCGAGGGCAGGCCGAAGGTCTTGAGCCATTCCCCCAGCGGCGGCATGTGGTCGGCGAACACGACGAGGTTGGCCGGGTTCGAGATCGGCAGCACGAAGCTCGCCGCGTTGGCGATGAAGGCGCAGATGAACAGGTAGGGCAGCGGGTTCTCGACCTTCGCCGCCTTGGTGGCGGCGTAGACCGCCGGCGTCAGCACCACGGCGCAGGCGTCGTTCGACAGGAACACCGTCACCACCGTGCCGACGACGTAGACCAGCAGGAACAGCCGCGTGGCCGAGCCCTTGGCCATCCGCACCGCGATCGTCGCGAGCCAGTCGAACAGGCCCTCCTTCCGCGCGATCTCGGCGAGCAGCATCATGCCGACGAGGAACAGGTAGACGTCCGTCCCCTTGGCGACGCCGTCGAGCGCATCGTGCCACGGCAGCAGCCCGAGGACGACGAGGAGGACGGCCCCGAGCACCGCCCAGACCGCCTCCGGCCATCCGAACGGCCGCAGGATCACGCCGAGCGTCGCGGCGCCCGCGATCCCCCAGGTCGCGAGGTTGGGTGTCATGGCCAGTCCAGCGATCACGTCGATAGTCCCCCGGCGCCCCGCAGGGCGCATTGCGTCTCGAAAGCCTGGTGTCAGGCGCTCACCACTTGCGCCCGGCCCGGTTGGGCCCGAGCTGGTCGCCGCGCACGCCCTTCTCGGGCCACGCATCGACTCGCGGCACGTCGCTTCCGGGCTTCGTCGGGATCGAAAGCGCAAGGTCCGGGTCGTCGAAGACGGTGACCGGCTCGATCACGTCGGTGTCGACGAGATCCGGCCCGTGCCCCTTCCAGTCCGGATGGACGGCCTCGACTTGGATCTCGGAGGCCCCCTTCGGCCAGGGAAGCCATGCCTCGTAGACGCGCCCCGTCACGAGGGTCATCAGGTGCCATGCGCCGGTCCCGGCGCGGCAGTGGACGTATTTCGGCGGCACCTCCGACAGCACGACGGCGCGGACCTTGATCCGACCCCGCTTGATCCCCTTCATGCCGGTGTTCCGCTTGGACGTCGGCCGCGTCGCCACGCGCCGGTCGGCGGGGCTGGTGATCAGCACGAACGGCCACGGCCGGTCGAGGGGCTTGAAGCGCCAGCTCGTCACCGGCCCATCGATCGCCGACACCGCGTAGCCGACCGAGCCGTCCTCGTTCTGCCCGACCGAGCGCGCCGCCGCGTAGAGCGTGCGGCCGTCATGCGCGAGTTCGTTGTAATGGGTGTGGCCCATTTCCACGAGGCGCACGCCCGCCTCCCAGAAGAGCCCTCCGACGTCGGCCCGGTCGTCGGGCTCGCGCAGGTCGTCGGGATAGGCGTGCATGAAGACCGCGACGGGGACCCCGTCCTCGGCCGCCCGCACCAGCGCCTCGCTGAGCCAAAGCGTCTGATGCGGCCCGAGCCGGAAATCGAGGCCGATCCCCTTCCGGCCGTAGCCCGGGCTGACGATGTCGACGAACAGGCAGCGGACGCCGCGGATGTCCTCGCACGCGCAGTAATGCGGAATCTCCGCCGTCGGCCATGTCTCGACCGGCGATCCCACCGGCGGCTGGTCGAGCGTCCAGATGCGCGGCGGTTCCAGCGCCCGCGACGCCACGAGCCCGGCATGGAACGCCTGGAAGTCGTCCATCGCCCCCTGCTGGCGATCGTGGTCGCCGGGGATCAGACGGACCGGCAGTTGCGGATGCCGGGCGAGGGCGTCGGCGAGGATCGCGTATTCGCAGGCCCAGCCGTTCTCGGCGAGGTCGCCCGGCAGGTAGACGAAATCGAACAGGTGCCGCGGCGCGATCGCCGCGATCTGATCGAGGATCGCGCGGAAGTCGTCGGCGTTCCGGGCGTCGGGCGTCGTGAGGTGAAGGTCGCCGACATGCAGGAACACGAGCGGTTCGCGGGTCGGCGTCCCGCTCGCGGCGTTCGGCGGGGGCTCGTGCGGCATGGGGGCGGTTTCGTCCACGGTCTGTCCGATCAGGCGGTCGCGGGCATCGCGGACGACATGCCGCCGTCCGAGCCGCCCCCGACCGCGGCCTCGTCCCGCGTCTCGGGCATCAGCGTCAGGTAGAGGACGAAGCCGAGCCCGGCGGTCGCCGCCAGCGCCAGGAACGCGGCCGAGTAGCCCGCCGAGACGATGATCAGGCCGGCGAAGGTCGCGCTGAACGCGGCGCCGAGCCCCTGCGCGGTCGCCACCGCGCCCTGGGCCGCGTTGAAGCGTCCGCCGCCGCGGGTCAGGTCGGCCACCACCACCGGGAACAGCGCGCCGTAGACGCCGGCGCCGACCCCGTCGAGGAGCTGGACGCCGACGAGCCAGAACGGGTTGTCGGAGAGCGTGTAGAGCAAGCCGCGGAGCGCCAGCACGCCGAAGGCCGCGAGGAAGATCGGCTTGCGCCCGATCGCGTCGGCCTTGGCGCCGACGAACATCGCCACCGGCACCATCACGCATTGCGCGGCGACGATGCAGATCGCGATCAACGAGGTCGCGTGGTCCTTGCCCGACAAGTGCGTGAGGAGCTGCCCGACCGAGGTCAGCATCGCAGCGTTCGACAGGTGGAACAGCGCGCACAGGCCGGCGAAGAGCAGCAGCGGCTTGTTCTTGAGCAAGGTGGCGAGGCCCGACGGCGCGTCGTCCTTGCCCGCCGCGTCCCGGGCCGCCTCCTGCTCCTTGGTCATGCCGCGGGCGAGGTCGTCGTCGATGGCGTCGGCCGGCACCAGCAGCATCGCGCCGACGGAGCAGACGGCGAGCCCCCCCATCAGCCAGAACACCACGACGGGTCCGAAGAAGTAGGCGAGCCCACCCGCGAGGGCGGCGGAGACGGCGTTGCCGGCATGGTTGAAGCCCTCGTTGCGGCCGATCCGCCGCGAGAACATCTTGGGGCCGACGATCCCGAGGGTGATGGCGGCGAGCGCGGGCGGAAAGATCGCCCCGGCGACGCCCGCCACCGACTGGGTCGCGGCGACGAGGTAGAAGTTGCCGATGAAGGGCAGCGCGAGGCAGCTCGCCGTCACCGCGAGCGCGGCGGCGATCACCACGGCGCGCTTGGCGTTGGTGCTGTCGATGAGCACGCCGGCCGGCGTCTGCGCGATCAGGCCGGCCACGCCGGCGATCGTCATGATCAGGCCGGTGGTCGCCTCGTTCCAGCCCTGGTCGGGCCCGCGCACGGCGATCAGGTAGATCGCGAGATACGGCCCCAGGCCGTCGCGCACGTCGGCGAGGAAGAAGTTGAGGGCGTCGAGCCCGCGCAGGGTCTTCGCCGTCGGCGCCGGGTCGGCCGTGCCGCCCCTCGCCCCCGCTTGTGTCGTGCTCACGCCGTCCCCCCTCGTCCGTCCTGCGGCCGGGCGGATCGCTCCGCTCGGCCGCGTGCTCAAGTCCTCGACCGCGGCGGTGTTCCGCCCCGGTCGACCGATTAGGCCGCCTCCGCGGAGGCGGACTTGGAATCGGTCTTCGCTTCGGTCTTGGGCTTCGGCTCGCGCACCGTGCCGTCGCGGTCGACGTGCAGGCGGACGGCGCGGCCGTCCTTCTCGGCCGGCACCTCGACGTGCTTGGGCTTGCGCTCCGGCTCGCCTGTGACACGGTAGCCGGCGGCCTCGGCGGCAGCGGTCGCGGCGGCGGGGTCGCCCTCCGAACCGGCGTGCTTGTCGGGCCAGGTGACGGCGTGCACCGTGCCGTCGGCGGTGGTGAGCCGCGCGACCTTGATCTCCGAGGGCTTCTTCTCGCCCTCGACGGTCACCGCGTCGCCGACGCGGAGCGCGACGCCCTCGGCGCCCTTCGGCCCGAGGTCGGCGAGTTGGCGTCCGTCGGCGCCCTCGATGGCGAAGCGGTGGCCGAAGACGCCCCAGACGGTGCCGGCGGCTTTCATGGTGGTCATGCGTGTCTCGACGGGTTGAGGAACGTTGGGTTCAGCGCGGAGGCGGCGGAGCGTCCGGCGGTGGCGGCGGCGGCGGCCCAGGGTCGATCTCGGTCATCGCCCCGGCGGAGGCGCCGACGGCGTGCGCCTCCATCACCGTGCCGAGGGCGGTGCGCAGGAGGATTCCGCGGACGGTCAGGGATCGCCCGGCCTGGAGCTCGACGCTCCAGCGCTCGGCTTCCCGCGGCGGCAACCGCACCTGCGTGCCGTCCTCCAGCAGGACGCCGTTGATCTCGCCGCGCTTGCCGTGCAGCGCCATGCCGACGCGCCCGCTCACCGTCGTCTCGGCGCGGTCGCGCCGGGGCGGGCCGAGGTCGGCCACCGTCGCCCCGGTGGCGTCGTTGCGGATCAGGCTGCCATCCACCAGCGGCAATGCGCGGGCCTTGAGGCCGTGGATCGTGACGGCGTCCCCCGGGCGCACCGCGAAGACGAGCTGCGCGCTGAGATGGGGCGGCGCCTTCACCTCGGTGCCGTCGGTAAGGATCAGGCCGTCGACGTCGCCTCGCGGCGTCAGCGTGTACTGCCGCACTGTCCCGCGAGTCTGAGGCAAGCCGCTCGGATCGAACACCGACTGCGCCGTCGCACCGCCCGATGACGCGGCGAGCGCCAGGATCGCGGACGCGATGAGCGTTTGACCGTGTCGCACGAAGCCTCCCTGTCGCAATGACATCACGGGAGGGCCATGGCACCCTCCGTGCCACGGACAAAAAGCTTACGGATCAGACAGTTGCGCGTGCAACGGTCAAGCTCGACCGTCGGGATTCACGACGGCATCCGTCGGAATATCGGACAGGTCGGTCCCGTCCGGCGGTGCGCCGAGGCCGTAGCGCTCGATCTTGGCGTAGAGCAGCTGTCGCTGGATGCCGAGGCGCCGGGCCGCCGCGGTGCGGTTGCCGCCGGCCGCCTCCAGGGCGGCTGCGATCATCGCGGCCTCCAGCCGCGCGACGGCGCCGGGCAGGTCTCCGGAGAGCCAGTCCACCGGCTCGGGCTTGCGGGAGGCGGCGGGCAGGTCGAGGTCCTGCGCGTCGATCGCGTCGCCGCGCACGAGCACGCCGGCGCGCTCGATCACGTTGCGCAGCTCGCGCACGTTGCCCGGCCAGGCATGGCCGAGCAGCCGCGCGGCGGCCGCCG
The DNA here is from genome assembly GCF_022179125.1 of Methylobacterium cerastii. GTDB lineage: Bacteria > Pseudomonadota > Alphaproteobacteria > Rhizobiales > Beijerinckiaceae > Methylobacterium > Methylobacterium cerastii. Next base: position 112,448 of record NZ_BPQG01000007.1, read on the forward strand.
CGGTCAGGCGCTTGCCCCCGAGCCCGGCGCCGGCCAGGAAGTGCTCGGCCAGCGGCAGGATGTCGGCGAGGCGCTCGCGCAGGGGCGGCAGCGCGATCGGCACGACGTTGAGGCGATAGTACAGGTCCTCGCGGAACGTGCCGGCGGCGACCATCCCCGGCAGGTCCCGGTGGGTGGCCGCGACCACGCGCACCGCGACGGCGACCGGGCGGCCGCCCACCGGCGCCACCACCTTGTCCTGGATCACCCGCAGGATCTTCGCCTGCATCTCGCGCGGCATGTCGCCGATCTCGTCGAGGAACAGCGTTCCCCCCTGCGCCTCCCGGAAGGCGCCGGGCCGGTCCGTCACCGCGCCGCTGAAGGCGCCGCGGACGTGGCCGAACAGCTCGCTCTCGAGGAGGTCGCGGGGGATCGCGGCGCAGTTGACCGGGACGAAGGCCCCGGTGCGCCGCCGGGCGTAGGTGTGGAGCGCGCGTGCCACCAGCTCCTTGCCGGTGCCGGTCTCGCCGCGGATCAGGATGGTCGCGTCGCTGTCGGCGGCCAAGCCGATCGTCTTCTGGACCCGCCGCATCCCGGCGCTCGACCCGACGAGGCCGTCGCCGGGGCCGGGCTCGACGGCAGAGCTCGACGGGATCGCCGGCCGTTCGAGCATCGCCGCCAGCACCGCCGCAAGGTCGGCCCGGCCGACGGGCTTCGTCAGGTGGTCGTGCGCGCCGAGGCGCATCGCCTCGATGGTGTTGCCGGCGTTGGCGTAGGCCGTGAGCACGGTGACCGGCGGGGGGCTGTCCTGCGCGCGGATGCGGGCGAGCACCGCCATGCCGTCGAGGTCGCCCGGCATGCGCAGGTCGAGGAGGATCGCGGCCACCCGCGGCTCGGCCGCCAGCCGCGACAGCGCGTCGCGGCCCGACGCCGCCACGAGGGGGCGATGGCCGAGGTCGGCGATGGTCTCGGCCAAGCTCTCGGCCAATGCCGCGTCGTCGTCGACGATCAGGATCAGCGCCATCTCACAGCCATGGCAGGTCGATCTCGAAGGTGGCGCCGACGGTCGATTCCATCAGCCGGACCTCGCCGTCGTGGGCGCGGGCGATCTCGCGCACGATGGCGAGGCCGAGGCCGGTGCCGTCGGGGCGCCCGGTGGCGAAGGGCTCGAACGGCTCGGCCCGGATCGCGGCGGGGACGCCCGGCCCGGTGTCGGACACCGTCAGCAGCAGGCGCGCGCCGCCGCCCTCCCCGACCCGGGCGGCGGCGAGCCGGACGAGGCCGCCCTCGGGCACGTGCTGGAGCGCGTTGAGCACGAGGTTGTCCAGCGCCCGGGCGACCTGGCCGGCGTCGATCGAGACCCGGGCGCCGGGCGGCAGCCCGTCGGTCTCGACGGCGAGCCGCACGCTCTGCTCCCGGGCGAGGTCCTCGTGCAGGTGGGCGCTGGCCTCGACGAGGGCGGCGACGTCGGCGGGCGCCCGCACGGGGGGCCGCGTCTGCGTCAGCCCGAGGAGGTCGGCGAGGAGGCCGTCGATGCGCGCGACCTGCTGCAGCACGGTCTCGATGGCGCCGCGGGCGCGGGCCGGGTCGCCGCTCGCCAGGGCGTTCTCGGCCTTGAGGCGCATGGCCGACAGGGGGTTGCGGATCTCGTGGGCGACGCTCGCCGACAGGCGCCCGACCGCGGCGAGCTTTTCCGCCGCGACGGCGCGCCCTTGCGCCTCGCGCAGGCGCGCGCTCGCTGCGTTCAACGCATCGACGAGGCGGTCGAGCTCCGGCTCGCCGGTGGGCGCGAGGTCGGGCAGGTCGCCGCGCTCGGAGCGCGGCGCGGCGAGCTGAGCCTTCAGCCGGGCGATGTGGCCGGAAAAGCCGTAGAGGAAGCGGCCGAGGAACAGGGCCGAGCCGAGCACGGTGGCGGCGAGGAAGGCGAAGCCCGCGAGCAGCTGCCGGTAGGCTGGGCCGTGGTCGGTCTGGATCCGCGCCATGGTCCAGGCGGTCGCGCCGGCGATCGGGCCGCGCAGCGGGCAGGCCTGGAGCAACAACGCCTGAGTCCGGCTCGGGCGGCGGAGCGCCGCGGGCCGTTCGGTGCGCAGCGCGTCGGCGTTGATCTGCGCGATGCTCTCGCGCTCGGCCGACGGCAGGTCGGTCTTGGGCCCGGTGCCCTCGTAGGTCGGGAAGGCGTAGGCGACCGAGCCCTCGGCGGCGGTCCAGACCCCGCCCTCGACGCCGGGCGACCGGGCGAGCGCCACGCTCACCGCGTCGGCGAGGTCGGCGCGAAGGCTGGCGTCGACGATCCGCGTCGAGGCCATCGCGCCGGTGACGAAGGCGGTGCGGTCGACGATCTCGCGGCAGGCGCGGGCGACCGCGACCTCGGCCTGGCCGACCTGCACGTCGGCCGACTGACTGTAGAACGCGAACAGCAGGTAGCCGGTGGCCGCGGCGGAGGCGAGAAGCAGCAGCCAGAGCGCGAGCAGCCGCGCCCGCAGCGAGCGCGGGATCACCGGCCGCGCCATCGCCGGCCTTGCTCGAAGCGGATCTCGCGCACCGGGCGTCGTCGCCCCCCTCAACGGCCGGGCGCCACCGCCTCGGATGCTGCCGGTCGTCGCATGTTCCGCCCGGCCGACCAAGCGGACGGAACGCCTTGCGATGTTCGGTCCCCAGCGCGCCGCTCTCGCTTGACCGCCCCGGCGGTTTTCGACAGGGTCCGCGGAGCTGCAATCCGCGGTTCCGGCGAGGGCCGCCGCACTGGACGATCCGCAAAAGCTCCCGATGGCGTCAGGCGACGAGACGGCTCCCGGGCCCTTCACGATCTGCCGCGAGGACGAGCCGGTGCCGGCAGCCCTGCGCGGCGCAGTCGCGGGGATCGGCAACTTCGACGGGGTCCACCTCGGGCATCGCGAACTGGTGGCCGCAGTGCGCGAAGCCGCCGCCGAGACCGGCGCGCCCTCGGCGATCCTCACCTTCGAGCCGCATCCGCGCGCCTACTTCGCCCCCGACAAGCCGATGTTCCGCCTCACCGGCGTCGCCGCCCGCGAGATTGTCTTCCGCCGGCTCGGCCTCGACGGGGTGATCGTGCGCCGGTTCGACGCGGGACTCGCCGGCACCGGCGCGCGCGACTTCGTAGAGCGGCTGCTGCGTGACGACCTCGGCCTCACTGGCGTCGTCGTCGGACACGACTTCCATTTCGGGCGCGGACGCGAGGGCACGCCGGCGATGCTCGCGGCGCTCTGCGCCGAGATCGACCTGTCCTGCCGCGTCGTGGCGCCGGTGGCGCACGGCGGCGAGGCCGAGCCGGTCTCGTCGAGCGCGATCCGGCGGGCGCTGGCGGAGGGCGACGTGGCCCGTGCCAACGCGCTGCTCGGCTACCGCTGGTTCGTGCTCGCCACCGTGCGGCACGGCGACAAGCGCGGGCGCACGCTGGGTTACCCGACCGCCAACCTCGCCCTCACCGAGTGCGCGCTCGCCCACGGCATCTACGCGGTGCGCGTGCGCTTGCCCGACGACACGATGCGCGACGGCGTGGCGAGCTACGGCCGCCGCCCGACCTTCGACGACGGCGCGCCGCTCCTGGAAGTGAACCTGTTCGGCTTCTCGGGCGACCTCTACGGGCAGGAGATCGCGGTCGAACTCGTGGGCTTCATCCGCGGCGAGGAGCGGTTCTCGAGCGCCGAGGCGCTGATCGCCCGGATGGACGTCGATTCGGCCGAGGCGCGCACGATGCTCGCCGCCGACCGGACGCCGTCGATGCTCGGCTGAGCCGCCCTCAGGGCGCGGCGGCCAAAGCCAGGGCCGCGTGCCGCAAATCCTTCGCGTCGTGGCCGCCGCTGACGGCGTAGGCCGAGTCGCGGGTGGTCCAGGCGAGCGTCGCGCCGTCGCCGGCATCCTCCACGTCGGTGGCGAGCCCGGCCGCCTGCACGAGGCCGGACGAGCGGCGCCGGGTCGCGAACAGCGAGACCTCGCCGAGGTCGCCGGCGGCGAACGCCACCTCGATCCCGGTGCCGCTGCGGGCGGGAAACACCTGCACGTCGCGCACGGTCCAGCCGTCCGGCAGGGCGGGGAGCGCGATGCCGGTGGCGGCCGAAAGCCGGTCGCGGTCGTAGGCCGGCGCGCCCTGCGCGCCGATGCGGGCGCGCAGCCGAGCCACCTCGCGCGCCTGCTGCGCGTCGGCGACGAGGGCCGGGTCGACCGGCGACGCGAAGGTGTCGGGCACGCCGAACTGGCCGACCTCGCTGTGCGCGAGCCAGCCGGCGCCGACGAGCACGGCGATCGCTGCCGCCCGCTTGAGACGCGACGCGAACGAGCTCCAGCGCAGCGACCGGTCGAGGCGGCGGGCGGCGAGGCGCAGCCGGTCGGGCCCCGGGCCCGGCGACGGGGCGAAGGATTCGCGCAGCGCGTCGCGGTCGTGCATCTCGGCCATCACCCGGGCGGCGACGTCGGGGTGGCCGGCGAGGTACGCCTCCACGTCGAGGCGGCGCATCACGTCGAGCTGCCCGTCGACGAAGGCGATGAGGTCGGTGTCTGCAATCGGGTCGGTCATCGCGCTCGTCCTGTCGTCTCGTTCGTCGTCCTCGACGCGGGGCGCCGCCCTGCCGCCCGTTCGTCTCGTCGCGCCGGGGTGCCTACCGCGTCCGGCGTCGTCCCGTTCCGCGGGGTCAGAAGTCCCCGACGGCGCGACGGAAGTAGGGGGCGTCGCCCGGCCCCTCGGTGCGGCCGTCGCGGGCGACGAGGCGCAGGCCCGGCCGCTCCGGCCCGCGCGCACGCGGCTCCTCGGCAGCATTTCCGGGAGCTTTCCGCGCCGTGCCCTCCCGCGCGCCGCCCTCGCCCTCCTCGAAGGCGCGCAACGCCGCCCGGCCGCGCCCGAGACGCGACATCAATGTGCCGATCGGGATGCCGAGAACCGCCGCCGCGTCGGCGTAGGCCATGCCTTCGAGGGTGACGAGGTGGAGGGCGGCGCGCTGCTCCTCGGGGAGCGTCAGGAAGGCGCGGCGGATCTGGGCGAGGCGGACTTGGCCCTCCTGGGCCGGCGGCGCCACCTCCTCGTGCATCTGCACCAGGACGTCGGCGTGGCGGGTCTCGACGCGCTTGCGGCGCTGGTCGTCGATGAAGACGTTGTGCAGCACCGTCATCATCCAGGTGCGCAGGTTGGTGTTCGGCCGGAGGCTGCCTTCCGCCTCCAGCGCGCGGACCAGCGTGTCGTGCACGAGGTCGTCGGCCCGCAGGGTGTCGCGGGTGAGCGAGCGCGCGTAGCGCCGTAGCGGCACCAGCAGGTCGACGATGTCGGGACGCTTGGTCTTGTCGGCGATCATGGAGCGTAAACGGACCCGCGCGCGGCTTTAATCCACCCGCGCAGCGAGAATCCCGTTTGAGACGATCCCGCGCGGAGCGCCTACTGATACGCCTTCTGCAGGTCGAGGGAGCAGTCGCGGCCGATCTTCTCGTAATGCTCGGCGAGCCAAGCCTGCGCGGCGCCGCGGCCCTTGTCGCGCAGGCGCTGGAACACGCGCCAGCGGGCGTCGAGCTTCGAGGCGGCGTTGTAGTCCTCCAGCGCGTCGGTGCCGTCGATGCGGTGGACCAGCACCCGCTGGTACTGGCCCTGGCCGAGCACGCCCTCCTCGATCAGCCCGTCGACGAAGTCGATCGCGCGCAGCTCGCGCATCAGGTTGGCGTTGAAGGTGATCTCGTTCAGCCGGTCCTGGATCTCCTTCTCGGTCCGCGGGGTCTCGCGACGCTCCACCGGGTTGATCTGCACCAGGACGATGTCGCGGGTCACCGCGCCGCGATGCAGCGGATAGAGCGGCGGGTTGCCGAGGTAGCCGCCGTCCCAATAGGGCACGCCGTCGATCTCCACCGCCTGGAACACGGTCGGCAGGCAGGCCGAGGCCATCAGGTGATCGACGGTGAGACGTTCGCGCTCGAACACCGCGAGCTTGCCGGTCCAGACGTTGGTGGCCGAGACGAAGACGCCGGCGGTGTTCGATTCGCGCAGGCGCTCGAAGTCGACCTGGGCGGCCAGCGCCTTGCGCAGCGGGTTGATGTTGAGCGGGTTCGAGACGTAGGGGCTCGGCGTCAGCACCTTCGACCAGAACTCGATCACCGGGTTGCCCTTCAGGGCACCGAACATCCCGTGGAACAGGCTGCGCTGGCCGGGGGAGAAGTCTCCGTCGAGGCTGACCTCGCGCCAGAACCGCTCCAGCCCGGCGCGGGCGCCCTCGGGACCGCCCGCGAGCCAGCCGTCGATCATCACCACGGCGTTCATCGCGCCGGCGCTCGCCCCCGTCACCGCCTCGAAGCCGAGGCGCCCGTCCTCGATCAGCGCGTCGAGGACGCCCCAGGTAAAGGCGCCGTGCGCGCCGCCGCCCTGAAGCGCGAGCGCCACGTTCTTCTCGGCCCGCGGCCCTGCGAGCACGTGGTGCGACGGGTGCGCGGAAGGGCTGTCGGCGATGCCGTCGGAGACCGGCTCGGGCACGGCGGTGGCCGGGTTGTCCGGCTCGGGACGATCGGTGGAGGACTTTGAGGTCAACGTCATCATCGCCTCGACATGGGTTGTTGCACTGCAATATCAACGCACGCACCGCAGCATTTTCCTACGGACGTGGCGGCGGCGCAAGCGCGGCGAACGCCCGACGGTTCCGCGAATCGGCCCTGCCGGAGGCGGGGCGATCGGCGGTGTCGGCATCGCAGGGGCACGCTCGGAATCCGACGGCGGAGCGCGCGATCCCGTTGGCGGGCAACGCCTTTCCGGGGCACGCGGAGAACGATCGGCCTGAGCTGTGGCGTGCGCGAACTCGACATCGCCGGGCGGATGCGACATGACACGCGCGGTGCAGACATGCAGGGCCGCGGGATTGACGCGGTCATGCGTCAATCGCAGCTAAACGATCGAGGGCGTAACGCGATCGCATGCTGCGCGCAGCCGCCGGCCGATCGCGCCCCGCGAAACACCAAGGCCTTGAACGAAGGTCCACGATGGAAGCCATGCAAGCCGCCAGCCTCGACCAGAACCCGCTCGCCGCGCAGGTCGCGGGCCTGACCGGACCGGAGATCGCCGGGCCGGCTCCGCGGCACCGCACCGTCGGCGTGCGCGTCGGCGAGGGCGAAGGCGCGGTGATCGTCGGCGGCGGGGCACCGGTCGTCGTGCAGTCGATGACCAACACCGACACCGCCGACATCGACGCCACGGTGGCGCAGGTCGCCCAGCTGGCGCGGGCCGGCTCGGAGCTGGTCCGCATCACCGTCGACCGCGACGAGGCCGCGGCCGCCGTGCCGAAGGTGCGCGAGCGCCTCGACCGCATCGGCTGCCACGTGCCGCTGGTGGGCGACTTCCACTACATCGGCCACAAGCTCCTCTCCGACCATCCGGCCTGCGCCGAGGCGCTGGCGAAGTACCGGATCAACCCGGGCAACGTCGGCTTCAAGGAGAAGAAGGACGTCCAGTTCTCGACGATCATCGAGCAGGCGATCCGCTACGGGAAGACCGTGCGCATCGGCGCGAACTGGGGCTCGCTCGACGAAGCGCTGCTCACCCACCTGATGGACGAGAACGCGAGGCTTCCCCGGCCGATCGACGCCCGCGCGGTGATGCGCGAGGCGATGGTGCAGTCGGCGCTCTCCTCGGCGGAGCGCGCCGTGGAGCTGGGCCTGCCGAAGGACCGCATCATCCTCTCCGCCAAGGTCTCGGCGGTGCAGGACCTGATTGCGGTCTACCGCGAGGTCGCCCGCCGCTCGGACTACGCGATCCACCTCGGCCTCACCGAGGCCGGCATGGGCTCGAAGGGCTTGGTCGCGGCGTCGGCCGCCATCGGCGTGCTGCTGCAAGAGGGCATCGGCGACACGATCCGCTACTCGCTGACGCCGGAGCCCGGCGGCGACCGCACCGTCGAGGTGAAGGCCAGCCAGGAATTGCTGCAGACCATGGGCTTCCGCACCTTCGTGCCGATGGTCGCGGCCTGCCCCGGCTGCGGCCGCACTACCTCGACCACGTTCCAGGAACTCGCCCGCGACATCCAGAACTGGATCGTCACCTCGATGCCGGAGTGGAAGAAGACCTATCCGGGCGTCGAGGGCCTGAACGTCGCGGTGATGGGCTGCATCGTCAACGGACCCGGCGAATCGAAGCACGCCGACATCGGCATCTCGCTGCCGGGCACCGGCGAGACCCCGACTGCGCCGGTCTTCATCGACGGCAAGAAGGCGATGACGCTCCGCGGCGCGACCCTGGCCAAGGACTTCGAGACGGTGGTGATCGACTACATCGAGCGCCGCTTCGGCCAGGGCGCGCGCAACGCCGCGGAGTAGGACGGCCCGATTGTAAAGCGTAACACGCGCTCTTCCCTCCCCCCTCTGCGGGGGAGGATGGGCCTCGCGTCAGCGAGGGTCGGGAGAGGGGAGCGACCTTTCCGGACAACGCGCTCCCCTCTCCAGACCCGCTGCGCGGGCCACCCTCCCCCGCAGAGGGGGAAGGAAGAGCGGCTTGGGAACCGCCCTGTTCCCGCTCGGGCGCCGGCGTGATAGCAGGGCCTCGAAGGCCCCGTGAGCGGCGGGCCCCGCGACCGCGCGGGTTCATTTCACGCACACGGTCGCATCCTCCGGTGGGACCTTCGATGCGCCACACCGCGAAACGCCGCGCAGGCCTGAGCCTCGAACGCACCCGATGACACACCCTGCCACACCGAGCGGTCCTGCCGCTCAGCCCGGCGCCGTGCCGGACAAACCCGCGGCGACCGCGCCCGGGGCCGCGAGCCTGCCGGCCGGCACCCTCGATCCCGTCGAGGGGCAGAGCCAGGGCCATGCCGCCCCGGGGCTGTGGACGCTGGCGGTCGGCTCGGTCGGCGTGGTCTACGGCGACATCGGCACCAGCCCGCTCTACGCCTTCCGCGAGGCGTTGGTGCCGGCCCGCTACGACAACATCCTGCTGCCCGAGGAGGTGCTCGGCACCGCCTCGCTGATCCTGTGGGCGCTGTTCCTGATCGTGACGGTGAAGTACGTCGCGATCCTGCTGCGCATGGACAACAACGGCGAGGGCGGCATCCTCTCGCTGATGGCGCTGGCGCGGAAGGCGCTCGGCGGATCGCGGATCGTGTTCGCCCTCGGCCTGCTCGGCGCGGCCCTGTTCTACGGCGACGCGGTGATCACCCCGGCGATCTCGGTGCTCTCGGCGGTGGAGGGTTTGAAGCTCGTCACGCCGGCCTTCGAGGGCTCGGTGCTGCCGATCACCGTGGCGATCATCCTGGCGCTGTTCCTCGTGCAGAGTCGCGGCACCAGCAAGGTCGCCGCCTTCTTCGGCCCGGTGATGGTGGTGTGGTTCGCGGCCCTGGCGTTGGCGGCCGTGCCGCACATCTTCGGAAACCTCGCGGTCTTCAAGGCGCTGAACCCGTGGTACGCCGTGCACTACCTGCTCGGCCACGGCACCGGCGCGCTCGTGGCGCTGGGCGCGGTGTTCCTGGCCGTCACCGGCGCGGAGGCGCTGTTCGCCGACCTCGGGCATTTCGGACGGCGTCCGATCCAGATCGCCTGGATCGGCCTGGTCTTCCCGTCGCTGGCGCTGAACTACCTCGGCCAGGCGGCCCTGGTGCTGGAGAAGCCCGACACCACCGACCCGTTCTTCCAGCTGTTTCCCGAATGGGCGCTGCTGCCGATGGTGATCCTCGCGACGCTGGCCACCGTCACCGCGAGCCAGGCGGTGATCACCGGGGCGTTCTCGCTGTCCCGGCAGGCGATCCAGCTCGGGCTGCTGCCGCGGCTTGAGATCCGCCACACCTCCGAGTCGCATTCGGGGCAGATCTTCCTGCCGCAGATCAACGTGCTCCTGATGGTCGGCGTCGTGGTGCTGGCGGTGGTGTTCCGCTCGTCCTCGGCCCTGGCCTCAGCCTACGGCATCGCGGTCACCGGCACGATGCTGCTCACCGCGAGCATGACCTTCCTCGTGGTCTGGCGGCTGTGGCGCTGGTCGCCGGTGGCGGCCGCCGCCTTGATGCTGCCGTTCATCGTCATCGAGTTCCTGTTCCTGCTATCGAACCTGCTCAAGGTGCTGGAAGGCGGCTACGTCCCGCTGCTGCTGGCCGCCGGCCTGATCGTGCTGATGTGGACCTGGGTGCGGGGCGTCACGATCCTGTTCAACAAGACCCGCAAGACCGACGTGCCGATCCTCGAGCTCGTCGGCATGCTGGAGAAGAGCCCGCCGCACCACGTGCGCGGCACCGCGGTGTTCCTGACGAGCGACCCCGAGATCGCGCCGGCGGCGCTGCTGCACAACCTCAAGCACAACAAGGTGCTGCACGAGAAGAACGTCATCCTCACGGTCGAGACCGTCGACACCCCCCGCGCCAACGGGCCGGACCGGGTGCGGCTCGAGCCGATCGGGCCGGGCTTCTTCAAGGTCGTGATGAAGTTCGGCTACATGGAGACGCCGAACATCCCCAAGACCCTCGTGCTGTTGCGCAAGCAGGGCTTCAAGTTCGACATCATGGCGACGTCGTTCTTCCTGTCGCGCCGCTCGATCCGCCCCGCCGCCCATTCCGGGATGCCGCTGTGGCAGGACCGGATCTTCATCACCCTGGCCAAGAACGCCAACGACGCGACGGACTTCTTCCAGATCCCGACGGGCCGGGTCGTGGAGGTCGGGACGCAGGTCACGGTCTGAGGCTTGGTGCCATCCGACGCTTGCCGGTCAGAGCGAGGCTTGCCGGTCGGAGCGAGGCTGCCGTCAGAGCGAGGCTGCCGTCAGAGAAGGTCGGTCGGCACGCCCAGAGCCGCGCCGGCTTCCGCCAGGCGCTTGTCGAGCGTGGCGAGAACCAGGCCTTCGTCCATGACGATCGCGAGGTGCAAGGCATCGCCCGCTCGTAGGCCCAGCCGCGCCTGATCGGTGCATCGCGCTGCGGATCGAAACGTCGCTCCGGTCACAGGCAACATTCGGAACGAGGCGGACGAAAGCTGTGCGAAAGCGGCAAGCGCCACGGATCGCCGCACTCCATCGATTGCGCCTGTTCGGACCTTGATCGAAAGCGCTGCCGAGAATTCCGTTACGACCCAAGCACTGATGGCAAGGTCGTCGGCCCTCTGGGCGGCGAGCCATTCTTGCATCCGTCCCGTGTTCGCTTCGGTAGTCAGCGCTGCAACCAGGACGGACGTATCGAGGTAGGGCATCAATAGCGCTCGTCGTCGCGCATCGCCCGAATGAAGTCTGCTGCACCTTCGTCTTGGAACGGCATCTGTGCCGTGACCGCCCTCAGGGCGTCGAGATCGACCTTCCGCTTCGGTTCCGACACGGCGCTCAGCCGCACGACTTCTCGTCCGCGGCGGGTGATGGTGACGGCTTCACCTGCGATGACCCTATCGACGAGGGCGCTGAGATGCGCCTTCGCTTCGGCAAGGCTGACCGTCGCCATAGAAACCTCCACCCACCTTCATGACCATTCAGATAGTCATTTAGTCCAAGAGCCGCATGGCGACAATCTTCCAGACGATCTCGAAGCCCGATTCCCATTGCGTGCGCCACCGCACACGGCATGCCCCCGGCGCCGGGCTCGCGTCGCGTGCGGTCGTTTGCCCGCGTTGCACCGCGGAACGGGCATGCCGTAGATTGAATTCATTCTGAGAACGACGTGCGGACCCGGGGGGCGTCGCGGTTCGGCGGGCCTTGCATCCCACCCGAGCCGTCGAGCCCTCCCGACGCGATCCGCGTTCAGACAGGACCTTTGCGAATGATCAAACTGACGGTGAACGGAGCGCCACGCAGCTTCGACGGCGATCCCGACATGCCGCTGCTCTGGTACCTGCGCGACGAGCTCGGGCTGGTCGGCACCAAGTTCGGCTGCGGCCAGTCGCTGTGCGGCGCCTGCACGATCCACCTCGGCGGCACCGCCACCCGGTCCTGCACCACCCCGATCTCGGCCGCAGCCGACCAGGCGGTGACCACCATCGAAGGGCTCTCGCCCGACGGCAACCATCCGGTGCAGGTGGCTTGGCGCGACCTCAACGTGGCGCAGTGCGGCTACTGCCAGTGCGGCCAGATCATGCAGGCGGCCTCGCTCCTGAAGGACACGCCCAAGCCCACCGACGCGCAGATCGACGAGCAGATGAGCGGCAACATCTGCCGCTGCGGCACCTACCCGCGCATCCGCGCCGCGATCCACCAGGCCGCCGGCCAAGCGCCCGCCACCAAGGGAGAGCGCCTGTGATCCACGACGCCAAGATGATGGCCGAGCTTGCGGCCGAGACGCCGACCCGGACGCCGCTGATCGCCAACGTCAGCCGCCGCACCATCCTCGGTGGCCTGGGCGCCTTCGTGCTCGCGGTGAACCTGCGCGGCACGGCCAAGGCCGAGGCCGCCAAGGACGAGCCGCCGAAGTTCGGCGCCGACGGCATGCCGCACGGCTGGCGCGACGACCCGAAGATCTTCGTCGCGATCGCCGCCGACGGCCGCGTGACCGTGACCAACCACCGCTCCGACATGGGCCAGGGCGTGCGCACCTCGGTGGCCTTCGTGGTCGCCGACGAGCTCGAGGCCGACTGGTCGAAGGTCGGCGTGGTCCAGGCCTGGGGCGACGAGGAGCGCTTCGGCAACCAGGACACCGACGGCTCGCGGAGCCTGCGCCACTTCTTCCAGCATTTCCGCCATGCAGGCGCCGCGGCCCGGCTCATGCTGATCCAGGCGGCCGCCAAGCAGTGGAACGTGCCGGCCTCCGAGGTCACGGCCGAGAACCACGTGCTGGCGCACGCCAAGTCGAAGCGTACGATCGGCTACGGCGAGGTCGCGGCCGCCGCGGCGGAGCTGCCGGTGCCGGCCCGCGAGAGCGTGGTGCTGAAGGACCCCAAGACCTTCCGCTACATCGGCAAGGGCCAGATCGGCATCATCGACAACCGTGACATCACCACCGGCAAGGCCGTCTACGGCCTCGACACGAAGCGCGAGGGCATGCTGTACGCCCTGGTCGCGCGCCCGGCCGTCTACGGCGGCAAGGTCGTCTCGTACGACGACACCGAGACCAAGAAGGTCCCCGGTGTCGTGAAGGTGTTCAAGATCGACGGCGGGGCGATCCCGTCCGAGTTCATGCCGCTCGGCGGCGTCGCCGTGGTGGCCAAGAACACCTGGGCGGCGATGAAGGGCCGCGAGGCCCTTAAGATCGTCTGGGACGACGGCCCGAACGCCGGCTACGACACCGACGCGTTCCGCACCGAGCTCGAGAAGGCGTCGCGCGCACCCGGCAAGGTCGTGCGCAACCAGGGCGACGTCGACGGGGCGATGGCCAAGGCCAAGACGAAGCTCACGGCCGACTACTTCGTGCCCCACCTCGTCCAGGCTCCGATGGAGCCGCCGGCCGCCGTGGTGCAGGTGAAGGACGGCGCGTGCGAGGCCTGGGCCTGCACGCAGGGTCCGCAGGCCGCCCACGACCGGCTGGTCAAGGCGCTCGGCCTGCCCGCCGACAAGGTGCGGGTGAACGTGACGCTGCTGGGCGGCGGCTTCGGCCGCAAGTCCAAGCCCGACTACGTGGTCGAGGCGGCGCTCTGCTCGCGCGAGGTCGGAGGCGCGCCGGTGAAGCTCACCTGGACCCGCGAGGACGACATCCACCACGGCTACTACCACACCATCTCGGCCGAGCACCTCGAGGCGGGCCTCGACGACAAGGGCATGCCGGTGGCCTGGCTCCACCGCTCGGCGGCGCCGACGATCGGCTCGATCTTCGCGCCCGACCCGAAGCACGAGCTGCCGTTCGAACTTGGGATGGGCCTGGTCAACACGCCGTTCGCGGTGCCGAACATCCGGCTGGAGAACCCGGAGGCGGCCGCCCACGTCCGGATCGGCTGGTTCCGCTCGGTCTCGAACATCCCCCACGCCTTCGCGATCCAGTCGTTCGTGGCGGAGCTGGCGCACGCCGCGGGACGCGACGCGAAGGACTACCTGCTCGATCTGATCGGGCCGGCGCGCAAGATCGATCCGACGACGATCGGCGACGTGTGGAATCACGGCGAGGACCCCAAGCTCTACCCGATCGACACCGGGCGCCTGCGCCGGGTGATCGAGACCGCCGCCGGCGGTGCCGGCTGGGGCCGCAAGCTGGAGAAGGGCCGGGGCCTCGGGCTCGCGGGTCACTACAGCTTCGTCACCCACACCGCGGTCGCGGCCGAGGTCGAGGTCGACCCGAAGGGCGGCGTGAAGGTGGTGGCCGTCGACATCGCGATCGATTGCGGGCCTCAGGTCAACCCGGAGCGCATCCGCTCGCAGATGGAAGGCGCCGTGGTGATGGGGATGGGCCTCGCGCTCACCTCCGAGATCACCTTCAAGAACGGCCGGGCGCAACAGAACAACTTCGACGGCTACGAGATCATTCGGATCGACGCCGCCCCGAAGGTGATCCGCGTGCACCTCGTCAACTCGGGCACCTGGGACGGCCCGCTCGGCGGCGTCGGCGAGCCCGGCGTTCCGCCGGTGGCGCCGGCCATCGCCAACGCGGTGTTCGCCGCCACCGGGCGCCGCGTGCGCCAGCTACCGATCCGCGACCAGCTCAGCGCCTGAGCCGGCGGACCCGCGCCGCCCGACGGCGCGGTGACGGATTGGACGACCGAGGGGCCCCTCTTCAACCGGAAGAGCGGGCCCTTCGGCGTTCTTGCGACGGCGCGTCGCCTGCGAAGCGCGTTTTCAAGGCGTCATCTGTCGTAAGGGCCGCCTTTCAGGGGAGCCTTGCCGGCGGATGCCGCGTTTCCGTCGGCAAGCCGTTCGGCTCCCCCGTTCGGCTCGAAGACACCGGAGATTCCATTCGATGACGCGTCTCGCGTACCTCGCCGCCCTGCTCGCGGCGCCCGCCCTGATCGCATCCGCCTCGGCCTCGCCCTGTTCCGAGCGGATCGACGGCCTCGACAAGCGGGTGAAGGCGGAGGCGACGGCCGCGATCTCGGCTTCGACCAGCGGCCAGGGTGCCGCCGCCAAGCGCGGCGGCGAGGGCGTGACCGGCACGGAGGGGACCGCCCCCGGCCAGTCGCCGCAGGCCCCCCCGGAGAAGTCGGCCGAGGCCGGCAAGGGCGCCGACGCCGCCCAGCAGGCCAAGGTCGCCCTCGACGAGGCCCGCACCGCCGACGCCAAGGGCGACGCCAAGGCCTGCGACGCCGCGGTGACGCGCGCCGAGGGCCAGCTCAAGTCGGCTCCGTAGGCCTATCGCGTTCACGAACGCCGGACGCTGCACCTACAAAGGTCAGTGGATCGACGGGACTGCCGCAGATGGATCCGGCTCAAGTTGCGGGTATGGCGCGGGTCCCCGCTCCCCGCACGCGGGGAGAGGCCCGGCTGCACCAAGTCGTACAGCCAGGGAGCGGCGGCGAAGCCGAAGGGACGGTGAGGGGGCACGAACGGATGTGGTTCCTCCGTGGCAGCCCCCTCACCTTCGGCTGCCGCCTCGCTTTGCCGACGACGAGGTCGGCAAAGCCCTCTCCCCGCAGGCGGGGCGAGGGGATGCGAGCACGACGAACTGCCACAAGCAGGGATGTGTGAGTCCTATGCCCCATACGGGAGGAAGGGCGGGTGGCGCGCAGCCTGTGTGCGACTGTGCGTAAGATGCGGGGCGCTGCACGAAGGTTAGAGCCTGCGAGCGCGCAGGGAGCACCGAGCGTGGTGCTTGGCCGGGGGGCGAAGAGCGCGTCCTCGCCCCGAGGGGGCGTCGTCAGGCGATCGCGTCGAAGGTGATGCGGGCGGCGGTGGCACCGAGGGCGTGCGCGTTGCCGTTGAGGCCGGCGCAGAGGTCGTCGATCTCGGCGACGTCGAGGGCGTCGCCGGTCTCGGCGGCGATCGCGTCGATGAGATGGTCCTGCCGGGGATCGAACGGGTGACCCTGCATCCGGTAGAACTGGTAGTAGCGCAGGGCCGCCAGGACCGTGTCGCGCTCGCGGGCCGTGACCGTGAAGTTCTGCATGGGCTGTTGGCTCCCGTGTGGCTTCATCGAACGCCGGTGCGCGCCGCGGCGACCGCACCAAGCTTGTCCATTGTACGCACGGCGTCGTGAGCGTCCATGTCTTGACAGAGCGATCCGGCGTGATTCGCCAAAGAAAGTCCGATTGCGCGCAAGCTGGACTTGAGTTTCCGAAAGCAATTCGCGTGGTTTTTCAGTGCGCTGCTGAATCGCCCGGCGTTATTCTGCCTAGTTTTCTGGCCCGATGCATCGGATCACGAGACGAGGGCGGCGAAGTAGGCCGGCACCGTCTCGCTCGCCGGGCCGTAGCGGGCCTCGTCGAACGCGTCCGCGTTGTCGGACGGCTCGGCGTTGAGCTCGCAGGTCGGGATGCCCTGCGCTCGCGCGTGCCGCACATAGCCGGCCGCCGGGTAGACGGCGCCCGAGGTGCCGATCGCGACGAACAGGTCGGCGGTCGCGAGCGCCGCCTGGATCGCGTCGAGGTGGTGGGGCATCTCGCCGAACCAGACCACGTCGGGCCGCGACGTGCCGACGGCGCCGCAGCGCGGGCAGGCGTCGGCGACGTGGAGGTCGCCGGGGCAGGCGAACGTGCCGCCGCAGGCCGTGCAGCGTCCCTTCAGGAGTTCGCCGTGCATGTGCACGACGGCGCGCGAGCCCGCCCGCTCGTGCAGGTCGTCGACGTTCTGGGTGCACAGGAACAGCCGCCCGCCGCGCTCGCCCAACGCCGCCTCGGCCCGGGCCAGCGCGACGTGGGCCGGGTTCGGCGTGGCCGCGACCACCCCGCGCCGGCGCAGGTTGTAGAAGTCGATGACGGTGTCGGGGTCGGCCGCGAAGGCCTCGGGCGTCGCGAGCCGCATCGGATCGAACCGCGCCCACATCCCGCCGCGGTCCCGGAACGTGCCGAGCCCGCTCTCGGCCGACACCCCGGCTCCGGTGAGGACGAAGACGTTCTTCGGAGGCTTGCGTTCGAACATGGGCGCGAGATTACACCCGTCCGACCCGAACCTCACCTCGGAACCTCAGCGCTGGAGCGCGGCGGCCCGGCCGCGCGCGGCGAGGCTTGGCGGAGGCCACCCGACGGCACCGCCTTCAGGGCGATGCCGTCCCGGCGGACAAGCCGGGCTATAACGCGCCGATGCGCTTCCTCGGCCGCCTCCTCCTCGGCTTCCTCGCCCTGCTCCTCGCGATCCCGGCCGGCGCCGCGATCCTGCTCGGCGCCCTCGTGCTCGATCCGGTGGCCAGCGTCTGGCTGACGCGAGGGGCGCTGGCCGGGCTTCATGCCGGCCTGTCGGACCTCGCCGCCGGCCTGCCGCCGGAGAGCGTCGCGTTCGTCGTCGCGGGACTGGCGAAGGCGTCCTTCGTGCTGCTGGCGGTGCCGCCCGCCCTCGTCGCGCTCGTCGGCGAGACCCTGCGATGGCGCGGCCTCCTCTGGTACGGCGCCGGCTGCGGCCTCCTCACCGCCGCCCTCCCCTGGCTCGTGCGCGGGGCCGTACGCCCCGGCGGCGCGGCGCTGGCGGCGGAGGCGCGCGTGACCGCGATCCTGTTCCTGGCCGGCGCCGGCGCCGGGCTCGTCTACTGGCTGATCGCGGGGCGAAGCGCCGGACGGCCCGCGTAAGCGTTCCAAGACGGGGCTCGCGGAACCCGCCGCCGGGACGAAGCGCCGGCGCCTGCCGCGTGGCCGCGGCCGTGCTATCCACGGTGGCATGAGATCGACCCGCGCCGTCCTCGCCGTCCTGCTCGCGCTCGGCGGTCCCGCCTCAGCACAGAGCCCGGCGCCGCCGATCCCCTCCGACGACGCGCGGATGCTGCCGGTCCTGGCCGTGCACGGCATGGTCGCGAGCCAGGAGGCCCAGGCGACGCGCGTCGGCGTCGAGATCCTCCGGCGCGGCGGCAACGTGGTCGACGCCGCGGTCGCGGTCGGCTTCGCGCTGGCGGTGACCCTGCCGCAGGCGGGCAACCTCGGCGGCGGCGGGTTCATGATGGTGCACCTGGCCGACCGGCAGGAGATCGTGGCGATCGACTACCGCGAGACCGCGCCGAGGGCCGCCACCGCCGACATGTTCCTGGCGCCCGGCAGCGAGCCGGACCGGGACGCCTCGCGGCGCGGCGGAAAGGCCGTCGGCGTACCGGGCACGGTGCGAGGGCTGGCGGAAGCGCACCGCCTCTACGGATCGGGCAAGCTGTCGCTCGCCGAGCTGATCGCGCCGGCCGAGGCGCTGGCCCGCGGCGGCATCCCGGTCGCGGGCGGCCTCGCCGATTCCCTGCCGCGCTCGGCCGGCCTCCTCGGGCGCTGGCCCTCGACCCGGAAGATCTTCTTCCGCGGCGACGCCCCCCTGCCCCGGGGCGAAAGCCTGGTGCAGGCGGATCTCGCGGGCACGCTGCGCGCCATCGCCGAAGGCGGGCCGGACGCGTTCTACGCCGGCCCGGTCGCCGCGCGGATCGCGGCGGCCGTGCGCGAGGCCGGCGGCCTGATGACGGAGGCGGACCTCTCCGCCTACCGCCCGGTGATCCGTCAGCCGGTGCGCGGCAGCTACCGCGGTTACGAGGTGATCTCGATGCCGCCGCCCTCCTCGGGGGGCGTCCACCTGATCGAAATCCTGAACATCCTCGAGGGCTTCGACCTCGCCGCGATGGGCGCGGGCAGCGCCGCCGCGATCCACACCCTGGCCGAGGCGATGAAGCCGGCCTACGCCGACCGCGCCACCTGGCTCGGCGACCCGGACCGGGTCCGCGTGCCGGTGCAGGGCCTCACCGCGAAACCCTACGCGGCGACGCTGCGCCGGGCGATCGACCCGGACCGGGCGCGGCCCGCCGACAGCATCGCGGCCGGCGACCCTCCGCCGCCGGAGCCCGACCAGACCACGCATGACTCGGTGGTGGACGCGGCCGGCAACGCGGTCGCCAACACCTGCACCCTGAACTTCTCCTACGGGGTCGGGCTGGTGGCCGAGGGCACGGGCGTGCTGCTCGACAACGAGATGGACGACTTCTCCGCCAAGGCCGGCACCCAGAACGCCTACGGCCTCGTCGGCGGCGACGCCAACGCGGTGGCGCCGGGCGCCCGCTCGCTCTCCTCGATGACGCCGACCTTCCTGTTCCGGGATGGACGCCGACCTTCCTGTTCCGGGATGGGCAGCTCACTCTCGTCACCGGCAGCCCCGGCGGCAGCCGCATCATCACCACGGTGCTCGCGGTGATCGTCAACCTGGTCGATTTCCGCATGAACCTCGCGGAGGCCGTCGCCGCGCCACGCATCCACCACCAATGGAAACCGGACGTGCTGCGCGTCGAGCAGGGTCTCTCGCCCGACACCCTCGCCCTGCTGCGGGCGCGGGGCCACGACGTTAGGGTGGGGGCGAGCTCGGGCTCGGCCAACTCGATCCTGCGCAGCGGCGGCCTGCTCGCGGGGGCGGCCGACCCGCGCCAGCGCGACACGCTGGCCGAGGAGTATTGATGTGAGGCCTGAGTATTGAGGCAGGACCCAAGACAACCTGAGGCGTCACGCCCGAGCGCCCTTGGCCCCGGCCGCGCCTGCGCGTTAAAGGGGGATCGTCACAGAAGGTCCCGATGCTCGCCGTCCGCTCCCTCGCGTTCAACCTCTGCTTCTACGCCGCCACCACGCTGATCGCGTTCGGCGGGCTGCCGACGCTGGTCTCGGGGCGGGCGGTGATGCGGCTGGCGCGGCTGTGGGGGCGGGTGACGCTGTGGCTGCTGCGCGTGGTCGCCGGCACGCGGGTCGAGTTCCGCGGGCTGGAGAACATCCCGGCCGGCGCGATGCTCGTCGGCGCCAAGCACCAGTCGGCGCTGGAGACCCTAGCCCTGTGCACGGTGTTTCCCGAATTCGCCTACGTGCTGAAGCGCGAGCTGCTGTTCATCCCGCTGATCGGCTGGTTCCTGTCGCGCAGCGGCATGGTGGCGATCGACCGGTCGAAGGGCGCGCGCGCCATGAGCCTGATGAACGCGGCTGCGGCGGATGCGATCGCGCAGGGGCGCCAGCTCATCGTCTTCCCCGAGGGCACCCGGACGGCGCCGGGCGCCGACCCGGCCTACAAGCAGGGCCTGTCCCACCTCTACGCGGCGCTCTCCGTGCCGTGCCTGCCGGTGGCGCTGAACACCGGCCTGTACTGGCCGCGCCGCAGCTTCGTCCGCCGCCCCGGCACCACGGTGATCGAATTCCTGCCGCCGATCCAGCCGGGCCTGGCGCGCGCGGACTTCCTCGACCTCGTCCAGGATCGCATCGAGACTGCCTCGAACGCGCTGCTCGCCGCCGGACGCGCCGACCTTGGACAGGCCGGCCGAACGGCTCCCGAGCCACAGCGCGAAACCTCGCGCCCGGCCTGACGTCGGACGCCGATTCCTGCGTCCGCGGCACCACCGGGACATTGTGAAACGCCCTTCGAATTCCCATTTTGTTCTCACGAGACGAATCGCTTGACGGGCGCTCGGCGCCCGATCTAGGTTGGAACGAATGGCGAACAAGAGAGCCTTGTCCTGGTCTGCGGCCCTCCGCGACCTGACGGACGAGCGGACACGGAGACGGGACGTGCGGGAAGAGCGCTTGAGGACCACCGCCGGCCTTCGCGGCACCCCGGCGCTGGCGCTCAGCGCCTGGCGCGGGCGTTCGGGACGGCGCTATGTGGTCGGCGTGCATGACCTCAGCGCGCCCGAGCTCGACGAGATGGGCGAGGCGGTGGTGATCGCCGTCCGCCGCGATCCCGCGGGCATCGCCGAGCTGGTGTCGGTGTCGTCCTCCGGTGAAAGCCCGCGCGAGCGCCTGCATCGCACCTGGCTCGCCCGCGCCCGCAAGGGCGGCGCGACGGAGATGCACGTGCACCGGCTCGCCGAGGGCGAGGCCGAGCGCAAGGCGATCGTCGACGACCTCTCGATGGAGAGCGCGGACCCCGCGCACGCCTGAACCCCCTTCGCTCGATCGGGCCGGCCGGCGTATCCGGCTGGCGCACCCGCGATCGAGCGAAGGCCGTATCCGCGGTCCGGTGGGGTGATGCGGATTCGGCGTGACGCCGCCTACGCCCCAGTTTCGCCCCGAGCCTCCCCTCATGGCTTGCTGGACGCATGACGATCGCGGACGAACCTGCGATGGGGCGAGCGCGCGGAGCGAACGATGCAGGATCCGGCAAGGCAAGATCCGGCAAGGCAAGGTCCTCTGGGGCAAGCCCCGGGCGAGCCCGTAGCAGTGCCACAGCGGGCGCCGCGCTCCCGGCGCGGCCTGTTCATGCCCTACATCCTGCTGCTGGCGCTGGTGGTGCTGTGGTCGGCGGGCTGGTTCTACGTCCGCGGCCGGGCGGCCTCCGAGATGGACGGCTGGATCGCCCGCGAGGCCAGCGCCGGCCGGACCTGGACCTGCGCCGACCGGTCGATCGGCGGCTATCCGTTCCGAATCGAACTGCGCTGCGGCTCGGTCAGCCTCGCGCGCGCCGACGGACGCTTCCGGCTCGGCCCGCTGACGGCGGTCGCGCAGGTTTACCAGCCGCGCCACGTGCTGATGCTCACCGAGGGCCCGTTTCACGTGGAACAGGGCGACCTCGTCGGCGACGCGACCTGGACGATGCTGGAGGGCAGCTTCCACGGCGCATCGGACGGGTTCGTCCGGGCCTCGCTCGTGGTCGACGCGCCGTCTGTGACGGTGGCCGGCGCGACGCCCGATCCGATCGCAGTCTCCGCCCGCCACCTCGAGCTGCATGCGCGCCCGACGCCAGGGCGCTTCGAGTCGGACGGCGCCGTCGATCTCAGCCTGCGCCTGTCGCAGGCCCTGGCGCCGTTGGCGGACGCGCTGATCGGCAACGCCGACCCGGCCGACCTCACCCTCGACGCCACCGTCGACCGCGCGACGACCCTCGGCACCGGTACGGTGGCGCGCGAGCTGGAGCGCTGGCGCCAGGCCGGCGGAAGCCTCGACGTCGCCAGCCTGGCGCTGGCCAAGGGCGAACGGCGGCTGCAGGCCAAGGGCAGCCTCGGGATCGACCAGGGCCA
The DNA here is from genome assembly GCF_022179125.1 of Methylobacterium cerastii. GTDB lineage: Bacteria > Pseudomonadota > Alphaproteobacteria > Rhizobiales > Beijerinckiaceae > Methylobacterium > Methylobacterium cerastii. Next base: position 134,311 of record NZ_BPQG01000007.1, read on the forward strand.
CCGCGTCGCGGGGCAGCTCGACCTGCGCGCGGCGGGCGTCGAGTCGCTGGTCGCCGCGGTGGTCGGGCAGCGCTTCGGCGCCGACCGCGGCGCGCTGGTCGGCAACCTCGTCGGCGGCCTGCTCGGGCTGCGCCGCCAGCCCGAGGGCGGTGCGGGCGACGCCTCCGGCGAGGTGGCGCTGAAGCCGCTGCCGCCGCTGCGGCTCGCCGACGGCCGGATCCTGTTCGGGCCGATCGCGATCCCGAACGTGCGGCTGCAGCCGCTGTACTGATCGCACGCGTCCGGCATCGAGGGTGGAGCAGACTGCGCCGCCCGCACGGCGCCGGCCATACGCAAAACAGCGTATAGGCCGCGACGCGACCGAGCCCCTAGCCTGCGCCACGATCCGCGGCCGTTCCATGAGCCGCCGGACGCGAGATGCGAGGCGTGAGGCACGATGGCTGACGGGGATCACGATCTAAACCGGGGCTTGCGCTCGCCGCTGCGGCGCAAGCTGCTCATGGGGCTGGCGGCCGCGCCGGCCCTCTCGCTCCTGCCGCGCAACGCCTTCGCCGCCGGCCCGGCGACCTCGGCGGTGAGCACCACCGGCCTCGCCGTCACCGACACCGAGGTGACCTGCGGCATCCTCCACTCGATCACCGGCACCATGGCGATCTCGGAGACCGGCGCGCAGCAGGCGGAGAAGCTCGCCATCGCGCAGATCAACGAGGCCGGCGGCATCCTCGGCCGCAAGATCAAGATCATCCAGGAGGACGGCGCCTCCGACTGGCCGACGTTTGCCGAGAAGGCCAAGAAGCTCCTCGTCAACGACAAGTGCGCCGCCGTGATGGGCTGCTGGACCTCGGCCTCGCGCAAGGCGGTGCTGCCGGTGTTCGAGCAGTACAACGGGCTCCTCTACTACCCGACCTTCTACGAGGGCCTGGAGCAGTCCAAGAACGTGTTCTACACCGGCCAGGAGGCGACGCAGCAGATCCTCGCGGGTCTCGACTGGGTGCACAAGGAGAAGGGCGGCGACACGTTCTTCTTCGTCGGCTCGGATTACATCTGGCCGCGCACCTCGAACAAGATCGCCCGCAAGCACGTCGAGAACGTGCTCAAGGGCAAGGTCGTCGGCGAGGAGTACTTCCCGCTCGGCCACACGCAGTTCAACTCGGTCATCAACAAGATCAAGCTCACCAAGCCGAAGGTGATCTTCACCGACGTGGTCGGCGGCTCGAACGTGGCGTTCTACAAGCAGCTGAAGGCCTCCGGCATCGACCTCTCGAAGCAGGTGCTGCTGACGATCTCGGTCACCGAGGACGAGATCGACGGCATCGGCGGCGACAACATCGCCGGGGCGTACTCGTGCATGAAGTACTTCCAGTCGATCGAGAACGACAACAACAAGAAGTTCGTTGCCGACTTCAAGAAGATGTGGGGCGAAAAGACCGTCATCGGCGACGTCACCCAGGCCGCCTACCTCGGGCCTTACCTGTGGAAGATGGCCTGCGAGAAGGCCGGCTCGTTCGACGTCGACAAGGTCGTCGCCGCCTCGCCCGACCTCGAGTTCAAGGGCGCGCCGGAAGGCTACGTCCGCATCGACCCGAACCACCACCTCTGGTCGAAGACCCGCGTCGGCAAGGCCAAGCCCGACGGCCAGTTCGAGATCGTCTACACCAGCCCCGAGCTGATCAAGCCGGACCCGTTCCCGAAGGGTTACCAGTAGGCCGCATCCGCGCGCCGCCGGCGCGGCGCGCGATTTGCAGACGGCCTTTCGACGATCACTCATCCCCCCGACCTCATCCTGAGGCGCCCGCGGCAGCGGGCCTCGAAGGAGGGCTCCAGGGGTCGCCGAGCGCGCCGGAGGGCCCCTTCGAGGCCTCCGCTTCGCTCCGGCACCTCGGGACGAGGTGGGAGGGTGGGAGACGGCGATCGCGCAAAGCGGCGGGCCACGGCCCTCCGGCATTCCCGACGGCTCGGAGCGCACGGATGTTCGGTGACTATTCCCTCGGCGACCTCGGCGCGATCTTCGCGATGCAGGGCTTCGCCGGCCTGATCCTGTTCTCCGTCTACGTGCTGATGGCGCTCGGGCTGGCGATCATCTTCGGCCAGATGGGCGTGATCAACATGGCGCACGGGGAGTTCATGATCCTCGGCGCGTACATGACCTACCTGTGCTCGACGTTCTTCCAGAGCTACCTGCCGGCCCTGTTCCCGGGCTACTTCTTCCTGGCGATGGTGCTCGCCTTCTGCGCCTCGGGGGCGCTCGGGATGCTGGTGGAGTTGGCGCTGATCCGCCACCTCTACAAGCGCCCGCTCGACACGCTGCTCGCCACCTGGGGCCTGTCGCTGATCCTGCAGCAGGCCTACCGCTCGATCTTCGGGGCGCGCGAGGTCGGCGTCGAGCTGCCGACCTGGCTGATCGGCTCGGTGCAGGTCACCGAGTCCATCGAGATCCCGATCAACGGCCTGTTCGTGATGGCTGTCACCACGCTGATCACGGTCGGCGTCGCGCTGCTGATCTACCGCTCGCGCTTCGGCCAGCAGGTTCGCGCAGTGATGGCGAACCGCCCGATGGCAGGCGCCGTCGGTATCGATACCGAGAAGGTCGACCGCTACACCTTCGGCCTCGGCTGCGGCATCGCGGGCGTGGCCGGCTCGGCCTTCACCATGATCGGCTCGACCGGGCCGACCTCGGGCCAGCTCTACATCGTCGACACCTTCCTGATCGTCGTGTTCGGCGGGGCGGCCTCTCTGCTCGGTACCATCGCCTCGGCCTTCTCGATCTCGCAGACCCAGTCGACGCTGGAATTCTTCCTCTCCGGCTCGATGGCCAAGGTGCTCACCCTGCTCGCGGTGGTCGGCATCCTGATGCTGCGGCCGCAGGGCCTGTTCACCCTCAAGGTCCGGCGCTGAGGATTTCGACGATGAAGAACCCCGTCCAGACCCTGACCAAGTCCGTCACCGTGAACGACAACCCGTTCATGAAGCCGATCGAGTGGCTGAGCCTCGCGCTTCTCGCTCTGGTGCTCCTCGTCGTGCTGCCGAGCCTGCTCGACGCCTTCCGGCTCAACCTGGTGGGCAAGTACCTCACCTACGCCTTCGTGGCGCTCGGCCTCGTCATCTGCTGGGGCTATGCCGGCATCCTGTCGCTCGGCCAGGGCTGCTTCTTCGGCCTCGGCGGCTACTGCATGGCGATGTACCTGAAGCTCGAGGCGTCCAGCGTCGCGAACACCAAGATCCAGTCGACGCCGGGCATCCCCGACTTCATGGATTGGAACCAGATCACCGAACTGCCGTGGTTCTGGAAGCCGTTCCAGAGCCTGCCGCTGACCTTGATCCTCGTCGTCGCGGTGCCGGTGCTGTTCGCCTTCGCGATCTCGGCGGCGATGTTCAAGCGCCGGGTCGGCGGCACCTACTTCGCCATCATCACCCAGGCGATCGCCGCGATCCTGACCATCCTGATCGTCGGGCAGCAGGGCTACACCGGCGGCATCAACGGCATCACCGACCTGCGCACCCTCCACGGCTGGGACATCCGCACCGACAGCGCCCACACCATCCTGTACTTCGTCAACGGCGGGCTGCTGCTCGGCTGCATCCTGATCGCGCAGTTCGTGAAGAAGTCGAAGCTCGGGCGCATCCTCGTCGCGATGCGCGACAAGGAGGACCGGGTGCGGTTCTCCGGCTACTCGGTCGCCGGGTTCAAGGTCTTCGCCTTCTGCCTCGCCGCCGCCTTCGCGGCGATCGGGGGCGCGATGTTCACCCTCCAGGTCGGGTTCATGTCGCCGTCCTTCGTCGGCATCGTGCCCTCGATCGAGATGGTGATCTACGCCGCCGTTGGCGGGCGGATGTCGCTGTTCGGCGCGGTCTGGGGCACGCTGCTCGTCAACTGGGCCAAGACCAGCTTCTCGGAATCCTTCCCCGACCTGTGGCTGTTCGGCCTCGGCGCCCTGTTCATCGCCGTGGTGCTCGCCTTCCCGAACGGCCTCGCCGGCATCTGGCGCGAGCACATCGAACCCCGCCTCACCCGCCGGGTGAAGGGTCTGCGCGCCCCGCCCCCCGCGATCGTCCCCCACGGCGCCCCGGCCGAGTGAGAGCATCATGAACGCCGCGATCCTCCCGGGCTCCGTCATCGGCGCTAACCCGAACGCCCCCGAATACCTGCTGGCGGTCGACGCGCTCACCGTCTCCTTCGACGGGTTCAAGGCGGTCAACGACGTCTCGTTCTACGTCGACCCCAACGAGATCCGGGTGATCATCGGCCCGAACGGGGCCGGCAAGACCACCGTGCTCGACCTGATCTGCGGGCGCACCCGCGCCAGCGCCGGGTCGATCAAGTACAAGGGCCAGGAGCTGACCAAGCTCACCGAGAGCGCGATCGTCCAGGCCGGCGTCGGGCGCAAGTTCCAGACGCCGTCGATCTACGACGACCTCACGGTGTTCGAGAACCTGGAGATCTCGTTCCCGCGCGGGCGCTCGGTGTTCGGGGCGCTGACCTTCAAGCGCGACGCCGAGGTGCGCGACCGCATCCACGAGATCGCCGAGACGATCTTCCTCAAGGACCAGCTCCTGGAGCGGGCCGAGTTCCTGAGCCATGGCCAGAAGCAGTGGCTCGAGATCGGCATGCTGCTGATCCAGGACCCGGAGCTGCTGATGCTCGACGAGCCGGTGGCCGGGATGAGCGTCGGCGAGCGCATCAAGACCGCCGAGCTCCTCAACCAGATCATCGTCGGCCGCTCGGTGCTGGTGATCGAGCACGACATGAAGTTCGTCGAGGACATCGCCCACCGGGTCACCGTGCTGCACCAGGGCAAGGTCCTGTCGGAGGGCTCGATGGAGCGGGTCAAGAACGATCCGAAGGTCATCGAAGTGTATCTGGGACACTGAGCATCATGCTGCAGACCGCGCATCCTCCCCTGGCGAAAGCCCCTCCGCTGCCGACGATCCCGTCGGCCGCGCCGATCCTGCGCGTCGCGGACCTGCACGCAGCCTACGGCCAGAGCGAGGTGCTGCACGGCCTCGACTTCCAGGTCGCGCCCGGCGAGATCGTCGCGGTGATGGGCCGCAACGGCATGGGCAAGACCACGCTGATGAAGACCCTGATGGGGATCGTGCCGGTGAAGGCCGGCTCGATCCGCGTCGACGGCGCCGAAATCGGCGGCCTCAAGAGCCATGCCCGCGTCGCCAAGGGCCTCGCCTACGTGCCGCAGGGCCGGATGATCTTCTCGACCATGACGGTGCAGGAGAACATCGAGACCGGGCTGACCGTCACCGGCACACGCCGCGTCCCCCAGGACCTCTACGACATGTTCCCCGTGCTGTTGGAGATGAAGGGCCGGCGCGGCGGCAACCTCTCCGGCGGCCAGCAGCAGCAGCTCGCCATCGCCCGGGCGCTCGCGAGCCGCCCGAAGGTGCTGCTCCTCGACGAGCCGACCGAGGGCATCCAGCCCTCGATCATCCGCGAGATGGGGCGGACGCTGAAGGCGATCCGCGACGCGCGCGGCCTGTCGATCGTCGTCTCCGAGCAGGTGCTGAGCTTCGCCCTCGACGTCGCCGACCGGGTGCTCGTGATGGAGAACGGCGAGATCGTCCACGAGTCGCTGCGCGCCGACATCGACGAAGCGCAGGTCGCCCGCTTCCTCTCGGTCTAAACGAGGACATCATGGCCGATTACGAGATCTTCGAGCTCGGCGACCACGTTCTCCAGTGCGGCAAGACGCTGCGCAACGCCAAGCTCGCGTTCAAGACCTTCGGCACGCTCAACGCGGCCCGCGACAACGCCATCGTCTACCCGACCTGGTATTCCGGCCAGCACACCGAGAACGAGTGGCTGATCGGGCCGGGCAAGGCCCTCGACCCCGACACGTACTTCATCATCATCCCGAACATGTTCGGCAACGGGCTCTCGTCCTCGCCGAGCAACACGCCGGCTCCCTGGAACGGGCCGCGCTTCCCCAACGTCACGGCCTACGACAACGTCCGCGCACAGCACCGGCTCGTCACCGAGCATTTCGGCATCGAAAAACTGGTCCTGGTGACCGGCTGGTCGATGGGGGCGCTCCAGACCTACCATTGGGGCGCGCTCTATCCCGAAATGGTCCCGCGCATCCTGCCGTTCCAAGGCTCGGCCAAGTGCTCGCGGCACAACTTCGTCTTCCTCGAGGGCGCCAAGGCGGCGCTCCAGGCCAACGCCGCCTTCGCAGAGGGTTGGTATGCGAGCCCGCCGAACAAGGGGCTGCGCGCCTTCGGCCGGGTCTACGCCGGCTGGGGCCTGTCGCAGACCTTCTACCGGATCGAGGCCGACAAGACCCACATGGGCTACGCCTCGCTCGAAGACTTCCTCGTCGGATTCTGGGAAGGCCTGTTTTATACGCGCGACGCCAACGATCTGCTCGCGATGCTGTGGACCTGGCAGAACGGCGACATCGGCGCCAACGACACCTTCCTCGGGGACACCAAGGCGGCGCTTCGCGCGATCACCGCGAAGGCGATCCTGATGCCGGCCTCGACCGACCTGTACTTCCCGCCCGAGGACAACCGGATCGAGGCGGAGTCGATGCCGAACGCCGAGTTGCGCGTCATCGACACGTGGTGGGGCCACTTCGCCGGCGGACCGGGCACCAGCCCCGACGACATCCAGATCCTCGACGACGCGCTGAAACGGCTGCTCGCGAGCTGAAAGGTTTCGGCCGGCTCAACCGGTCGTTCGGGGCATCGCCGTCCCCAGGTTTCCAAGACAGGGAGCAAAGTCAGAAAATGCCCGAGACGCTGATCAAGGTCGACCTGACGCAATCGGCCTACGACAACGACATGGTGCACAACCGCTGGCACCCGGACATCCCGATGGTCGCCATGGTGAAGCCCGGCGACGACTTCATCGTCGAGACCTACGACTGGACCGGCGGCTTCATCAAGAACAACGATTCCGCCGACGACGTGCGCGACATCGACCTGTCGATCGTGCACTTCCTCTCCGGCCCGATCGGCGTCGAGGGCGCCGAGCCCGGCGACCTCCTGGTGGTCGACCTCCTCGACATCGGCGCCAAGCCCGAGAGCCAGTGGGGCTTCAACGGCTTCTTCTCGAAGAACAACGGCGGCGGCTTCCTCGACGAGCACTTCCCTCAGGCCCAGAAGTCGATCTGGGACTTCGAGGGCATGTTCACCAAGTCGCGCCACATACCCGGCGTGCGCTTCCCCGGCCTGATCCATCCCGGCCTGATCGGCTGCCTGCCCGATCCGAAGATGCTCGAGACCTGGAACATCCGCGAGAAGGCGCTGTTCGACACCGACCCGAACCGGGTGCCGGCTCTCGCCACCCTGCCCTTCGGGCCCACCGCCCACATGGGACGCCTCAAGGGCGAGGCGAAGGAGAAGGCGGCCGCGACAGGCGCCCGCACGGTGCCGGGGCGCGAGCACGGCGGCAATTGCGACATCAAGGACCTATCGCGCGGATCGAAGATCTACTTCCCGGTCTACGTGCCCGGCGCCGGCCTCTCGATGGGCGACCTGCATTTCAGCCAGGGCGACGGCGAGATCACCTTCTGCGGCGCGATCGAGATGGCCGGCTGGGTCCACCTCAAGGTCAGCCTGATCAAGGACGGCATGGCCAAGTACGGGATCAAGAACCCGATCTTCAAGCCGTCGCCGGTCACGCCGAAGTTCGACGACCACTTGATCTTCGAGGGCGTCTCGGTCGACGAATACGGCAAGCAGCATTATCTCGACGTGACGGTGGCCTACCGGCAGGCCTGCCTCAACGCGATCGAGTACCTGAAGAAGTTCGGCTACTCGGGCGCGCAGGCCTACTCGATCCTCGGCACCGCACCGGTCCAGGGCCACATCTCGGGCGTGGTCGACATCCCCAACGCCTGCGCGACCTTGTGGATTCCGACCAAGATCTTCGAGTTCGACATCAATCCCGGCGCCGACGGGCCGACGAAGTTCATCGACGGCTCGATCCAGATGCCGCTCTCACCGGATCTGTAGTCTCCTGGTTTGCCGCGCTTCCCGGCCGGCAAACCGCACACACTTTGCCTGGAAGCGCGCGAATGCCGGTCTACGATTACGCTTGCGAGGCCTGCGGGCCGTTCACGGTGCTGCGCCCTATGGCGCAGTTCAAGGACCCGCACGACTGCCCCGATTGCGGGACGGCGTGCGGGCGCGCCTTCCTCACCGCGCCGAACCTCGCCTCGATGGATGCGGGCCGGCGCAAGGCCTACGCGACCAACGAGCGGAGCGCGCACGCCCCCCGCAAGTCGTCCGCGCACGGGGCCGGCTGCGGCTGCTGCTCGGGGACGAAGGCCAAATCCAACCCCACGGCCGCCAAGAGCTTCCCGAACGCGCGGCCGTGGATGATCAGCCACTGACACAGCGACACCCCCTCCCCCTCTGCGGGGGAGGGTGGGCTTCGCGTCAGCGAAGGTCGGGAGAGGGAAACGCGCTTTACGGCACCGTTGATCCCCTCTCCCGACCCGCTTCGCGGGCCACCCTCCCCCTCACCCAAGTCGGGCTTGCCCGACTTGGGCACACAAGGCGCGGATCTCGGGCAAGCCCGAGATCCGTCGGGGGGAGGGAAGAAACCCGAGCCAGGAGGAACCTACGCCATGATGCACGGAGACATCTCGTCCAGCGCCGACAGCGTCGGCGTCGCGGTGGTGAACTACAAGATGCCGCGCCTCCACACGAAGGCGGAGGTGCTGGAGAACGCCACGAAGATCGGCGACATGATCGTCGGCATGAAGGCCGGCCTGCCGGGTCTCGACCTGGTGATCTTCCCCGAATACTCGACCCACGGGATCATGTACGACGCGGGGGAGATGTACGAGACCGCCTCGACCGTGCCCGGCGCCGAGACCGAGATCTTCGCCGACGCCTGCCGCAGGGCCAAGGTCTGGGGCGTGTTCTCGCTCACCGGCGAGCGCCACGAGGAGCATCCGAACAAGGCGCCCTACAACACCCTGATCCTGATGAACGACCAGGGCGAGATCGTGCAGAAGTACCGCAAGATCATGCCCTGGACGCCGATTGAGGGCTGGTATCCGGGCGACCGCACCTACGTCTCGGAGGGGCCGAAGGGCCTGATGATCAGCCTGATCATCTGCGACGACGGCAACTACCCCGAGATCTGGCGCGATTGCGCCATGCGCGGGGCGGAACTCATCATCCGCTGCCAGGGCTACATGTACCCGGCGAAAGAGCAGCAGATCCTGATGTCGAAGGCGATGGCCTTCGCCAACAACACCTACGTCGCGGTGGCCAACGCCGCCGGCTTCGACGGAGTCTACAGCTACTTCGGCCACTCGGCGATCGTCGGCTTCGACGGGCGCACGCTCGGCGAGTGCGGCGAGGAGGAGATGGGCATCCAGTACGCGGCGCTTTCGAAATTCCTGATTCGCGATTTCCGCGCGCACGGGCAGTCGGAAAACCACCTCTTCAAGCTGCTCCACCGCGGCTACACCGGGATGATCAACTCCAAGGAGAATCGGCACGGGCTGTCGGAATGCCCCTACGACTTCTACCGCCGCTGGATCGAGGACCCCGACGCCACCCGCGACGCGGTGCGCGCCATCACTCGCCAGGGCGTCGGCACCGAGGAATGCCCGATCGACGGCATCCCCTTCGTCGGCAAGGGCGAAGGGCCGCCGGACCCGCGCTGAAATCGGCTCCGACGCAACGCCGCGCCGGCCCCGGATCGGGTCTGCGCGGCCACTTCCATGACACGACGACGTCTGATCGGAACGGCCCAAGGCCCGACACGTTGACCGGCGCTTGTCTTGCGCACATCAGGTCGAACCAGGGGCGGATCGGGTAGATCATGAACGGTGAGTCGAAGCCGGCCGGTGCGGGCGGTCAGGACAGCAGGCCGGGCGCGCACGGTGTCAGTGCGGAGTTCCGGCGCTTCGCCGACGACGTCCCGCTGATGATGTGGCGCTCGGACCATCGCGGCCACGCGATCCATCACAACGAGTGCTGGCTCCAGTTCACCGGCCGGCCGCTGGAGGAAGAACTCGGCGTCGGCTGGCGCACGGGCCTGCATCCGGACGACTTCGAGCGGCACGCGCGCATCGTCTCCGAGGCGTTCACCGCGCGCGAGCCCTTCACCGTCGAGTTCCGCCTGCGTCGTCACGACGGGGCCTATCGCTGGCTGCTCGACACCGCCCGGCCGCTGACCGAGGACGGCGAGTTCCGCGGCTATCTCGGCTCGTGCTTCGACATCACCGACCGCAAGCATGCCGAGGTGCATATCGAGGAGGCGCTGCAGGAGAAGGAGACCCTGCTCGCGGAGGTCTACCACCGCGTCCGCAACAACCTGCAGGTCATGGTCAGCCTGATCGGCCTCTACGGCCGCGCGGCGCCGGAGCCCTGCCGCGGCAGCTTCGAGGCGCTGGGCCAGCGGGTGAGGGCGATCGCGCTGGTGCAGCAGCACCTGCACGAGGCGCCCCACATCGCCTCGATCGACCTGCGCGACTACCTGCATCGGCTCGCCTCCGGCCTCGGCCAGCTCCGCCGCGCCGGGCGCATCGGCGTCCACCTCGGCGGCGCCGGCACCAGCCTCGTCGAGCCGCGCACCGCCAACGCGCTCGGGATGATCGTCGCCGAGATCGTGGCCGAGTGCCTCGACGCCACCGCCGAGAGCGTCGCCTGCGCCATCGCCATCGACATTGACGCCGCCCCCGGCGCGCCGGTGCGCCTCTCGATCACCTCCGGCGCCGGCGACCAGGATGAATCCGGCCGGCCCAACATCCCGAAGCTCGGGCCGCGGCTGATCGCGGCCTACGCGGCTCAGGCCGAGATCGCCGTCACCGGGGTGGCGACGGCCGAGGACCCGCTGCGGCTGCAGCTGCCGGAGGCGCGGATCGACGGCCTGGCCTGAAGGGCGCCGCGGGATTCGCTTCGGCCGGGGTGGCGACCTATATCTTGGACGACCCCCGCGCCCCCGACAGAACACCGGCCGAGCATGCTGCCTCCGATCGAGACCATCGTCGAGAACTTCGAATTCATCGACGACTGGGAAGAGCGCTACCGCTACCTGATCGAGCTCGGGCGCACCTTGCCGCCGGCCGACGCCGCCCTGCACGCGGAGTCGAACAAGGTGCTGGGCTGCGCCAGCCAAGTGTGGATCGACCTGAACGTCGATGCGTCCGCCGACGTGCCGCGCCTTCACCTGCGGGGCGACAGCGACGCCCACATCGTGCGCGGCCTCGTCGCGCTGATGGTCGCGCTGTTCGACGGCAAGACCCCGCGCGAGGCGGCAGACACCGACGCCTTCGCCCTCTACACCAAGTTGGGCCTCGGCGAGCACCTCACCCCGCAGCGCTCCAACGGCGTCCGCGCCATGGCCGACCGCATTCACCGCGACGCGGTCCGCCTCGCCGCCTGAGCGGGCGACCGCCTCACGCCCGGTCGCGCCACAGCCGCATGCGGGCATGGTCCGGGCCTATGGCCTCGCGCTGCAGGCCGTAATGCTCGGCCAGCCGCCCGAGGGCGATCTTGGCGACCACCTTGGCGGAGCGGGCCGGCCAGCGGCGTTCCTCCTCGATCCGCTCCAGCCCTTTCACGTGGCCGCACAGGTCGATCAACAGGCCCGACAGGTCGTGGCCGACCGCATCCATCGCGCGGTCCACCCGGGCGCGCGCCGCCATCATCGTGTCGGAGGCGCCGGCGGCGTCGCGCGGCCCCGAGCCGTCGACGCGGATCGCCGTCCAGTCGATGCCCATCCGCGGCATCAGCATACCCGTGGTGATGTCGCGGCGCAGGCGCTCGCCGGCCTCGAACGACGCCCGGTCGAGAAGCGGCGCTCCGTCGCGGCCGCGCCGCCGCACCATCCAGGCGATCGGGCTCTCCGCCGCGTCGCGCAGGCGCCTCTCCGTTCCCTCGCCCTCGACTACGAGGTCGAGATGCTGCCCGCGGAAGGCTTCGCCGGCCGGCGCGTCGCCACGCCGGAGGCGCGCCCGGCCGGCGATCGACAGCACGATCCGCCCGCGCGGCCCGGGTTCGCGCAGGGCGAGGTCGGCGGCGAGCAGGCGCTCGCCGGACGCCGCCGGAAAGCGGCCGCCGCCGAGCGAGACGCCGCCGCCGCAGCGCACGATCAGCATCGCGTCCTCGACCGGGTCCGGGAAGGCGTAGGCGCCGTCGGCGGCCAAGGCTGCCAGCAGCCGCTCGCCAGCACGCCCGATCGCGGCCTCCGCTCGCGGCAGGGCGACCGGGCGGGCAAGGGGGCGAGGAGCCAGGCGAGCGGTCCGAGCCTGAGAGAGTTTGTTCATGTTTTGTTCCCAACGCGAACGGTCTTCGTCACGACGAAGGAAACAGGAGAGTCCTGAAAATCGTCCTAGATCAAGACTTGACGACCACGACGCTGTGGAGCGTCACGCACCCTAGGGTGCAGGGTCGGCGCCGGGCTTCGCCGGCGGATGCTTCAGCACCTCGGCGATCTCCTCCTCGGACTTGCCGCGGACGTCGTAGCCCATCCCGGCGAGGCGCTCGACCAGGGCGTCGCTGTCGGCGGCCGAGCGGGCGGCCCATTCGGCGAGCACGTCGTTCGCCTTGCCGAGGTCGTCGGTCGGGACCGCCTCAGTCGACATCTTGGCATCGCTCATGGGGACAAACCGCTCGCAGAACCAGGCACGGTGACGCGCAAGGTTTGTGCCCATCGCGCGCATTGTCCAGCGCGTGGATGTCGGCTTGCGTGAAGAAAACGCGACCGCACGACGAAAGAGAGCGTCTTCCGTGATCCGGAGATCACGGAAGACGCTCGAGATCGCGCGGGACGCGGGGAAACCGTGCCCCGGCGCTCCGCATGGCGGTCTCAGGCGGCTTCGTCGTAATTGCCCGAGCGGGTCTGGCCGAGGCCGATCGCCTTGGCGAGGTCGGAGCGGGCCTTGGCGTAGTTCGGCGCGACCATCGGGTAGTCCGGCGGCAGGCCCCACTTGGCGCGATACTGCTCCGGGCTCATGTCGTACTTGGCGCGCAGGTGGCGCTTGAGCGACTTGAAGGTCCGGCCGTCCTCCAGGCAGATGATGTGGTCGGCGGTGACGGACTTCTTCACCGGCACGGCGGGGGTCAGCGGGCCGGCGGGCGCCTCGGCCTCGGCCTGTCCGCCGGCGACCTGCATCAGCGACGCGTGGATGCGGGTGATCAGCTGGGCCAGCTCGCCCGGGGGGACCGGGTTGTTGCTGACGTAGGCCGACACGATGTCGGCTGCGAGTTCCACGTAGTCGACCGTGGTTTCAGTGTCGTTCATGTTCGGCCATGTCCTCTGGACGCTCAGGCTGTCGACGGGTCTTGGGCGGCGCGGGCCGTCGGCCCCGCCGTCTCTCGCCAGGATGCGGGCATTCCCGCAGCAATGTTCGGCCCGCCCGCAAGTGCTGAGTAAAATGCGGGGACCCCTCCCCGCGACGACTTCTCATTAGGATATTTGCAGATCGCCCGCAAGTTGCTCGACGACAGTTCGGATACGCAACGTCAACTATCCGGAAGGATATTTCAGCTTAACGAAATCGGCTAAAGCGATGCCTACTCAAGGGCGAAGCATCCCACCGAATCGGCTCTACCCCAGATTGCAGAACCTGCGGAGGACAACGCGGCCGGCACCAAGCCGGGGCGAGACCATTGCACGCCGGGCCTTGTCCGGGGCCGGGCCGCACGGCACATGCCCAGGTTCGCGCAGGTTCTCCACGGGAAATCTCCAATGGCGTTCGACACGGCCCACGTCCCGCCCGCCTCCGACGCGCCGCGTGCGCAGCGCCGGCCGCACAGCTTCGTCGTCCACGGGCGCACCCTGTCGGACGACTACGCCTGGTTGAAGGCCGAGAACTGGCAGGACGTCCTCAAGGACCCGTCGGCGCTGCCGGCCGACATCGGCGACTACTTGAGGTCCGAGAACGCCTACGCCGAGGCGGCGCTCGCCGGCGCGGCGCCGCTGCGCAAAACTTTGGTCGCCGAGATGCGCGGGCGCATCCGCGAGGACGACAGCGGCGTGCCGACGCCGGACGGGCCGTTCGCCTACTACACCCGCCACCGCGACGGCGGGCAGCACCCCCTGGTCTGCCGCCGCCCATCCGCGGCCGGCGACGACGCGGGGGCGGAAGAGATCCTGATCGACGGCGACAAGGAGGGCGAGGGCCTGGCCTTCTTCGAGATCGCAGGCGCCGCCCATTCCGACGACCATGCGCGCCTCGCCTGGGGCGTCGACACCAAGGGCTCGGAGCTGCACGCGATCCGGGTGCGCGACCTCGCGACCGGGACGGATGCGGCCGACCGCGTCGAGGCGACCTCCGGCGAGGCGGTCTGGTCGGCCGACGGCGCCGGGTTCTGGTACGTCGCGGTCGACGCCAACCACCGGCCGGCGCGGGTGATGTACCACCGCCTCGGCGCGGAGCAGGCGGACGACGCCACGGTCTACGTCGAGCGCGATTCCGGGTTCTTCGTCCACATCGGGGCGACGCAGTCGGGCGCCTACCTCACCATCACCGCGAGCGACCACGAGACCTCGGAGGTCCACCTCCTCGACCGCGCCGCGCCGGACGGGCGCCTGCGCGTGGTGCAGCCGCGCGAGCCGCTGCTGATCTACTCGGTCGAGCATCGCGGCGCGGACCTCTACATTCTCACCAACGCCGACGGCGCCGAGGACTTCAAGGTCGTCACCACCCCGGTGGCCGAACCAGGCCGGGGGCACTGGGCCGACCTGGTGCCGCACCGCGCCGGCACCATGATCCGCCACCTGCATCTGCTCGCCGACCACCTGGTCCGCCTCGAGGTCGAGAACGCCCGGCCGCGGATCATCGTGCGCGACCTCGCGACCGCCGAGGAGCACGCGGTGGCGTTCGCGGAGGAGGCCTACTCGCTGGGCCTCCAGCCCGGCTACGAGTTCGAGACGGCGACGATCCGCTTCGCCTATTCCTCGATGACGACGCCGACGGAGACCTGGGACTACGATTGCGCCACCCGCTCCCGCGCCCTGCGCAAGCGTCAGACCATCCCGAGCGGGCACGCGCCCGAGGACTACGTCACGCGGCGGCTGTTCGCGACCGCCCCGGACGGGGCGCAGGTGCCGATCTCGCTGCTTCACCGGCGCGACCTCGTCCTCGACGGGACGGCGCCGCTGCTGCTCTACGGCTACGGTGCCTACGGCACGCTGATGCCGGCGGCGTTCCGCACCAACCTGCTGAGCCTCGTCGACCGCGGCTTCGTCTACGCCATCGCCCACATCCGCGGCGGCACCGAGAAGGGCTGGCGCTGGTACCTCGACGGCAAGCGCGAGAAGAAGCCCAACACCTTCTCCGACTTCGTCGCCTGCGCCCGAGCGCTGATCGCGGCGCAGTACACGTCCGAGAAGCGGATCGTGGCGCATGGCGGCAGCGCCGGCGGCATGCTGATGGGGGCGGTGGCCAACCTCGCCCCGGAGCTGTTCGCCGGCATCGTCGCCGACGTGCCCTTCGTCGACGTGCTCAACACCATGCTCGACGCCGAGCTGCCGCTGACACCGCCGGAATGGCCGGAATGGGGAAACCCGGCCGAGAGCGAGGCGGCGTTCCGGACCATCCTGTCGTACTCGCCCTACGACAACGTCGCAGCCAAGGCCTACCCGGCGATCCTGGCGCTCGGCGGCCTCACCGACCCGCGGGTGACCTATTGGGAGCCGGCCAAATGGGTGGCGCGCCTGCGCGCGACCATGACCGGCGGCGGCCCGGTCCTGCTGCGCACCAACATGGAAGCCGGCCACGGCGGCGCCGCCGGCCGCTTCGACCGGCTCGAAGAGGTGGCGCTGATCTACGGCTTCGCGTTGGCGGCGGTGGGCGAGGCGTGAGGGAGAGGCGGCGTTCGGCTGCCACCGTGCCGAACATCATGACGCGGGAGATGTCCCCCTTCCCAGGTTCCCGATTCACCGATTCCGCACAGCCTCGGATGACGCGCGGCTCCCCCCTCTCCCCGCAGGCGGGGAGAGGCCCGGCTGCACCCCGTCGTGCAGCCGGGAAGCGGAGGCGAAGCCGAAGCGACGGTGAGGGGGAGCTTCCGGAAGAGCCTCCTCCGGCTCAGCCCCCTCACCGTCGGCTGCCGCCTCGCTTTGCCGACGACGAGGTCGTCAAAGCCCTCTCCCCCACCGAAGTCGGGCCTGCCCGACTTCGGCAGGCAGGTTCGGATCTCGGGCAAGCCCGAGATCCGTGCGGGGCGAGGGGATGCGCGCAAATCAAGGCGCCAGAAGCAGAGATGTGCGAAGCCTATTGCGTCTCCTTGAGACGTAGATAGCCCTCACGGCTGCGCGGGCGGCGGGCGGATGTCGAGGGGGCGTTCCGGCGGCGGGTCGGGCGTCTCGGTGCGGGCGCGGCGGGCGGCCTCCTCGGCGGCCTGGGCCTTGAGCCGGGCTTGGCGCGCCGCCTCCTCCGCCGCGGCCTTGTCCACCATCGCCCTGTCCGCCGTCGCTTTGTCCGCCGCAGCCTTCTCGGCAGCCGCCTTGTCCGCCGCGGCCTTGAGGGCGGCGGCGCGCGCCTTGTCCATCTCGATCCGGGCGCGGCGGCGCTGACGCTCGGTCTGGTCGGCCTCGATCAGCTCGATCGTTTCCAGCTCGCGCTGCAGCACCAAGGCGGCGAGGCCCGTGGTGAGCGGTCCGACGTCCAGGCTGCGCTCGGGCGCGGCGAGGGGTCCGGCGAGCCCGAGCTGGATCGCAGGGAGGCCGCCGCCCCAGCCCTTCGGCGCCGTGCCGCCCGAAAGCGTGCCGCGGGCGTCGAGCCGGCTCGTCCGGAAATCGTAGCCCAGCGTCCCGCTCCAGCGCGCCGCGCCGAGATCGAGGTCGAGCGGGCCGGCCCGCAGGGTCCCGCCGATGACGGTCGCCGGCGCGGACGCCGTCTGCGTCGTGCCGGCGGCGGCCTTCGACAGCTCCTCCGCGACGAGGGCTTGGAGCCGGCCGTCGCGCAACGGGTCCTCGATCTGGAGCGCGCGGGCGAGCGCCCGGCCGATCGCGGCGGGATCGGTCTCGGGCAGGTTGAGGGCGGCCAGCGTGACGCTGCCCGTGCCCGAAAGGTTTGCCGCCAGGGCCGCAACATCCTCGCCGGAGGTGCCGAAGCGCAGGGCGGCGGAGAGCCGGCCGCCGAGCGGCCCGCCGTCGGCCAGCGCCGGGATCGCCACGTCGGCGACGGTGCCCTCGCCCGCGATCGCTGCGAGGCCGCTGCGCCGCGACAGGCTCGCCGAACCGGCGATCCTGCCCTCGGCGAGCTTGGCCGAGAGGTCGCGCACGCTCAGCGTCCCATCCTCGAGCCCGAGCGCCGCGGCGGCGCCCGTGGCGACGAGGCCGCGCCCGAGGTCGAGCCGTTCGACCCGCAGGTCGAGGGCGGCCGTTAGACCCGGCGCGGGCGGGGCGCCGAACCGCCCGGCGGCGCCCGGCGGCATCACCAGGGCGGCGGCGAGCTGCGGCAGGGACAGGCGGTCGAGGCGCGCGGTCCCCGACAGGGCCCCGTCCGGGATCCGCACGAGGTTCGCGTCGAGGGCCGCCCCGGCGATCCGCCCGGAGAGCGCGGCGCGCGCGTCGTCGCCCTGGCGGGTCAGGGCGACGGAGAGGTCCGCCGGCCACGGGCCCGGCGCGAGGGCGGCGGCGCCCGCAAGCGTCAGGAACGGGCCGAGGTCGGCGGTCTGGAGCCGCAGGGCGCCGGCGGCGGGTGGGCCCCCGTCGCCGGGAAGCCGCAGCGGCGTCGCGGTCGACAGGCTCGCCCCGGCGATCGTGCCCGACGCCTGCAGCGACAGGCCCCCCTCCGCCGCGCGGGCGGCGACGAGGGACAGGTCGGCCGGCTGCTGCAGGCCGGCGATGTCGGCGCGGCCGAACCAGGTGCCGGCCCGCGGCGTCGCGAGGTGGACCTTCGCCCCCTCGACCGAGCCGGCGCGGCTGACCAGAGACAGGTCGAGGCTGCCGCCCGCGGCCTTGCCCTCTGCGGCGAGCCGCAGCGCGTCGGCATCGCCCGCGTCGCGCGCCAGCGTGACCGCGAGGTCGAGGGCGCCGGCCCGCAGGAAGGCGGGGATCAGCCGGGTCTCGGCGGTCCAGACCCGCTCGATCAGGGCGACGAGGGGGGCCGCCACCGGGGCGGAGATCCGGCCGGCGACGCGCCCCGCGCCGTCGGCGCCGATCCGCCCGGAGAGCTTCGCGTTGGCCCCGGCCAGATCGGTCACGTCGAGGCTGTCGACGACCAGCGCCGCCCCGTCCGACTGGATGCTGGCCGAGAGCGTGCCGTTCCCGCTGCCGGTCGCGCCGTAGCGCAGGTCGCGCGCCTCGATGGTGAGGCCGAGGTCGTGGTCGTGCAGGCCCGCGAGCGCGTTGCCGAGCGGCGGCAGGTTGGCGACGTCGAGGCCGCGGGCGCGGATCTGCGCATCGACGCGGCCGCGGGTCCGGCCCTCGGCCGCGGCGTAGCGGGCGTTGCCGGTGACCTGCGCCGTGCCGAGCCCGAGCCGGAGGTTGCGCAGGGAGTACGCGCCGCCGGCCGCGGAGACCTCGGCCGAGACCTCGATGGGCCGCCCGTCGAGGAGCGCCGTCGGCGGCCCGTCGAGGCCGAGCCGGCGCAGATACCGCCCGAGCCCGTCGGAGGCGGATGCGGCGAGCGTCACCGGGCCGGTGAAGCGCGGGCTCGGATCGGTGTCGATTTCGCCGCTCGCCGTCACGGTCGCCGCGCCCGGCGCCACGGCCGAGAAGCGCCGCAGCAGCAGGCCGCCGGCGCGCTCGATGGTGCCGGCCGCCTTGAGGTCGCTCCATTCCTCGAAGCCGAGCACGGCCGTCTCGACCGACAGGTCGAGGTCGAGCATCACCGGCAGGCCGGACGCCGCCTTGCCCGCCTTGCTACCCAGCTTGGGCAGGCCGCGCGCGAGGAAGGCCTGCCCGCCCGGCGAGAGCAGGAAGGCGTCGAGGTCGAGGCGGCGCGCACCGAGGGTCAGCCCCGCGCGCCAGCGCCGCAGGTCGATCTGGCCGCCGCCGGACAGGCGCAGGACCTGACCGCCCGGATCGATCTCGGCGTCGACGCCCTCGAACCGGACCAGCGCGCCGCTCGCCTTGAACTTGCCACCGAGGGTGAACGGCAGGTAGGCGCCCGCGGCCTGGGCCGGCGGGCCGACCACGAGGCGGGCGCTGCCCTCGGCCTCGGCGACGAGGGCGCGCGGCTCGGAGCCGCGGGTGCCGCGCGGGTCCGCCGGCACGAAGGCGACGCGGGCGTCGGCCTCGAAGCGCGGATGGGTGTCGCCGCCGCCCGAAAGCTTCAGCGCGACCGCGCCGTCCGCCCCCGGCTCGCCGCTGACGAGGGTGAACGGCAGGCCGCCGCTGCTGCCCGAGACCCGCCACGGGCCGACGAGCGCCGGCGCCTGGACCTGCACGGCCTCCGCGTAGAACTGGTCGGTGCGCCCGGTCGACGGCACGAACGTGGTGAGCAGCAGCTGCTGGACGTGAAGGTCTTCGACCGCGAGGTCGCGCCCGCGCAGGGTCTCGCCGAGGCCGGCAGGCACCACGAGGGCGTCGCCTTCGGTCACCGGCAGCTTGATCTCGGCGCGGCCGATCCGCGTCTCCGTGAACCGGACCGCGCCCGACAGCAGCGGGGTCAGGCCGAGCTCGGCCTTGACGAAACGCAGGTCGAGGGCGGGCTTTCCCGCATCGTCGCCGAGGTGCAGGCGGTCGAGGCGCAGGCGCGGCGAGGGCAGCAGCCGCACGTCGATGCGGCCCTCGGTGCGGACCGTCAGCCCGAGCGAGCGGCTCACGGTCGCGTCGACGAAGGCGCGATGGGCCGGCCAGTCGATGAAGGGGGGCACGGCGAGCGCCGCGACCAGGATCAGGATGACGGCGCCCGCGAGCGCGGTCAGAAGGTCACGCACCGTGATCGTTCCGCATGCATCCCGCGCCACCCGGCGGGTTCACGGCGGGCATAGCACGGCCGGCGGCAACCAGCGCCAGCGGGCTTTTGTCGGGGGCCGGCAGGGTCGTTTCAGGCAGGCCGCCGGATATTTACCGGATCGATCGAGCGCCCCCCCCTTCCCTCCCGCTCTGCGGGGGGAGGGAAGGGACGGTCCGCTTATCGCCGAGGGGCGACGACCACGCCCGGGGTGGGTTGAGGCGCCTGCATCTGCTGGCTGCGCTGGATCTCCATGCGCGTGGTGTTGTTCTGCGAGGTGATGTTCTGCTGCAGCGCCCGGGACTCGCTCTGGCGGGCGAAGGACTCGTTGGCGGCGTCGGGGTTGCCCTGCCGGACCTGCGCGAGGGCGGGGGTGGCGGCGAGGACGGCGAGGACGGCGATCGGCACGATGCGCATCGGGCGCTCCTGAATCTCGTGTGGTCTTTAATGATGTGGGTCTTGCGATGATCTGACCAAGCGGCCGAACGACCCTGGGTTCCCCGCCTGCGACTCCCCGCCTGCAACCGTGCGGGGTGGCGACATCGCGTCCGGGCCTCGACGCCGTTCGCGTTTTGGTCCAGGGATTGCCGATGCCGAATTCCTCGCATGCGACGCCGCCTTCCGACGCGGGGCGTGGCCCCAGCTCCATCGCCGCCCGCGCCATGGGGGGCTTGCGCCCGACCGCCGCGTCCTACTTGGATGGCCTGAACGAGGAGCAGCGCCGCGCCGTCGAGGCGACGGAAGGCCCCGTCCTGGTGCTGGCCGGCGCCGGCACCGGCAAGACCCGGGTGCTGACCACGCGCATCGCCCACCTGATCAGCACCGGCCGGGCGCGGCCGTTCGACATCCTGTCGGTGACCTTCACCAACAAGGCCGCGCGGGAGATGAAGCACCGGATCGGCACGCTGGTCGGGCCGGCCGGCGAGGGCATGCCCTGGCTCGGCACCTTCCACGCCATCGGCACCAAGATCCTGCGCCGCCACGCCGAGCTGGTGGGCCTGAAGTCCGACTTCACGATCCTCGGCACCGACGACCAGCTCCGCCTGATGAAGCAGGTGCTCAAGGACCAGAACATCGACGAGAAGCGCTGGCCGGCGCGCGCGCTCGGCCACGTCATCGACGGCTGGAAGAACCGCGGCCTCGGCCCGGACCAGATCCCCGCCGGCGAGGCGCAGGCCTTCGCCTTCGGCAAGGGCGGCGACCTCTACACCGCCTACCAGGCGCGGCTCGTGACCCTGAACGCGGTCGACTTCGGCGACCTGCTGCTGCTGTGCCTCAAGCTGTGGCGCGAGAACCCAGAAGTCCTGACCATCTATCAGGACAAGTTCCGCTACATCCTGGTCGACGAGTACCAGGACACGAACGTCGCCCAGTACCTCTGGCTCCGCCTGCTCGGGCAGACCCGGAAGAACATCGCCTGCGTCGGCGACGACGACCAGTCGATCTACGGCTGGCGTGGGGCCGAGGTCGACAACATCCTGCGCTTCGAGCACGATTTTCCCGGCGCCGTGGTGGTGCGGCTGGAGCGCAACTACCGCTCCACCGGCCACATCCTGGCCGCCGCCTCGGGCCTGATCGCCAAGAACCAGGGCCGGCTCGGCAAGACGCTGCGGACCGAGGACGAGCTCGGCGAGCCCGTCACCGTGTCGGGCGCCTGGGATTCCGAGGAGGAGGCGCGGCTTCTGGCGGAATCGATCGAGTCGCTCCAGGCCAAGCAGCACCCGCTTTCCGAAATCGCGGTGCTGGTGCGGATCTCGGCGCAGATGCGCGAGATCGAGGACCGCTTCGTCCAGCTCGGCCTGCCCTACCGGGTGATCGGCGGCCCGCGCTTCTACGAGCGCGCCGAGATCCGCGACGCGCTGGCGTACCTCCGCGCGACCAAGAACCCGTCCGACGACCTCGCCTTCGAGCGGATCGTGAACACCCCCAAGCGCGGCCTGGGCGACGCGACGCTGCAGCAGCTCCACCTCTATGCCCGCGCCGAGCAGGTGCCGCTCCTGCACGCCGCGCGAAAGCTCTGCGAGACCGACGAGCTCAAGCCGCGCGTCCGCTCGACGCTGCGCGCGCTCACCGAGAGCTTTTCGCGCTGGGCGCGGCTCGTCGAGAGCAACCCGCATTCCGAGGTGGCGCAGACCATCCTCGAGGAATCCGGCTACACCGAGATGTGGCAGAAGGAGAAGTCGGCCGACGCCGCCGGGCGCCTGGAAAACCTCAAGGAGTTCGTCCGCTCCATGGAGGAGTTCCCCGACATGGGCGCCTTCCTCGAGCACGTCTCGCTGGTGATGGAAGCCTCGGAGGCCGAGGGCGCCGACCGCGTCTCGCTGATGACCCTGCACGCGGCCAAGGGCCTGGAGTTCGACACGGTGTTCCTGCCCGGCTGGGAGGACGGCCTGTTCCCGAACCAGCGCGCGCTCGACGAGAGCGGCCGCGCCGGCCTGGAGGAGGAGCGGCGCCTCGCCCATGTCGGGCTCACGCGCGCCCGCAAGCGGGCAAAGCTGTCGTTCGCCGTCAACCGCCGCATCCACGGCCTGTGGTCCTCCACAATCCCCTCGCGCTTCATCGACGAATTGCCCGAGACCGCCGTCGACGTGATCGAGGCGCCGGCCCACTTCTCGGCGGGCGCCTCGCGGTTCGACCGCAACCCGCAGCCCTTCGGCTCCAGCTACGGCACGCCGGGCTGGCAGCGGGCGCAGGCCAACACCGGGCAAGGGAACGGCGGATCCGGCAACTTCGGCAAGGGCGCGGCGCACACCACCGCCCGCGGCTTCGGCGCCTCGCCCGGCGGCGGGCGCGGCGGGCCGCGCCAGATCGAAGGCGAGCTGATCGCAAAATCCACCGGCGCGCCCTCGGCCTTCGAGACCGGGATGCGGGTTCTGCACACCAAGTTCGGCCCCGGCGACGTGGCCGCGGTCGACGGCAACAAGCTCACCGTTGACTTCGACAAGGCCGGTCGCAAGATGGTGCTCGACAGCTTCCTGCAGCCGGCCTGACGCCGCCGCGGGACGGCGTCGGGTAGAGGCGTAGGACGCGACCTTGGGCGGACCGGACACGGCCCCATCCCCCGACCTTCCCGGCGTACGACACGCCCGTCTCCGAACCATTTCGGCAACACCCGTCCAACACCGTCATGCGGTCGTCGCAGGCGGCGATTCTATGGTGCGCGCGTTGCATGCTCCTGCAACGACGAGACCGGCCGCATTCGCGGCTCGCCTTGTCCACAAGCTTCGTGTCGTGGGCCGGAACCGGCTCGAGGCAGCCTGATTGCTTTGAGAGAGGCATAGTAAGCCCCGTCACGAAGGTAGAGCGAAGAGCGGTCCCGAGGTTAGCAAGTTCCTAGCTTAGCAAGTCCTTTTGGTTAGCAAGTCCCACGCGGAGTGTTGATCGATGAAAAGACGGCGCGCACGACTCGAGCTGGTTGAAGACCGCACGGTCCGGCTGCACAGGACCCGCTTCGACGAGGAACGAAACCTAGGCCCGATCCAACCGCTGACCGACCGGCAGGCCGAGTACCTCGACGCGCTGGCCCTCCACCCGCAGGTGATCGTGCTCGGCCCGGCCGGCACCGGGAAGACCTACATCGCCGGCACCCGCGCCGCCGACCTGCTGCGCCAGCGCCGCATCGCCAAGGTGATCATCACCCGCCCCAACGTCCCCGGCGGCCGCTCGCTCGGCTTCTTCCCCGGCACCCTCGAGCAGAAGATCGCCCCCTGGGTCGCGCCGCTCACCGAGGCGATGAAGGAGCGGATGGGCGCCGCCGCCTTCGAGATCGCCCTGAAGGCCGGCGACATCGAGATCGTGCCCTTCGAGGTGATGCGCGGGCGCACCTTCAAGGACTGCCTCGTGATCCTCGACGAGGCGCAGAACACGACCACCGCCGAGATCAAGATGTTCCTCACCCGCATCGGCGACGCGTGCCAGGTGATCATCAACGGCGACGTCTCGCAGACCGACCTGCGCGAGACCTCGGGCCTGCGCACCGTCATCCACCTGATCAAGAGCCGGATGATGCCGATCCCCGTCGTGGAGTTCACCCGCGACGACATCGTCCGCTCGGGGATCTGCGCCGAATGGGTGAAGGCGTTCGAGGAAACGAATCTCTGAGTTGTACGTTACCAGCGGCGGGTCGAAGCGGAGACCCGCCGCGCTTCTCCGGCGCGACTTCCTTCTCCCTTCCTTCGGACCCGGAGGATGGAATGGGTGCCGCGGCCCGACGACAAGAAACAGGATTATCTCCGTGAGGAAACTGACCTTCGCCGTTGCCGTGCTCGCCTCGCTCGGCGCCGCCGCGATCACCGCCCCCGCCTCTGCCGCCCCCGGCGCTCCGATGGGCGTGACCGCCCCCGACGCGATCGAGCATGTGCAGATGCACCGCATGGAGCGCCGCATGATGCATCGCCGGATGGAGCGCCGCATGATGCACCGTCACATGGAGCGCCGCATGATGCGTCGTCACATGGAGCGCCGCATGATGCGCCGCATGTGATCTGATCGCTTCGATCAGGTCGGCGACGGGGTCCTTCGGGGCCCCGTTTTTGTTTGCGGCATCCCCATCCCGCGCCGTCCCGCCGGATTGCCGCGGACTCCGCGGATTCCTATGTCGGAGCGCAGGCCGGGTTGCGGCTGCGACGCTTTCGGAGACTACATGCCCCCGTCCAACCGCCTGTTCGACGACTTCGCCCGCCTGATGACCGATGCCGCCGGCGCCGCGCAGGGCGTACGCCGCGAGGCCGAGACGGTGATCCGCGCCCAGGCCGAGCGGCTGATCCGCGACATGGACATCGCCTCCCGCGAAGAGCTCGACGTCCTGCGCGACATGGTCGCCACCTTGCGCTCGCAGAACGAGGCGCTGACCGCCCGCGTCGCGGCGCTGGAGGCCGACGCGAAGCCGCCCGCGGCCGCCGTCGCCGGGGCGAGCGAGGCGATCTGATCGACGGTGGCGAGGGCCGGGTCGCCGGCGCGAATCGGCCCCGGCGGGGCGGCGGGCTTGTACACAGGAAGCGCGCGCGAACGATCCATTTCCTGTTCACCGGCCGGGGGAAGCGCTTTGTGTCGCGAGTCCGCACCGGTTTATAGTCGGTGACGTACTGATTCGCCTTAACCCGCCGAAGACGGGACGCCGCAGAGCCGCCGCCACGAGGTATACCGTCCCATCGGGATAAGTGTCGTCGCGTCGTGACGTGGTTTCGTGCTTCGGTTCTTTCTTGTTCACCATGCCGCGGCGCTCGAATACGGCGGCGTCATTTCGGATCGTCATGCCACAGCTTCACGTCGACATCGAGGGCTACGATCGGATCGAGCACCCGCTCGATGTCGTCGAGCGGCTTGCCGCGCTCCGCGACTGGATCTTCGATCGCGCCGAGACGGACGAGATGTCCGTGGTGGTGGCCGGACGCTGGACCGAGTACCAGGTCGCCTTCACCTGGATCGAGGATGTCGAGGCGCTGCACGTCGCCTGCGCCTTCGACCTCAAGGTGCCGGACCGCCGCCGCACCGAGGTGCAGCGCCTGATCGCCCTGATCAACGAACAGCTCTGGATCGGCCATTTCGACCTGTGGTCGAGCGACGACGTGGTGATGTTCCGCCATTCCCTGCTGCTCGCCGGCGGCTCGGTGCCGACGCACCCGCAATGCGCCATGCTGTTGAAGTCGGCGGTCGAGGCGTGCGAGCGCTACTACCAGGCGTTCCAGTTCGTGCTCTGGGCCGGCAAGTCCGCCCGCGAGGCGCTGGACGCCGTGCTGTTCGAGACCGAAGGCGAGGCCTGAGGCGCACCATGGTGGGTTCCGCAGGCGGCGCCCTGCCCGCCTCCCTGACCCTCGTCGGGGCGGGCAAGATGGGCGGGGCGATGCTCGAGAGCTGGCTCGCGGCCGGCCTCGACCCGCATCGCACCACCGTCGTCGAGGCCCATCCGACCGAGGCTTTGCGTGTGCTCTGCACGGCGCGCGGCCTCGCCCTGAACCCGGCCACCGTCGCGCCGGCCGCCATCCTCGTCGTCGCGATCAAGCCGCAGGGCTTCCCTGACGCCGCGCCCGACCTCGACCGGATGGTCGGCCCCGACACCGTCGTCCTCTCGATCCTGGCGGGCAAGACCGTCGCCGACCTCGCAGGCCGACTGCCGAGCGCCCGGGCGATCGTGCGGGCGATGCCGAACCTCCCTGCCAGCATCGGCCGCGGCGCCACCGGCGCCTTCGCCAACGCGGCGGTGACGCCGGAGCGGCGTGACGCCGTCGCGGCCTTGCTGTCCGCCAACGGACTCGTCGAATGGGTCGGGTCGGAGGCCGAGATCGACGCGGTCACCGCCCTGTCGGGCTCCGGCCCGGCCTACGTCTTCCTGATGGTCGAGGCGATGGCCGAGGCCGGAATCGCCGCCGGGCTCGACCCGCAGGTGGCGGCGCGCCTCGCCCGCGCCACGGTCTGCGGCGCCGGCGCCCTCCTCGACGCGAGCGACCTGCCCGCATCGGAGTTGCGCCGCAACGTCACCTCGCCGGGCGGCACCACCGCCGCCGCCCTCGACGTGCTGATGCGCGCCGACGCGCTCAGTCCCCTTATGCGCGAGGCCGTCGCGGCGGCCAAGCGGCGGGCGGGCGAGCTGGCCGGCTGAGGATCACCGCCATAGGGCATGTTGCGTTCCTCCAACCCACCCCCCTCATCCTGAGGCGCCCGCGTCAGCGGGCCTCGAAGGAGCACTCCAGGGATCGCGCGCAAGCTGGAAGGCTCCTTCGAGGCCTCCGCTTCGCTGCGGCACCTCAGGATGAGGATGGTGGATGGGAATGGGCTGTGAAGGCTCGATCCGCCGACATCACCGGTCCAGGCCCGCCGGCACCAGCGCCACCCGGTCGAGTCCCTTGGCCAGCACCGATCCCCCGGGCGGGGCGTCGCGGAGTTCGCGCCAGTTCACCCCGGCGCCGTCCGGCAGGACGACCTCGCCGTCGAGGCGCATCGGGGCGTTCGCGTCGATCGCGGCGAGGCCGTCGAGGAGGCGGCGCGTGACCGGGACCGGCCAGAGCAGGTCGAGGTCCGAGGTGGTGGAGAGGTAGGCGAGGCCGGTCAGGCGTTGCCACAGCAGGCCGCCGAACACCTGCGGGACGACGCCGTATTCGGCGGCGAGCGCCAGCACCGCGTCGACGGTCGGATGCCAGGCCGGAGGCGCGGACGGGCGCGCGGCGGCGAGGGTCACCGGAGGGGACGGCGTGGCGTCGGTCCACGGCACTGCGAGGCCGATGCGGCGCTTGCCGTCGGCCGGCGGCAGCGGCAGCCCGGCGGGCAGGTGATCGCCTTCGCCGGGGAAGCGCCGCCGCACGATCACCGGCCGGCCGTCGCGCGCCCAGGTCGCGACGTGCGGCACGCCGTCGAGGTCGGGGCGCCCGGCCAGAAGCCGATGCCAGGCCTCGGGCGCCACCACGAACAGGTCGTGGCGGCGGATCGCCCTCACGCCCGCGCCGCCTCGACCACCCGCGCGGCGATGTCGTGCGCGACCGGGCGGCCGCCGCGGGCCTTGCCGAGGGCGTCGCGGTCGTCCTGCCGCGGCAAGTCTGTGATCAACGCCGCGATCTGCGGCCCGAGCGGCTGGACTGGGTCGAGCACCGCCTGCACCGCGCCGGCCTGGACCATGTTGTCGAGGCCGGGGGCGAAGACTGGCGTGGACTTGGCCATCGTCTCGAGCTTTTCCAGGGGCAGCTTGGTGACGCGGGCGACGGAGGGCAGGTCCATCACGCTCGGGTTGGCGCCGGGCAGCGCCACGAGGACCCGCGTCGCCAAAGCCGTGGCGATGAAGGCGCCGGCGGCCGAGTGGCCATAGATCAGGCCGATCGTCGGATGGCCCTGCGCGTCCGCCAGAAGGAGCGCCTTGGCCAGATGCGCCAGGCACTCGTTCAGGCCGAGCAGCTCGTCGCGCCGGCTCATGCGCTGGCTGTCGGAATCGACCAGCACCAGGATCGGCGCGGCGCCCCCGGCTCGCACCGTCGCCAGCACCGCGGCCGAGAGCGTCAGCGCGCCCTCGATCCCGAGCGGCGTGTCGCCGTCGACGCCGACCACCGAAAGGTCCCGGCCGTCGAGCGGACCGTGGCCGGTGATCAGCCCGTCGGCCACATTCACCGAATGGCCCTCGGGGAACAGCGAGGCCAGGATCTCAGCGAGCGTCATGAGTCGTCCCTTCGAGTCCGGCGACGAGGCCGTCGAAGTCGGCCGCCGACAGCGCCGGCACGCCGGCCGGATCGTTGACGCCGAGGCGCGCCCAGATCGCGGTGGCGTCGCGGCAATCGCCGAAGCGCGCGATGCGGGCTTCGAGCCGCGCCTGCTCCGCCTCCAGCGTCGCGAGGTCGAAAGCCGGCGCCCGGCCGACCAGGTCGAGGGCGGCAGCGCGGAACGCCGCCACGGTGTCGTCGCAGAACACGTCGGCGCCCCCGGTGAGCCGCCGGTGCTTGCCGCCCATGGTGCGCCAGACCAGGGCGCGGTCCTTCGAGTCGAACTCCTCGGCGCCCTTGTTGGTCTCGATCACCTCCGGGCCGGAGACCGAGATGCGCCCGCCCTCCGAGACCGCGAGGCGCGAGCAGGTGCCGGCGATGAGGCCGCCGCCGCCGAAGCAGCCGGCGCGCCCGCCGACCAGCCCGACCACCGGGATGCCGGCCCGGCGCAGGTCGGCGATGGCGCGCATGGTCTCGGCGATGGCGGTCTCGCCCGCGTTGGCCTCCTGCAGGCGGACGCCGCCTGTGTCGAACAGGATCAGGACGGCGTCCGGCGTCTCGGTGAGCGCGGCGCGTAAAAGGCCGACGAGCTTGGCCCCATGCACCTCGCCGAAGGCGCCGCCCATGAAGCGGCCTTCCTGCGCGGCGAGGTAGACCGCGCGGCCGTCGAGCCTGCCCCGGCCGACCACGATCCCGTCGTCGAAGGCGCGAGGCAGATCGAACAGCGGCAGGTGCGGGCTCATCGCGCGCTGCTCGGGCCCGACGAATTCCTCGAAGCTGCCCGCGTCGAGGAGCGCCGCGACGCGCTGCCGGGCGCTGGCCTCGTACCAGCTCAGGCTCATCGGCCGCCCTCCATCAGGCGGGCGCCCTGCGCCAGCCGCAGCGACACGGTGTCGGGCCGGGCGCCGCCGTCGTTGATCGCGATGCGCAAGCCGCCGGGCTGGGTCCGCGCCACGAAGTCGGCGGCCACCGCCTCCCACACGTCGCCGTAGCCGACGACCGGGGTCGCGATCTCGATGGTGCACTGGTCTGCCGGCAGCACGCGCTCCAGCAGCACCTCGAGGTTGCCCGACGCCACCACCCCGGTGATCGCCTGCGCCTTGGTGCCCGCGAGCGGCTTTTGCGTGGTGTGGCGGAAGGTGAAGGATTCCATGGATGACGCTTCCTTCCGAATCTCGGACTCGTCCAAATCGATCACCTCATCCTGAGGTGCCGTAGCGAAGCGGAGGCCTCGAAGGAGGGCTCCAGGGATCACGCGACCTTTGGAGGGCTCCTTCGAGGCCCGCTGACGCGGGCACCTCAGGATGAGGTCGTGCGTGGGATAAGGGGCGAGGACGTCTCACCAGTTCCGGAACCGGGCGGGCGGCTCGTACAGGCCGCCCGACCAGTGCACGAGATCCTTGATCGAGCGCGCCGCGAGCAGGGAGCGGTCGGCGTCGAGGGGCTCGATCCCGAGATCCTCCGGGCGGCGGACGATGCCGCGGGCGCGCAAGGCTTCAACCTTCGCCCTGTCGCGGCCGCGGCCGACCTCGGTGTAGCCGGCCACCCCGCGGATCGCCTGCTCGCGCTCGTCCGCGTCGCGGCAGAGCAGGAGGTTGGCGATGCCCTCCTCGGTGACGATGTGGGTGACGTCGTCGGCGTAGACCATGACGGGCGCGAGCTCGAGGCCGATCTTCTTCGCCAGCTCCAGGGCGTCGAGGTGCTCGACGAAGGCCGGCACGAGTCCGTCGCCGAAGGTCTCGACGAGCTGGACCACGAGCTTGCGCCCGCGCCTCAAGGCCGGGTCGCCGGTGCCGCCGGCCTCGCGCCCGGCCTTCATCCAGGTGTCGGACGGGTGGCGGCGGCCATGGGGGTCCGAGCCCATGTTCGGCGCGCCGCCGAAGCCCGCGACGCGGTTCGTCGTGACGGTCGAGGAATGGCCCTGAAGGTCGATCTGCAGGGTCGAGCCGATGAACAGGTCGCAGGCGTAGAGTCCGGCCGTCTGGCAGAAGGCGCGGTTCGAGCGCAAGGACCCGTCGGCGCCGGTGAAGAAGATGTCCGGCCGCGCGGCGATGTAGCGGTCCATGCCGACTTCCGAGCCGAAACAGTGCACCTGCTCGACGAAGCCGGACTCGATCGCCGGGATCAGCGTCGGGTGCGGGTTCAGCGCCCAGTTGGTGGCGATCTTGCCCTTCAGCCCGAGTTTTTCGGCGAACGTCGGCAGCAGCAACTCGATCGCCGCGGTGCCGAAGCCGATGCCGTGGTTGAGCCGGCGGATGCCGTACTCGGCGTAGATGCCCTTGATGGCCATCATCGCCATCAGGATCTGCGTCTCGGTCACGGCCGCCGGGTCGCGGGTGAACAGCGGCTCGACGTAGAACGGCTTGTCGGCCTCGACCACGAAGTCGATCCGGTCGCCGGGGATGTCGACGCGGGGCACCGTGTCGACGATCTGGTTCACCTGCGCGATCACCACGCCGTTCTTGAAGGCGGTGGCCTCCACCACCGTCGGCGTGTCCTCGGTGTTGGGGCCGGTATAGAGGTTGCCGGCCCGGTCGGCCGAGACGCCGGCGATGAGCGCCACGTTCGGCGTGAGGTCGATGAAGTAGCGCGCGAACAGCTCCAGGTAGGTGTGCACCGCCCCGAGCTCGATCTGCCCGCCGTAGAGCATCTTGGCGATGCGCGCGCCCTGCGGGCCGGAATAGGAATAGTCGAGCCGCCGGGCGATGCCGGTCTCGAACACGTCGAGGTGCTCGGGCAGCACGATGCCCGATTGGACCATGTGCAGGTCGTGGACCTTGCCCGGGTCGCAGGCGCCGAGGCCGCGCGCGAGGCAGTCGGCCTGCTTCTGGTTGTCGCCCTCCAGGCACACCCGGTCGCCGGGGCGCAGGACCGCCTCCAGCAGCTCGACCACCGCCTCGTGCCGCACGACCTTGCCGGACGCATGCGCCCGGCCGGCCGCGATCCGCTCGTCCCGCGCCGTCCTCTGCTTGCGCCAGTCGGTCATTCCGATGTCCTCGAAGCCGGTAGCCAGACGCTGCGGCTCGCATGCAAACGCGCGATCCGATATCGAACGCGTATGCGCCGACCTCGTTCGATCACGTCATCGTATCCCAGATTGCCGAACTGTCAATATTTTGCATACTGGTGGGCAACCGAGACGAATCACGAGATCGGGACGGAGACGCCGGATGCCGCAGCCCGTCGCACCGCAAAACCCCCATTCGTGGGGCTCCGACCCGCCTCCCCGGGGCTTCGAGCCGCGCGGGCCCCGGCCATGATCATCGCCGGGGTCGCCTTGCTCGCCGCCTGCACGCTGGTCGGCGTGTATCTCGGCGACCTCCTCGGGGTCGCGCTCGGGGTGAAGGCCAACGTCGGCGGCGTCGGCATCGCCATGATCCTGCTCATCGCCGCCCGCGTCTGGCTGGTGCGGACCGGCCGCCTGACCAAGAACGTCAAGTTCGGCGTCGAGTTCTGGGGCGGCATGTACATCCCGATCGTCGTCGCCATGGCGGCCCAGCAGAACGTCGTCGCCGCGGTGAGCGGCGGCCCGATCGTGATCATTGCCGCCCTCGGCTCCCTGGCGATCTGCTTCGCTGCGGTCGCGCTGCTGAGCCGCCTCGGCGGCCGCGACGCAGGGAGCCCCGAGGTCGCGCAGGGCGGCGCGATCCTCGGCGGCGACTTCGACGAACGGCCCGCCGACGCCTCGGCGATCTCCGCAAGCCGGAAGGGGTGAGCCGCATGTGGCACGGACTCGAGCACGTCTTCGTCGAGCAGAGCCTGGTCGCGGCCTTCGCGGTCGTCGGGGCGCTGATCCTGGTCTCGAACGTCGCCGCGAAGAAACTGACCAACGGGCGGGTGCACGGCTCGGCCATCGCCATCGTGCTCGGCCTGGCGCTCGCCTACGTCGGCGGCGTGTTCACCGGCGGCAAGAAGGGGCTGGCCGACATCCCGGCGCTCGCCGGGATCGGCCTGATGGGCGGGGCGATGCTGCGCGACTTCGCCATCGTCGCCACCGCCTTCGAGGTGGACGTGGTCGAGGCGCGCCGGGCCGGCCTCGTCGGCGTGCTGGCGCTGGCGCTCGGCACGCTGCTGCCCTTCGTCGTCGGCACGCTGACGGCGGTGGCCTTCGGCTACCACGACGCGGTCTCGATCACGACGATCGGCGCGGGCGCGATCACCTACATCGTCGGCCCGGTCACCGGCGCGGCGCTCGGCGCCGACTCGACGGTGATGGCGCTCTCGATCGCCACCGGCGTGACCAAGGCAGTGGGGGTGATGGTCGGCACGCCGCTCGTCGCCAAGCTGATCGGCCTCGACAACCCGCGCTCGGCCATGGCCTATGGCGGGCTGATGGGCACGGTGAGCGGGGTCGCGGGCGGCCTCGCCGCGACCGACCCCAAGCTCGTGCCCTACGGCGCGCTGACCGCGACCTTCCACACCGGCATCGGGTGCCTCGTCGGCCCCTCGGTGCTGTTCCTCACCGTGCGGGCGATCGTGGGTTGAGACGGCCCCTCACATGACGGGAGATCCATGGACGCGGGCGAGGCCACCGAGGAGCGGACGCTGATCTCCGAGCGCATCCGCGACGCGCTCAGCGACGCCATCGCGGCGGGCGAGCTCGCCGCCGGCACGGTCTTGGACGAGCAGACCCTGGCCGACCGCTTCGGCGCCTCGCGCACTCCCGTGCGGGAGGCCCTGCGTCAGCTCGCCTTCGGCGGCCTGGTGGAGCAGCGACCGCGCCGCGGCATGGTCGTCGCGCGGATGACGCCCGAGCGGATCATGGACATGTTCGAGGCGACAGCCGAGGTCGAGGCCCTGTGCGTGCGGCTCGCGACCTACCGCATGCGCCCGCTCGAGCTCAGCGCCCTGATGGACCTCCACCATCGCTCCGGCGCGGCGGTCGAATCCGGAGACCTCGACGCCTACGACGGCCTGAACCGCCAGTTCCACGAAGGGCTCTACGCCGCCACCCACAACGGGTTCCTCGCCGAGCAGGCGCTGGCGATCCGCACGCGGCTCTCGGCCTTCCGCCGCACCCAGCTCCGCCAGGGCGACCGCATCCGGCATTCCCATGGCGAGCACGGCGCGATCCTCGCCGCGATCGCGGAGGGCGACGGCGAGGCGGCGGCGCGGCGCATGCGGGCGCACATGCTCAACGCCGCCGGTGCGCTCGGACGCTACATCGCCGAACACGCCTGACGGGTGAGACCCGGCTCAGCCGGCGGCGCGGCCCTCGGTGATCCGGCGGAGGTGGTCCAGGATCTCCCGGCGCTGCTCGGCGCGGTCGAGGGTCGCCCAGAGGCGCAGCAGCTCGACGCTCTCGGCGATCCGGTCGCCCTCCTCGCAGCCACCGAAGAACGCCGTCGCCGGGATGCCGAGCGCCGTCGCGAGTTCCTTGAGCACCGAGTTCCCGGGGCGTCCCGTCTCGTCGTCCGCTGTCAACGCGTTCCCCTACGAGTCTTTCGTTCCGGCCGGGAGGCGTCGGCCGGCATCGCCCGGCGCCGACCGCCCGGCAAAGCTTCCACGGAAACCGGCGCTCCCGGCAAGGGGCGATGGTCGGTTCCCGTGACACCGAAGCGGCTGGTGCCGGCTCAGCCTTCCTTGAAGCCGTATTCCGGCACGCCGTCCTCGCTGCCGTAATACTTGTAGGGCAGGAACTTGCCCGACATGCCGAGCTTGACGCGGTCGCCCTTGTTGTTGGCCTCGCGCTCCATGGTCATGTTGAAGTCGATCGCCGACATGATGCCGTCGCCGAACTCCTCCTGGATCAGCTCCTTGAAGGTGGTGCCGTAGACCATCACCAGCTCGTAGAACCGGTAGATCAGCGGGTCGGTCGGCGGCAGCGAGGGGATCGAGCCGCGATAGGGCGCCTCGTTCAACATCCGCTCCTCGGATTCGGTGAGCCCGAACAGGGCGGCGGCCTTGGCGGCCTGCGCCTTCGGCAGCTTCATCTGACCCATGCAGGCGGCGGTGATCAAGATCGGCGACAGGCCGCCGATCTCGTCCTGGATGAACTTCCAGGTCCAGCCCTTGTCGCGCTTGATGTCGAGGAGCTTTTCGGTGAGGTCTTCGCGCTTCATGTCGGACATCCCTCGGGCTTGCAGGATCGGTCTGGCCCGGCGATCGAGCCGGGCCGGCCACGAGCTTGCGCAAGCGATGTGCCAGCCGGACGCCTTCCAAAAAGCTTCGCTGAGACAGAGCTTTGGCCCACGATGGGCAGACCACGAGATTTCGTGTACCATGAAATCTCGTGGCCGTACCACGAGATGTCGTAGCGGGTGCGGTGACCGCCTTGGGTGATGCGACCGACCATCTCGGACCCGTCTTCGAGCAGCACCGCGAGGCGATGCTGGTGATCGAGCCGGAGGCCGACCGGATCGTCGACGCCAACCCCGCTGCAGCCCGGCTGCTCGGCTACGACCGGGCGGCGCTCCGCGCGATCGCGGCGAGCGCGTTGCATCCCGGCCAGCGGACGGCGCTGATCGTGTTCACGGAAGCCGCCTTCGCCAACGGGCAAGGGTGGTCGCAGGCGCTGGAACCGCGCCACGCGGACGGGCGCAGCCTACGCCTGGAATATGCCGGGAGCCCGCTCGCCGGCGACCCCCCGCGGCTGCTCGTGACCCTGTCCGACCTCGAGGCCCGCGGGCGCCGGGTCGTCGACGGGCAGGCCGACGACCACATGCGGGCCGGCGTCGCCGAATGGCAGCGGGTCGAGCGAATCTTCCGCGACATCGAGCGCGAGAACCAGCTGATCCTGCGCGCCGCGGGCGAGGGCATCTACGGCGTCAACGCCGACGGGGCGACCACCTTCGTCAACCCGGCGGCCGAGCGCATGCTCGGCTGGCGCGCCGCCGACCTCGTCGGCAAGGACATGCACGCCACCGTGCACCACACCCATCCCGGCGGCACGCCCTACCCGCACCGCGACTGCCCGATCTACGCGGCCTTCCGCGACGGCGCGGTGCACCAGGTCGAGGACGAGGTGTTCTGGCGGCGCGACGGCACCGCGTTCCCGGTCTCGTACACTTCGACGCCGATCCGGGACCGCGGGCGGCTGCTCGGCGCCGTCATCGTGTTCCGCGACATCAGCCAGCGGCGCGAGGCCGAGGAGCGGCTGCGCAGCGCGCTGGCCGAGGTCGACTCCCTGCGCGAGCGGCTGGAGCTGGAGAACGCCTACCTCAAGGAGGAGATCCGGCAGGAGCGGCACCACCAGGGCATCATCGGCCGCTCGCCGGCCATCGCGGCGACGCTGCGGCAGGTCGACCTCGTGGCCGGCACCGACGCCACCGTGCTCGTCACCGGGGAATCCGGCACCGGCAAGGAGTTGATCGCGCGGGCGATCCACGAAGCCAGCCGCCGACGCGACCGGCCGATGATCCGCGTGAACTGCGCCGCCGTGCCGCGCGAGCTGTTCGAGAGCGAGTTCTTCGGCCATGCCCGAGGCGCCTTCACCGGCGCCCTCCGGGACCGCGTCGGGCGCTTCGAGCTCGCCGACGGCGGCACGCTGTTCCTCGACGAGGTCGGCGAGATCCCCCTCGACCTCCAGGGCAAGCTGCTTCGGGTGCTGCAGGAGCGCTCGTTCGAGCGCGTCGGCGAGGCGCGCACCCGCGCCGTCGACGTCCGCCTCGTCGCCGCCACCAACCGCGACCTGCGCGAGGAGGTGCGCCGGGGGCGGTTCCGCGAGGACCTGTACTTCCGCCTCAACGTCTTTCCCCTAGCCGCGAGCCCGCTGCGCGAGCGGCCGGAGGACATCGCGTCGATCGCCCAGCACTTCCTCAAGGGCGCCGCCCGCCGCCTCAACATCCCCGAGCCGCGCCTGACCGAGGGCGACGCCCGCCGCCTCGCCCGCTACGCCTGGCCCGGCAACGTGCGCGAGCTGGAGAACGTGATCGAGCGCGCGGCCATCCTGGCGGTGCGCGGCCGCCTGCGCTTCGACCTGCCGGAGACCGAGCCGCCGCGCCGGGCCGACGCGGCGGCACCCACCCTCCCCGCCGACCGGCCGCCGACGGAGGCCGACCGCCGGGCCCGCGACCGCGCCGAGATCGCCGCCGCCCTGGCGCTGACCGGCGGCAAGGTGTTCGGCCCGGGCGGCGCCGCCGAACTGTTGGGCCTGCGCCCGACGACCCTGGCCTCGCGGATCAAGGCCATGAGAATCAAAGAGACCGGACTGAAGGAGACCGGGAACGGCCGTTAACCGCCCCGCAACCGCGGCCGCGTCCAGTGGCGAGCTGCGTTCGAAGCGGGCGCGTGTCGCGAGGAAGACCGGATGCCCACCTCAGCCGCGACGGACGCCGCCCTCTTCGCGATGCCGGGCGACGCCGCCCTGCGCGACGCCGCCCACGCCTGGAGCCGCAGCCTCGCGGCCGAGCGGCGGATGTCCGACAACACGGTCGAGGCCTACGAGCGCGACCTGCGCCAGTTCCTGCACCACCTCGACGCCCGCGCCGGCACGCCGACCATCGCCGCGATCGTCGCGCTGAAGCCGCGCGACGTCCGCGCCTTCATGGCCGCGCGCCGGGCCGACGACGTCGGCGGGCGCTCGCTGATGCGGGCGCTGGCGGGCCTGCGCTCCTTCGCCAAGTACCTGGAGCGCGAGGGCCACGGCACCGTGGCGGCGCTCGGCGCCGTACGCTCGCCCAAGGTCGAACGACGCCTGCCGCGGCCGCTGCCGGTGGCCGCCGCCCGCGCGCTGACCGAGGCATCCCTGCGGGCCGACGAGGATCGCGAGCCCTGGATCCTGATGCGCGACGCGGCGGTGCTGGCGCTGCTCTACGGTGCGGGCCTGCGCATCTCGGAGGCGCTCGGGCTGACGCGCCGGGATGCGCCGGTGCCCGGCATCGATGCGGTGACGGTGCTCGGCAAGGGGGCGAAGCAACGGATGGTGCCGGTGCTGCCGGTGGTGGCCGAGGCGGTGGCGGCCTACCTCGCCGCCTGCCCGCACCCGCTGCCGGGCGACGGCCCGCTCTTCGTCGGAGCCCGGGGCGGTCCGCTCTCACCGCGGATCATCCAGTACGTCGTCGCCCGGGCGCGCGGCGGCCTCGGGCTCCCCGACAGCGCGACGCCGCACGCCCTGCGACATTCCTTCGCGACCCATCTCCTGGCGCGCCAGGGCGAGCTTCGGGCGATCCAAGAGTTGCTCGGCCATGCCTCGCTCTCGACGACGCAGCTCTACACCAAGGTCGACGCGGCCAGGCTGATGAGCGCCTTCGACGCGACCCACCCGCGCGCAGGCCGACACCCGCCACGGAGGACCGCGCAAGACTTGATTTAAGTTACAAACGCCTTTTAGTGCGGTCGAAAGACCAGCTGCCTATTCCTCGGACAATTAAGCTTGCCGAGAGGATTACACTCTACGCTTGTGCGATCGTGACGGGACAGGCGAGAACCATGGCGGACGGACACGCCGGAATAGGAGAGGCGACGCGGGCGCTGCAGGCCGGCGCCGTGCTCATCGCCGACCGCGACGCCCGTCGCCGGGCCGAACTCGCGGCTGTGGTGGCGCGCTTCAATCCCGGAGCCACGGTCGTCGAGACGGACTCGGGCGAAACGCTGATCGAGCTCGCCCTCGCTCACAAGCCGGCCCTGGCCTTCGTTGGCCTTCAGCTCGAAGGCTTGAGCGGCCCGGAGGCGGTGGCGGTGGCGCGCAAGCGCGGCGCGGCCCTGCCCTGCCTCGTGCTGATCGCCGCCCGCGTCTTCGCACAGTGGCAGGAACTCGCGGTGTCGCTCGGCGCCTACGAGGTGCTGAAGGTGCCCCTCGACACCGACCACATCGAGAGCCTGCTGCACGCCGACGCCCGGCGCCGGCAGTCGACGCGCATCCTTCTCGCCTCCTCGTCGGATGCGGCGCGTGCGGCGATCGGACGGGTGCTCGGGCGCAGCGGCTTCGCCCTGGAGATCGACGAGACGGATTGCGGCCGCCACGCGTTCAAGCTCCTCAAGAGCGACGCCTACCCCCTCGCCTTCGTCGACGTGAAGCTCGGCGGCATCGACGGCCTCGAGCTCGCTTGCCAAGTGCAGCCGCTGGGCCTTTCGACCCATCTCACCGTGCTCACCACCGGCGATCCCGAGCCGATCGCCCAGGCGGCGCGCTACTTCGGCGCCGCCTTCGTGCTGCGGATGCCGTTCCACGCCCGCGACATCGACCTCGCGCTCCATCACGCGTTCGGCCTGCGGCGGCCGTACCTGCTGAACGCGATCACCGCTCCGCCGGCCCCGACCGCTCTGTTGCGCATCGCCGCCCTCGCCCCGCACCGCCGCTCGGCCTGAGCGGAGGGCAGGGACAAACAGGAGGCGCGGCTGCGCGATCCTCAGACGTGGATCGCGCGCTTGCCGACCGCGAGCGCGGCTTCCTTCACCGCTTCCGTCAGGGTCGGGTGGGCGTGGCAGGTGCGGGCGATGTCCTCGGCCGAGGCCCCGAACTCCATCGCCACCGCCACCTCGGCGATGAGGTTGCCGGCGTCGGCGCCGACGATGTGGACGCCGAGCACCCGGTCGCTCGCGGCATCCGCCAGCACCTTCACGAAGCCCTCGGTGGTGCCGTTGGCCTTGGCCCGGCCGTTGGCCGTGAACGGGAACTTGCCGCTGTTGTAGGCGATCCCGTCCTTCTTCAGCTCCTCCTCGGTCTTCCCCACCGAGGCGACCTCCGGGTAGGTGTAGACCACATTCGGGATCACCGCGTAGTTCACGTGGCCCGACTGGCCCGCCAGGATCTCGGCCACCGCGACGCCCTCGTCCTCGGCCTTGTGGGCGAGCATCGGCCCGGCGATCACGTCGCCGATGGCGTAGATGCCGGTGACGTTGGTGGCGTAGTGGCTGTCGGTCTCGATCCGGCCCTTGTTGTCGAGGCGGACGCCGACCCCGTCGAGGCCGAGCCCCTCGGTGTAGGGCACGCGGCCGATGGCCACGAGCACCACGTCGGCCTGGATCGTCTCGGCCGCTCCGCCCGCCGCCGGCTCGACGGTGACCGTGGCGGCGCCGTCAGCCACCGCGACGCCGGTGACCTTGGTCGAGAGCTTGAAGGCGATGCCCTGCTTGGCCATGATCCGCTGGAACTGCTTGCCGACCTCGCCGTCCATCCCCGGCAGCACGCGGTCGAGGTACTCGACCACGGTGACCTCGGCGCCGAGCCGACGCCAGACCGAGCCGAGCTCGAGCCCGATCACGCCGGCGCCGATCACCAGGAGCCGCTTCGGCACGGCCGCGAGTTCGAGCGCGCCGGTGGAGGAGACCACGATCGTCTCGTCGATCTCGACGCCGGGCAGGCGCGTCACGTCCGAGCCGGTGGCGATGACGATGTTCTTGGTCTCCAGCATCTGGTTGCCGCCGTCCTCGGACGTGACCTCGACGCGGCCTGCGCCGGCGATCTTGGCGGTGCCGTGGAAGGTCTCGACCTTGTTCTTCTTCAGGAGGAACTCGACGCCCTTGGTGTTGCCGGCGACGCCCTCGGCCTTGAAGCCCTGCATCTTGGCCAGGTCGAGCTTGACCGTGCCGACGTCGATGCCGAGGTCGGGGAAATGCTTCGTCGCCTCCTCGAAGGCCTCGGAGGCGTGCAGCAGCGCCTTCGACGGGATGCAGCCGACGTTGAGGCAGGTGCCGCCATGGGTCGCGCGCTTCTCGACGACGGCGGTGCGCAGGCCGAGCTGCGCGGCGCGGATGGCGCAGACATAGCCGCCGGGGCCGGTGCCGATGACGACGAGATCGTAGGTGCTCATGGGTCTGTTCGTTCCTGCATTCGCGTGCGGCGACCGCCGGGGCGGGTCGCTGCTGGATTCATTCGTTCGTCGGCGTCACCGGCCGCCCGAGACGTCGAGGATGGCGCCGGTGGTGTAGGCCGCCTCGTCGGAGAGCAGCCAGAGCACCGGGGCGGCGACTTCGTCGGCGGTGCCGGCGCGCTTCATCGGCACGCCCGGCCCCATCACGGCGGCCTTGTCGGGCGTGCCGCCGCTGGCATGGATCTCGGTGTCGATGATGCCGGGTGCCACCGCGTTCACCCGGATGCCCGCATCCGCCACCTCGCGGGCCAGCCCGATCGTGAAGCTGTCGATCGCCCCCTTCGAGGCGGCGTAGTCCACGAACTGTCCGGCTCCGCCCAGCCGCGCCGCGATCGACGAGACGTTGACGATGGCACCGCCGCGTCCTCCAACCTTCGTCGACATCCGCCGCACCGCCTCGCGGGCGCAGAGGAACGAGCCGACGACGTTGGTCGCCATCATGCGATGGAGGCGGGCTGCACTCATCTCGGACACGGGTGCGGGCAGATCGACCACGCCCGCGTTGTTGACCAGCGCCGTAACGGTCCCGAGACGGTCGGCGGCCTCGAACAGGGCGACGATTTCAGCCTCCTCCGCCACGTCGCAGCGCACCGCGACGGCCTGCCCGCCCTCGGCTTCGATCGCCGCGACCGCCGTCGCGGCGGCCTCCGCGTCGGAGACGTAGCTCAGGCAGACGCGGTAGCCGCGCTTCGCCGCGAGCAGCGACACAGCACGGCCGATGCCGCGACCGCCGCCGGTGACGACCACGACCTTTTTCGCGAGATCCGTCACGAGGCGATATCTGCGGGGGACTCGACCGCATCGCGCAGCCGACTGCAGTCGATGTAGTCCGGCAGCACGGTGCGTGCATCGATCACGGCACTGGCCAGTTGCTCGACCGTGAGGTTCTTCGCACCGGTGAGGTCCGCGCCGCGTAGGATCGTCCCGACCAAGCGGGCACCTTCAAAATTCGATCGGGTAAAACGCGCGTTGCTGGCATCCGCGCCGGAAAGCTCAGCATCGCGAAGGTCGGCGTTGCTGAGATCGGTCTGCCGGATGAAAGCACCGCGCAGATTGCGTATGGGACGATCTCTAGGCGACAGGCTTGTCATCGTCCGCAATCCTCATGCGCAGGGTCGCCATGATGGCTTGAACGTCGACCGGTGGATCCAAGTCCCGATAATCCGCCTGCCGTTCCCGCAAAATCGCTTGCAGCAGTTCGAACACTGGATTGGCTAGGTCGGAAAAGTCTCTTCCTATCTCACGTAAGACGTAGATCGCGGCGAGGCGCACCTCAAGGCGCTCGTCGCCGAGCTGTCCGGCGGCGCGGTTGAACAGCTCCGTCACGTGAGTGCGTCGGGCCAGTTCCGCTTGCGTCGCCGCGGAACTGGCCTGCGCCCGCTCCGGTGTAAGCGTCCACCACGCGAGGATCACGCCACCGAAGGCCGCAAGCGCAAGGCCGACGTTCCGGACGATCTTCGAAACGAGGATCC
Organism: Methylobacterium cerastii; assembly: GCF_022179125.1. Lineage (GTDB taxonomy): Bacteria > Pseudomonadota > Alphaproteobacteria > Rhizobiales > Beijerinckiaceae > Methylobacterium > Methylobacterium cerastii. The sequence continues at coordinate 175,548 of NZ_BPQG01000007.1, forward strand.
AAGTTTGCATCCGGCCGCGTCCAGAAGCCTACGCCTCCGTTCACAGGTCCAGGACGAGCCGCGCCGGATCCTCCAGCGCCTCCTTCACCCGCACCAGGAAGGTCACCGCCTCCTTCCCGTCGACGATGCGGTGGTCGTAGGAGAGGGCGAGGTACATCATCGGCCGCGCCTCGATCTTGCCGTTGCGGACCACCGGGCGCTCCTCGATGCGGTGCATCCCGAGGATGCCCGATTGCGGCGCGTTGAGGATCGGGGTCGACATCAGCGAGCCGTAGATGCCGCCGTTGGTGATGGTGAAGGTGCCGCCCTGCATCTCGTCGATGGAGAGCTTGCCGTCGCGGGCCTTCTTGCCGAAGCCCGAGATCGTCTTCTCGATGCCGGCGATCGACAGGTCGTCGGCGTTGCGCACCACCGGCACCACGAGGCCCTTGTCGGTCCCGACGGCGATGCCGATGTGGTAGTAGTTCTTGTAGACGAGGTCCGGCCCGTCGATCTCGGCGTTGACCGCCGGCACGTCCTTGAGCGCGCCGATCACCGCCTTGGTGAAGAAGCCCATGAAGCCGAGCTTCGTGCCGTGCTTCTTCTCGAAGATGTCCTTGTACTGGCTCCGCATCGCCATCACGGCCGACATGTCCACGTCGTTGAACGTGGTCAGCATCGCGGCGGTGTCCTGCGCGTCCTTGAGACGGCGGGCGATGGTCTGACGGAGCTTCGTCATCCGCACGCGCTCCTCGCGGGCGGCGTCGTCCGGCTTCGAGGCCGGGCGCGGCGGCGTCGGGCGCGCCTCCTTGGCCGGGGCGGGGGCCGCCTGCGCGGGGCCCTTCGATGACTGGTCGCCCTTCGCGATCGCGCCGAGCATGTCGCCCTTGGTGACGCGGCCGTCCTTGCCGCTGCCGTTCACGCTCGCCGGATCGATGCCGGATTCGCGGGACAGCTTGCCCACCGCCGGACCGTTGTCGTCGGCCGAGCGGGCGGCCGGGGGCGCCGCGTCGCCGTGGTTGCCGTAGCCGGCGGCCGACTCCTTGGCCGGCGCCGCCTCGACCGCCTTCGCGTCGGGGGCGGACGCCTTCGCTGCCTCGGTGTCCTTCTTCGGCGCGGGCTTGGCGGCCCCGCCGCTCGCCTCGACGATCGAGCCGAGGAGCGCGCCCGGCTCCACCGTCTCGCCGTCCTTGACCAGGATCTCGCCGAGCTCGCCGGCGGCCGGGGCGTTGACCTCGAGGGTCACCTTGTCGGTCTCGAGCTCGACCAGGGGCTCGTCGGCCGCGACCGTGTCGCCCGGCTTCTTGAACCAGCGGCCGATGGTGGCCTCGCTGACGGATTCGCCGAGCGTCGGGACGAGGATGTCGGTTGCCATGTTTCTCACGCCGGATCGGTTGGGCCGTACCGGACGGCCGGGATAGGGTGCGGCGGCCCATCAGGAGCCGCCGCGTCGTCGAAAGGTCAGACCGCGAGGGCCTCGTTGAGGAAGGCCTGGAGCTGCGCCTGGTGCTTCGACATCTGCCCGACGGCGGTCGAGGCGGAGGCCGGGCGGCCGACGTAGCGGGCGCGCTTCACCGCGGAGCCGGCCTGGCCGAGCACCCATTCGAGGTAGGGCTCGACGAAGGCCCAGGCGCCCATATTCTTGGGCTCCTCCTGGCACCACACCACCTCGGCGTTGCGGAAGCGGCCCATCTCGTTCGCCAGCGCCTTGAGCGGGAACGGGTAGAGCTGCTCGACGCGCAGCAGGTAGACGTCGTTGACGCCGCGCTTCTCGCGCTCCTCGAACAGGTCGTAGTAGACCTTGCCCGAGCACAGCACGACGCGGCGGACCTTGTCGTCGCGCACCAGCTTGACGCCGCCCTCCTCGTGCTCGGCGTCGTCCCAGAGGATGCGGTGGAAGGTCGAGCCCTCCGCCAGCATGTCGAGGCTCGACACCGCCCGCTTGTGGCGCAGCAGCGACTTCGGGGTCATCAGCACCAGCGGCTTGCGGAAGTCGCGCTTCAGCTGGCGCCGCAGGATGTGGAAGTAGTTCGCCGGCGTGGTGCAGTTGGCGACCTGCATGTTGTCCTCGGCGCAGGACTGCAGGTAGCGCTCCAGGCGCGCGGACGAGTGCTCCGGGCCCTGGCCCTCGTAGCCGTGCGGCAGCAGCATCACGAGGCCGGACATGCGCAGCCACTTACGCTCGCCGGACGCGATGAACTGGTCGATGACCACCTGCGCACCGTTGGCGAAGTCGCCGAACTGCGCCTCCCACAACACGAGGGCGTTCGGTTCGGCCGCCGAGTAGCCGTACTCGAAGCCGAGCACCGCCTCCTCGGAGAGCATCGAGTTGATGACCTCCAGCGGCGCCTGGCCCTCGCGGATCGCGTTCAGCGGCGTGAAGCGCTGCTCGTTCTCCTGGTCGATCACCACGGCGTGGCGCTGCGAGAAGGTGCCGCGCTCGACGTCCTGGCCCGAGAGCCGGACGCGGTTGCCGTCGAGCATGGTCGCGCCGAAGGCCAGCGCTTCCGCCGTCGCCCAGTCGATGCCGACGCCGGTCTCCACCGCCTTGGCGCGGTTGTCCATGAAGCGCTGGATCGTCCGGTGCAGGTGGAAGCCGGGGGGCGCCTGGGTGATCTTGCCCGCGATCTCGCGCAGGGTCTCGGCCGGCACGCCGGTGCGGCCGCGGCGCGGGTCGTCCACGTCCTCGTGCACGGCCTTGAAGCCGGACCAGCGCCCGTCGAGCCAGTCGGCCTTGTTGGCCTTGTAGGTGCCGGCGACCTCGAGTTCGGCGTCGAGGATCGCCCGGAACTCGGCCTTGCGGGCGTCGTAGGCCTCCTGGCTCAGGGTGCCGTTCTCGATCAGCTTGCGGGCGTAGCTCTCCAGCACCGAGGTGTGCTTGCGGATGCGCTGGTACATCTTCGGCTGGGTGAAGGCCGGCTCGTCGCCCTCGTTGTGGCCGAAGCGGCGGTAGCACAGCATGTCGATCACGACCGGCTTGCCGAACTTCTGGCGGTACTCGACGGCGACCTTGGTGGCGAAGGTCACGGCCTCGGGGTCGTCGCCGTTACAATGGAAGATCGGCGCCTCGACCATCTTCGCCACGTCGGACGGGTAGGGCGACGAACGCGAAAAGCGCGGATCGGTGGTGAAGCCGATCTGGTTGTTGATGATGAAGTGGATCGAACCGCCGGTGCGGTGGCCCTTCAGGCCCGAGAGCCCGAGGCACTCCGCGACCACGCCCTGGCCGGCGAAGGCCGCGTCGCCGTGGATCAGCAGCGGCATCACGCTGGCGCGCACCACGTTGGGCTTGGCGCGCTGGTCCTGCTTCGCGCGGACCTTGCCGAGCACGACGGGATCGACGATCTCGAGGTGCGACGGGTTGGCGGTGAGCGACAGGTGGACGTTGTTGCCGTCGAAGGCGCGGTCGGACGAGGCACCGAGATGGTACTTCACGTCGCCCGAACCCTCGACCTCGGCCGGCGAGGCCGAGCCGCCCTTGAACTCGTTGAACACCGCCCGGAAGGGCTTCGCCATCACGTTGGTGAGCACGTTGAGGCGGCCGCGGTGGGCCATGCCGAGTACGATCTCGCGCACGCCGAGCGCGCCGCCGCGCTTGATGATCTGCTCGAGGGCCGGGATCATCGCCTCAGAGCCGTCGAGGCCGAAGCGCTTGGTGCCGGTGTACTTGAGGTCGAGGAACTTCTCGAAGCCCTCGGCCTCGATCAGCTTGTTGAGGATCGCGCGGCGGCCTTCCGGCGTGAACGAGATCTCCTTGTCCTTGCCCTCGATGCGCTCCTGCAGCCATGCCTTCTCCTCGGGATCGGAGATGTGCATGAACTCGACGCCGAGCGTCTGGCAGTAGGTCCGCTCCAGGATCGCGACGATCTCGCGGATCGTGCCGAATTCCAGCCCGAGCACGTTGTCGAGGAAGATCGGCCGGTCCCAATCGGATTCGAGGAAGCCGTAATGCTGCGGATGCAGCTCCTCGTGGTCGCCGCGGGGCGCGAGGCCGAGCGGATCGAGCTTGGCGTGCAGGTGGCCGCGCATGCGGTACGAGCGGATCAGCATGATCGCGCGGACCGAATCCTTGGTCGCCTGTTCCACCGACACGCCGGTCCGGGTGGTGACCGCGAGGCCGTCGGCGGGCTTGCCGGGCCTCTGCTCGGCCTTCTCCGCGCCCTTGGCGAGGATCTTCTCGCCGACCGCCTTCTCCAGGGTCGCCCAGTTGCCGTCGAGGGCCGAGACGATCTCGCCGTTGGCCGGAACCGGCCAGTTCGGCTTGGTCCACGAGGCGCCGGCGGCGTTCTTCTCGACCAGGGTCTCGTCCTCGCCCAGGCCCTTAAAGAAGGTCTGCCACTCGGGGTCGACCGAGGACGGGTTGCGGGCGTAGGCCGCCTGCAGTTCCTCGATGTAGGCGGCGTTGCCGCCATAGAGGAACGAGGTCTCCAGCAGCGCTTCGTTCACGTCCTGGCGTGCCATCGGCGGGTCATCCTGTCCTTGCGGGCTCTCCGCCGGCGCGCGAGAGCCGCGTCATCGCGCGGGAGGCGCCTCCGCTCGGGGAGACTCGGGCCGCGCTGCGATTCCTTGCAGGCGCGCGAAGCGGCGCCTCGTCGTCCATCATATGGCGTCACGGGCTTGCGTGCGCTGCAACACAGCCGCGCGCGGGGTCATACGCGCGCGGCTGTCACTGGGTTTCAGCCCTTGAGGACCTCGACGAGCGTCGAGCCGAGGCGCGCGGGCGAGGGCGAGACGCGGATGCCCGCGGCCTCCATCGCCGCGATCTTGTCCTCGGCGCCGCCCTTGCCGCCGGAGATGATCGCGCCGGCATGGCCCATGCGGCGGCCCGGAGGCGCGGTGCGGCCGGCGATGAAGCCGACCATCGGCTTCTTGCGGCCGCGCTTGGCCTCGTCGGCCAGGAACTGCGCCGCCTCCTCCTCGGCCGAACCGCCGATCTCGCCGATCATCACGATCGACTTGGTCTTCTCGTCGGCGAGGAACAGTTCCAGCATGGAGATGAACTCGGTGCCCTTCACCGGGTCGCCGCCGATGCCGACCGCCGTGGTCTGGCCGAGGCCCGCGGTCGAGGTCTGGAATACCGCCTCGTAGGTTAGCGTGCCCGAGCGCGAGACGATGCCGACCGAGCCCGGCTTGAAGATGTTGGCCGGCATGATGCCGATCTTCGATTCGCCCGCCGTGACGACGCCGGGGCAGTTCGGCCCGATCAGGCGCGACTTCGAGCCTTCCAACGCGCGCTTGACCCGCACCATGTCGAGCACCGGAATGCCCTCGGTGATGCAGACGATCAGCGGCATCTCCGCCGAGATCGCCTCGCAGATCGCGTCGGCCGCGCCCGGCGGCGGCACGTAGACCACGGACGCGGTCGCGCCGGTGGCCTCGCGGGCCTCGCCGACCGTGTCGAAGACCGGCAGGCCGAGGTGCTTGGACCCGCCTTTGCCCGGCGAGGTACCGCCGACCATCTTGGTTCCGTAGGCCATCGCCTGCTCGGAGTGGAAGGTCCCGTTCTTGCCGGTGAAGCCCTGGCAGATGACCTTGGTGTTCGCGTCGATGAGGATGGACATGGTGCTTCAGCCCTTCTTCACGGCGGCGACGATCTTCTGCGCGGCGTCGTCGAGGTCGTCCGCCGGGATCACGTTGAGGCCGGAGCCGCTGATGATCGCCTTGCCTTCCTCGACGTTGGTGCCCTCGAGGCGCACGACGAGCGGCACCTCCAGGCCCACCGCCTTCACCGCCGCGATCACGCCGCGGGCGATGACGTCGCACTTCATGATGCCGCCGAAGATGTTGACCAGGATGCCCTTCACCTGCGGGTCGGCGGTGATGATCTTGAAGGCCGCGGTGACCTTCTCCTCGGTCGCGCCGCCGCCGACGTCGAGGAAGTTGGCCGGCTCCTCGCCGTAGAGCTTGATGATGTCCAGCGTCGCCATGGCGAGGCCGGCGCCGTTGACCATGCAGCCGATCGTGCCGTCGAGCGCGATGTAGGCGAGGTCGTATTTCGAGGCCTCGATCTCCTTGGCGTCCTCCTCGGTCTCGTCGCGCAGCGCGACGATATCGGGGTGACGGTAGAGCGCGTTCGAATCGAACGAGATCTTGGCGTCGAGGCACTTGAGGTGGCCGTCGCCGGTGAGGACCAGCGGGTTGATCTCGAGCATGCTCATGTCCTTGGCCGTGAAGGCCGCGTAGAGCTTGTTCGTGAGGTCGGCGGCTTCCTTGGCCTGGGGACCCGTGAGGCCGAGCGCCTTGGCGACCGCGCGGCCGTGGTGGGGCATGATGCCGGTGGCCGGATCAACCGAGAAGGTGACGATCTTCTCAGGGGTGTCGTGGGCCACCGTCTCGATGTCCATGCCGCCTTCCGTCGAGACGACGAACGCGACCTGGCCGGTCTCGCGGTCGACCAGCATCGACAGGTAGAACTCGGCCGCGATCTGCGCGCCTTCCTCGATGTAGAGCCGGTTGACCTGCTTGCCGGCCTCGCCGGTCTGGATCGTCACCAGCGTCTGGCCGAGCATCTCGCCGGCGAACTGCTTCACCTCGTCGATCGACTTGGTGACGCGCACGCCGCCCTTGGCGCCGGCCGGCGCCCCCTTGAAGGTGCCCTTGCCGCGGCCGCCCGCGTGGATCTGGCTCTTCACCACCCAGACCGGGCCGCCGAGCTCCTTGGCGGCGGCCTCGGCCTCCTCGGGCTTGAAGATCGCGACGCCCTTGGAGACGGGCAGCCCGAACTCCTTCAGCACCGCCTTGGCTTGGTATTCGTGGATGTTCATCGAAGGACCCTCTCCGTCATTCCGGGGCGCCGGAGGCGAGCCCGGAATCCAGAGCCGCTGTCGCGGCAAACTGGAGCACCACCTGTGGTTCTGGATCCCGGGCTCCGCTTCGCGGCCCCGGGACGACAAACGTCGTGGCTCAGGCGAGCGCGGGATTCACCGTCTTGCAGGCCTCGATCAGCGTGTTCACCGCGCCGACCGACTTGTCGAACATCGCCTTCTCGGCCGCGTCGAAGGTTACCTCCAGCACGCGCTCGACGCCGTTCTCGCCGATCACGACGGGGACGCCGACATACATGCCGGAGATGCCGTACTGGCCGTCGAGGTAGGCGGCGCAGGGCAGCACCCGCTTCTTGTCCTTGAGATAGCTCTCCGCCATCGCGATGGCGGAGGCCGCCGGCGCATAGAAGGCCGAGCCGGTCTTGAGCAGGTTGACGATCTCGCCGCCGCCCTTGCGGGTACGCTCGACCATGGCGTCGAGCTTCTCCTGGGTGGTCCAGCCGAGCTTGACCAGGTCGGTCAGCGGCACGCCGGCCACCGTCGAGTAGCGGGTGAGCGGCACCATGTCGTCGCCGTGGCCGCCGAGCACGAAGGCGGTGACGTCCTCGACCGAGACCTTGAACTCTTCGGCCAGGAAGTGGCGGAAGCGGGCCGAGTCGAGCACGCCGGCCATGCCGACAACCTTGTTCGTCGGGAGCCCGGAGAACTTCTGCAGCGCCCAGACCATGGCGTCGAGCGGGTTGGTGATGCAGATCACGAACGCGTCGGGCGCGTTCTCCTTGATGCCGGTGCCGACGGCCTCCATGACCTTCAGGTTGATCCCGATCAGGTCGTCGCGGCTCATGCCGGGCTTGCGCGGCACGCCGGCGGTGACGATCACCACGTCGGCGCCCTTGATCGCCGAATAGTCGCTCGCGCCGGAATACTTGGCGTCGAAGCCGTCGACGGGCGCCGATTCGGCGATGTCGAGCGCCTTGCCCTGCGGCACGCCGTCGACGATGTCGAACAGCACGACGTCGCCGAGGTCCTTCAGACCGGCGAGGTGCGCCAGCGTTCCGCCGATCTGGCCGGCGCCGATGAGCGCGATCTTGCTGCGTGCCATGTCCGAGACGTCTCCAGCTATGCGTGAAAGGTGAGGCGCGGCCTGCGGGCGGCGCGACGTTCGAAATCCGACTCGAAGCGGCGCCCGATGCGGCGGTTTTTCCTGCGCGGCTGTGTGGCCGAAAAGCACCGCTCCATCAACCCGATGGAGTCGGGCCTAGCAGGGTTCGGGCCAGGAGGGAGACGCGGCGCAAAACGAAAAGCCCTCGAAAAGCCAAGCTTTCCGAGGGCTTTGCGAGCGGAACGATGCCGCCGGCGATGCGCTATGACAGATTCGAAAACCTGTCATTCCGCTCAGAGGATGCCAGCGCGCAGCACCCTTTGGATCGCGTGGATGACCGCACCGAAGCGGGCGTCGACGAGGTCGCGCGGCACCTCGGCGTCGTGCTGAATCGCCAGCGGATGGGTGAAGCGGTAGCTCGCGTCGAAGATGAAGGCGATGGCGCGTTCGCGGTCGCGGGCCGAGAAGGTGCCGGTGGCCATGCCCTCCTCGATCACCCGCTCGACCAGGCTGCGCAGGCGCACCCGATGGCGGCGTGCGATCGGCCGGGCGGCGACGGTGGCGTCGAGGTGGACCGCGAACAGGTTCGGTTCGTCCTGGAGCGCGTCGCGCTGCAGGGCGGCGAGCGCGGTGAGCAGGCGCTCGATCTTGTCGTCGGCCGGGTCCGGCGCGTCGGCGATGCCGGCCAGCCGGGTCTCGATGTCGCGAAGCCAGCGGCCGGCGACGGCGTCGAGCAGGGCGTCCTTCGAGGGGAAGTAGCGGTAGACGTTGGCGTGGGTCATGCCGGCTTCGGCCGCGACCGCGACGACGGTGACGCGCTTGGGCCCGAGCCGAGCCAGGTGTTCGGTGGCGATCCCGAGCAACCGCACGTCGGCGGAGATGGGGGCCACCCGGGAGCGGGCGGCCGCCGGGGTGCGGGCCGGGTTGTCCGGATCGGCCGGAGGTCGGTTCGCCGCGGGCGGCGCCTTGGCGGCCGGCTCGACGGCGGACTGCTCTTCGGAGCGCGGCGTTGAATCCGGCTGGAGGAAGGGAAGCGGAAGGCGTGAGGACGAAAGGTGGTAAGGCGAGACGGACCCCCATCTGACCGAAAGAAGCGTGTTCCCGCTTCTTTCGGTCAGATGGG
>NZ_BPQG01000008.1 GCF_022179125.1 Methylobacterium cerastii
AGCTTGGGCCGAGCCTGCGGCCAGGGCCATCCCCGAAATCGCCTCGGACGGCGCCTTCGGCGCGACCATCCAGACGCTGCTCGCCCGCATCGACGGCCTCGACCGCACCCTGGCGGAGGAGCGCCTGTCGGTGGAGGACGCGGCGCAGCGCCGGATCGCCGACATCGAGTCGCGCATCGGCGCGGCGATCGGCGCCAGCACGGCCCCGGTCCAGCAGGTCGCCGAACGTCTCGGCGACATCGAACGCCGCATGTCGGCGCTGGGCGAGCAGCTTGCCGCCACCCGGCCCCCGGGCCGGCGCGGCCGCCCGGCTGCGGCCGAGATCCAGGACGCCGTCCAGGACATCCGCCAGCGCCAGCGCGAGCTCGGCGATGGCCCCGTTTCCGGCTCGGGCTCCGGTGCCAGCGTCGTGGCCGCCATGCGCGAGGACCTCGCCCGCCGCCTCGACGCCACCGTCGAGGATCACGCGGCGACCGAGACCGCGGTCTCCGAGCTTCGGCGCGAGACCCATCGCCTGCGCGAATCGATCGGCCATCTGGCCACGCGCCGCGACCTCGGCGCCCTGGAGCAGGCGGTGATCTCGCTGGCCAGCGGCGTCGAGCGCGTCGGGGCGCCGGCCGACTTGGCCGCCATCGCCGAGCCGATGGAGATGATCCGCCTGCAGGTCGAGCGCCTCGCCGACGACGTGAGCGAGAACGTCCACACCCGCGTGGCCGGCGAGGTCGAGCGCTTGGCGACCCGCCTCGACGCGGCCGCCGCCGGGCGCGGCAGCTCGGTCGACGACGACGCGCTGAAGAACCTGTTCGGCGAGCTGGAGGAGATCCGCCGCCTGATCGCGGCGCTCGCCGGGCCGGAGCGGATCCAGAGCCTCGCCGCCGGCGTCCAGGCGATCAGCGCGCAGATCGTCCAGCTTCAGAAGGCCGCGAGCGCAGGCAGCGACACCGCCCTGCGTCCGCTGCTCGAGGAGATCCGCAGCGGACTCAACGCCAGCGCTCCCACCTCGCCGGCCCTCGTCAACCAGATCGATGCGATCGCCTCGAAGCTCGATGCGATGCAGGCCGGCGCGCGCGGCGCCGACGCAGCCAGCTCGAAGGCGATCCTCGGGCGGATCGACGCGCTCGCCGACAAGGTCGACCGCGTCAGCGCCCAACCGGTGGGCGACCTGATCGGGCGGCTCGAAGGACTCGGCGAAAGCCTGGGCGAATCCCTGCGCCAGCCGGCGATGCCGGGCGGCGACGTCGCATCGATCCACGCGATGCTGCGCAACCTCGCCGACAAGGTCGACCGCGTCGGCGCCCGCACCGGCGACGACGGCCTCGACGCCCTGGAGAAGCAGGTCGTGTCGCTGGCCGACCGGCTCGACGCCCGCAGCGGCGACCCGTCGCTGGCGAGCCTGGAACGGACCATGGGCGACCTGCTCGAGCAGGTTTCCGCTTTGCGCGACGAGGCGCCGATCGAGGCCGCCGTGGCGCGCGCCACCCGCAGCGCCGTCGCCGACTCCATCGGTGCTACGCGCAGGACCGCCGAGACGAGCGAGTTCGGGCTGCTCCGCGCCGGCCTCGCCGACATGCATGCCCGGCAGGCGGCCTCCGACCAGCGCCTCGCCACGACGCTCGAAGGCGTGCAGACGGCCCTGGAGCGCCTGACCGGGCGGCTCGACGCACCGTCGGCCGCCGCGCCGGCCCGCGCCCCGATCGGCACCCGCGCGGTGCCGCTGGAGGACCGCCTGCTCGCCTCCACCACCGTCGAGGCGCCGCGTCCCCGCACCGCCCGCCGGCCGGAGCTCCCGGCCGCCGCACCGACAGCGCCGGACGCGTCGCGCGCCGGCGACGAGCTGCTGGAGCCCGGCGCCGGGCGCCCGTCCAAGGACGCATCCCCGCGAGAGCGCCACGCCCGCGACCGCGCCGAGCCCGCCGAGGCGGACGGCGGGGCCGACATCAAGACCAACTTCATCGCCGCCGCGCGCCGCGCCGCCCAGGCCGCCCAGGCCGAGGTCGCGTCCGAGGCCGACCTCTCGGCCGCGCGCCGCGAGTCACGCACCGCCCGCCGGCCGGCGCCGGTGGTCGAGGCGGCGGGCGACGGCCCCGTCGCGCGCCTGCGCGCCGAGATCGACCGCCGCCGCCGGCCGCTGCTGCTCGGCCTCGCGGCGATCGTGCTCGCGCTCGGAGCCCTGCAGGCGATCAGCATGCGCCCGACCTCGAACGGCGACGCCGCCCGCGCGACCCAGCCGCCGACGGTGCTGGCCGACACCGCCGCGCCCAGGACCGAGCCGAAGGCCGAGCCGCGGGCCGAGAAGCCCGAGCCGGCGATGCCGGCGGAGGCCCGCCCGATCCCGGCCGACCCGCAGACCACCCAGTCGCTTCCGACCCCCGCCGAGGCGAAGCCGGCCTCGGCCAGGAGCGCGGTGCCGCAAGTGTCGAGCATGGCCTCGCTCGCCGGCGACCTCTCCGCCCTACCCGCCGGCCTGTCGAAGCTGCGCCAGGCGGCGCAGGACGGCGACGGCGTCGCGGTCTGGGAGCTCGCCGGGCGCGCTGCGGACGGGCGCGGCCTGCCCCGCGACCTGTCGCTGGCGGCCAAGCTCTACGAGAAGCTCGCCGTCGCCGGCTACGCGCCGGCCCAGTACAAGTATGCCGGGCATTTCGAGAAGGGCGCCGGCCTCGTGCGCGACCTCGACAAGGCCAAGATGTGGTACGGCCGCGCCGCCGAGCAGGGCCATGCCCGCTCGATGCACAACCTCGCGGTGATCTACGCCGAGAACCCGGGCGCCACCGGCAAGCCGGACTACGCGTCGGCCGCCTCGTGGTTCAGGCAGGGCGCCGAGTACGGCGTCCGCGACAGCCAGTACAACCTCGCGGTGCTCTACGCCCGCGGCCTCGGCCTGACCCAGGACCTCGCGCAATCCTACGCGTGGTTCGCCGCCGCCGCCGCACAGGGCGACGAGGATGCCGGCAAGAAGCGCGACGACGTGGCGACCAAGCTGAACCCGTCCGACCTCGCCGCGGCGCGCAGCCTCGCCGCGAACTTCAAGCCGCACCGCCTCGACCGCGCGGTCAACGAGCCCCCGGTCTCGAAGGACGCCGCCGGGCCGATGACGCTCCTCGGCGCGCCGGCACCGATGGCGCCGGCCCTCGCCCCGGCCGGCCGCAAAGGCGTCTGAGCGCACAGCGATCCGCCCGGGACGACGGCCGGGGCGGCGAAGCTTGACCATGATGCCGCAGTGCGGGAACCACTCTGCCGCGGCGTTCGTAGAATCGTGTGATTCGATAGGCGACCGCCGATCCGCAGCGGGCAAACCGGAGATCGGATGGCGCGCGTCTCCCCCGTACCGACCGGCGCCGTCCTCCTCGGTGTCGCAGGGCTGATCCCGTTCGTGGGCTTCGCCGCCCTCGCCGTCAGCGGCAGCGACGGCGGCCTCGGCACGATCGGCCTGTCGCCGCGCACGATCCTCTCGGCCTACGGGGCGGTGATCGCGTCGTTCCTCGGCGGCATCCGGTGGGGCGCGGCCGCCGCGCGCAACGCCGGCAACGCCGACTACCTCATCGCCATCGTCCCCTCGCTCCTGGCTTGGGCCGCGCTCGCGGCGCCGGCGCCGTGGGACCTGCGGACCCTCGGCATCCTGGTGCTCGCCTGGGGCATCGTCGATCAGGACCTCGTCCGGCGCGGCCTCGTCCCGGTCTGGCTCGGGCGCCTGCGCCTCGTGCTCTCGGGCGTCGCCGGCGCCGCCCTGCTCGTCGCCGCCTAACGCCCGCGATCAGAACGGCAGCTTCATCCCGGGCGGCAGCGGCAGGCCCTTGGTCATCTCGGCCATGCGCTCCTGCGCCGCCTGCTCGGCCTTGCCCCGCGCGTCGTTGACAGCGGCGAGGACCAGATCCTCCAGGATCTCGCGCTCGTCGGCGACCATCAGGCTCGGATCGATCGCGACCGCCTTGACGAGCCCCTTGGCCGTCATCGTCACGCGTACCGAGCCGCCGCCGGAGGCGCCCGAAACCTCGACCGTGTCGAGCTCGGCCTGGATGCCGGCCATCTTCTCCTGCATGGCCTGAGCCTGCTTCATGATGCCCATGATGTCGCGCATGCGGGTCGGTCTCTCGGTTGCGGGGTGAGGACGTGATCTGGGGAGCCGGTCTGGCGGATGCCAGCGTCAGGCGTCGTCAGCTTCGACATCCTCGAGGCCGGCCCCATCGAGCCCGGCGGGCGCTTCGAGGTCGGCCGGCGCCTCGGGCGCGGTGTCGCGCACGTCCACGATCTGTGCGCCGGGGAAGCGCGCCAGCACCTCGCGCACCAGCGGATGCGAGGCTGCGTTCTCGCGGCGGCTCTCCACCGCGGCGCGGGCCTGTGCGTCCAGCGTCGGCGCGCCCGCTTCCCGCGAGGCCGTGACGACCCAGCGCCGGCCGGTCCATTGTTCGAGCGCCTTGGCGAGGTCGGCATGCAGCGACGGGCGCCCGCCCTCCGCCTGCCGGAACTCGATGCGGCCGTCCTCGAAGCGCACGAGGTGCGCCTCTCGCTCCAGCGCCGACTTCAGCAGGATGTCGCGGCGCGCGTCGGCCAACGCCACCACGTCCTCGAACCGCGACAGGCGCGGGCCGGCCGGCTCGGCGGGCCGGGCCTGCGTCACGGGCGCGGGCGCCGCCGGGACGGGCGGCGAGACCAGGGCCGGGCGCGGCGGCGGCAGCGGCCGAGCTTCCACGGGCGAGCGCGCCTCAACCGGAGGTGCGGGTCGCGTGGCTGGCTCGGGCGCCGCGGGGACGGTAGGCGCGGCCGGAGCCGGAATCGGCGGGGGCGGCGCGATCGGCCGGGGCGCCGGGGCGTCGAGGGCTGGTCGAGCCGGTGCGTCGCCCTCCTGCGCACCGGCGGCGAGCGCTTCGGCCCTGAGTTGTCGCAACGCCTCGTCCGGCGTCGGCAGGTCGGCGGCGTAGGCGAGGCGCACCAGCGCCATCTCGGCGGCCGCCAGCGGCCGAGCCGCGCTCGCGACCTCGGGCACCGCCTTCAGCAGGATCTGCCAGGCCCGCGACAACGCCCGCACCGGCAGCCGCGCGGCGAAGTCGCCGCCGCGGCGGCGCTCGATCTCGCTCAGCGTCGGGTCGGCGGCGGCGGCCTCGGGCGCGAGCTTCAGGCGGGTGACGAGGTGGGTGAAGGCGGCGAGATCCGAGAGCACCACCGACGGGTCGGCGCCGGATTCGTACTGGCTGCGCAGCTCGGCGAAGGCGGCGGGCACGTCGCCGCGCATCACCGCCTCGAACAGGTCGAGGATGCGGGCCCGGTCGGTCAGGCCGAGCATGTCGCGCACGCCCGAGGCCGTGACGGTGCCGGCCCCGTGGGCGATGGCCTGGTCGAGGAGCGAGAGCGCGTCGCGCACCGAGCCCTCCGCCGCGCGCACGATCGCGGCCACCGCCTCGTCCTCCGCGCCGACGCCTTCGGCGGCGCAGATCTTCTGGAGGTGGGCGGAGAGCACGTCGGCCTCGACGCGGCGCAGGTCGAACCGCTGGCAGCGCGACAGGATGGTGATCGGGACCTTGCGGATCTCGGTCGTCGCGAACACGAACTTCGCGTGCGGCGGCGGCTCCTCCAGCGTCTTCAGGAACGCGTTGAACGCGTTGCCCGAGAGCATGTGGACCTCGTCGATGATGTAGACCTTGTAGCGGGCCGAGACCGGCGAATAGCGCACCCCGTCAATGATCGCGCGCACGTCCTCGATGCCGGTATGCGAGGCGGCGTCCATCTCCAGCACGTCCATGTGCCGCGATTCCATGATCGCCTGGCAGTGGACGCCCAGGGTCGGCATCGCGATGGTCGGGCCGGTGTCGGGGGCGCCGACGGGCGCGTAGTTCAGGCCGCGGGCGAGGATGCGGGCGGTGGTCGTCTTGCCGACGCCGCGCACGCCGGTCAGCATCCAGGCCTGCGGGATGCGCCCGGCCGCGAAGGCGTTGCCGAGGGTGCGCACCATCGCGCCCTGGCCGATCAGGTCGTCGAAATCCTTGGGGCGGTACTTCCGCGCCAGCACGCGGTACGGCGTCTGCGCGAGGGCAGGCGCCGGAAACCCGGGCAGGCCCAGCTCGTCGTCAGGCGTGCCGGTGCTCGCGTCCATGCGCTCTTCGGGGGTGCGTCTTCGCTCTTCGCGGTCGTGCCTTGGCCGCCGCTGCGGGCCGCTCGACCCGCGGTTCCTGCGGTGGAACGAGGTGGGAGGCTGGACGAAGACCCGCTCGGTCTCGTTAGGGCTGCTTCCTTCCGGACCTGACCCGGTTGGCGAGTGAAACGTCCCTCGCCAACCTCCCGCGGCCTATATGGCCGGAGGCTCCGGCGATGGCAAGCGGCCCGGTCACGAAGCCTCGGCGGCTGCGGGACTGCCGGCGCGAGTCACGGCGGCGGCCGCGAGCACGAGGGCGAAGCCGAACAGGAACACCGGGTTGATCGAGAGCTCCTCGAACATCAGCGAGGGCACCATGAACAGCACCGTGTAGAACACGAGCGGGCCGAACCGCTGCGGGCTGAGCACGATCCGTACCGTCCCGACGAGGAAGGCGAGCGCGACGAGGACCCCGCTCTGGAGGGCCAGGGTGACGACGGCGTTGTGCGGCGTGCCGACGCCGGCCATCATCAGGAGCTGGTTCTCCTTCGCGACGTTGCCGAGGCCGAGCGGATGGGTCGCGGCGAGTTGCAGCCCGGCCGCGGTGGAATCGAGCCGCTCCAGGATGTTGCTGTCGGCGTGGCTGTCGGCGACGAACCGCTTCTCGATCGCCGACTGGAGCTGCTCCGGGACGGGCGCGTAGCCGGTTGCGCTGAACAGCATGACGAGCCCGCAGACGACCGCCGCCCCCGACAGGACGGCGTAGACGCTGACGCTCTTGCGGAGGATCAGCCCGAGGACGATCGCCGGCAGGATGAGCCCGGCGCGGTTGTTGGTCAGCGGAAAGCTGACGAGGAGGCCTGCGAAGTACGCCACGTAGATCGCGCTGCGGCCGGTGCGGTACCAGAGGTAGGCCGCCGCTGCGCCGGCCAACGCGAACACGTGCCCGGTCTCGTTGCCCGCGGTCCAAAGGCCGCCGAGCTTGTCCTTCATGAACAGGACGAATTCCGGCTCGAGGCCGTCGGTCGGCACGGCAAGCCCGACGGCGGTGAGCTCGATGCCGGCCGAGGCCGCGACCAGGACCAGGAGCGAGCCGGCGAAGCCCAGGAGCGTGCCGACCGCGAAGCTGTCGGCGGCCGCCGGCTCGCGGAGCAGGATCACGAGCTGCGTCGCCTGGACGAAGTACAGCAGCAGCACCAGGGTCAGGTACAGGTCGCCCTGCTGGACGTCGGCCTTCGCCACCAGCGAGGCGACGAGCAACAGAACGACCACGCCGATCGGCAGCGCCCGCGCCAGGAGCGTGGACAGGATGCGCGGACGGAGCAGAAAGTACGGGATCGTCAGGAACGGCAGCGCGTCCGACAGGCGCAGGAACGGCAGCCCGAAGGTCGAGGTCATCACGTTGAACTGCAGCGCGAAGCCGACGCCGAGGATCACGAGCCGGTCGAGCCGGCTCAGGGACACGCCTCCGGACGCCGGAACCGCCCGCTGCGGCTCGGCCGGGACGATGCCTCCCTGGGCGATCCGCATGCACGCCTCCTCGAAGTCCGGCACCCTCGGCGACCGGAGAGGGCCGACCTTGCACGGGATAGGTTTGGAAAGGCTTGCGACGGCGGACGACGAGAACGCCTGATCCCGGCGGGCTGGGGGCGCCACGGATTGGACGCCGCCCCGTTGCCCCATGCCTCGCCGACCCCATCTGCCGTCGCAGCATCCCCGAGCGCGTTCGGAGACCGGAGGACGGATGGACAGTTCGAAGGGCCACGGCCGCTATTCCTACAGCGCGTTGCCGGACCGGCCGACCTACGACTGGCCGGATGGCCGGCGCCTCGCGGTCTACGTCGCGCTGAACCTCGAGACCTTCGACTTCGGGTCGGGGCTCGGTGCCGAGCTCGCCCCCGGCGGCCCGCAGCCGGACGTGCTGAACTACGCCTGGCGCGATTGGGGCAACCGCGTCGGCGCGTGGCGGATCAAGGCGCTCCTCGACGAGCTCGGCCTGCCGGCGAGCGTGCTCGTCAACAGCCGCCTCTACGCCGACTGCCCCGGCCTGATCGAGGCGTTCCGCGCCCGCGGCGACGAGGTCGTCGGGCACGGGCGCACCAACGCCGAGCGCCAGGGCACCCTCGACGAGGCTGGCGAGCGCGCGCTCATCGCCGAGGCCACCGCCCTGCTGACCGAGCACGAGGGCAAGCCGCCCGCCGGCTGGCTCGGACCCTGGATCTCGCAATCGCGCCTTACCCCCGACCTGCTGGCGGAAGCCGGCTATCGTTACCTCCTCGACTGGGCCCACGACGACCAGCCGGTCTGGTTCGCGACCCGCGACGGCGGCCGCATCCTCTCGGTGCCCTACCCGCAGGAGCTGAACGACATCCCGGCGATCGTCGCCCGCAAGGAGACCGGGCGGCAATTCGCCGACGCGATCTCGGACGCCTTCGACGAGATGCTGGAGCAATCGCGCCACGCGCCGCTGGTGATGGGGATCGCGATCCACCCCTACATCGTCGGCCAGCCGCACCGGCTGAGGCCCCTGCGCGCGGCGCTCGCCCGCATCGCGGCACAGCGCGACGCGGTGTGGCTCACCACCGCCGGCGCCATCGCCGAGCATGCCGCGGGCGCGATGGCAGACGCAAAGGGTTAAAGCGATCATGGGGGTGGACCGGCCGGAGGGCGTGAGACCGCGCCGCGTCCTGATGCTGGGCGGCACAGGCACCATCGGCCGCGCGACCGTGCGGGCGCTGGTGACGCGCGGGCACGAGGTCGTTTGCCTGGTCAGGCACTCGCCGGAGGCCGCGCGAATCCCCGAGGGCGCCGTCGCGCGGGGCGTCGACCTCGCCGACCCGGCGTCGCTGGCGCGCGACGGCGTCCGCGGCGAGGCGTTCGACGTCCTGGTCTCGTGTCTCGCCTCCCGCACCGGCTTGCCCACCGACGCCTGGGCGATCGACCACGGAGCGCATGTGCGCGCCCTGGAGGCGAGCCGGGCGGCCGGAGTCGGGCACGTCGTGCTGCTCTCGGCGATCTGCGTCCAGAAGCCGGTCCTCGCCTTCCAGCACGCCAAGCTCGCCTTCGAGGCCGAGCTGATCGCGTCGGGGCTCGACTACACGATCGTCCGGCCGACGGCCTTCTTCAAATCGCTGTCGGGGCAGGTCGAGCGCGTACGGCGCGGCAAGCCGTTCCTGGTCTTCGGCGACGGACGACTCACGGCCTGCAAGCCGATCGGCGACGACGACCTCGGGGCTTACCTCGCGGACTGCCTCGACGATCCCGCGCGCCGCAACCGGGTGCTGCCGATCGGCGGGCCGGGCGAGGCGATCACGCCGGAGGCCCAGGGCGAAGCGCTGTTCGCGCTCCTTGGGCGCGCGCCGCGCTTCACGCACGTGCCGGTGGCGCTGCTGGACGTGATCGTCGGCGTGCTGGCGACGCTCGGACGATTTCTGCCGGCCTTGGCGGCCAAGGCCGAACTCGCCCGCATCGGGCGCTACTACGCCACCGAGTCGATGCTCGTGCTCGACCTCGCGACCGGGCGCTACGACGCCGACGCCACCCCTTCGACGGGGTCGGAGACGCTGTTCGACCATTACGCGCGGCTCGTCCGCGGCGAGGCGGTGGCCGAGCGCGGCGACCACGCGGTATTCTGAGGACGCCCGAACCCGACGCGACCGTCGCGCTGCGAAGTCCGACCGCGCTTGCGCTCCGCGCAGCCGCATCCGATGGTTTTTCGCGTGCGGGCCGCGGGTCCGCTCCTGAGAAGTCCGCTTCTGAAAAGCAGGTGTCCATGAGCCGTCGCGAGGCCTTCGTCGTCGATCCCGGAACCGAGGACGCGCAAAGGCGCGCCGCGGACCCGCGCGCCTCGGCCTGGGTCTCGGCCAACGCGGGCGCCGGCAAGACCAAGGTGCTCACCGACCGGGTGGTGCGGCTGCTGCTCGACGGGGCGGCGCCGGCGCGCATCCTGTGCCTCACCTTCACGAAGGCCGCAGCCGCCAACATGTCGATCCGGATCTTCCGGACGCTGGGGCGCTGGGTGACCCTCGGCGACGCGGCGCTCTCGGCCGAGCTCGTCGCGCTCACCGGCCGGGCGGCCTCGCCCACCGACCTCGATGCGGCGCGGCGGCTGTTCGCCCGCGCGGTCGAGACGCCGGGCGGCCTGAAGATCGAGACGCTGCACGCGCTGTGCGAGCGGCTGCTGCACATGTTCCCGTTCGAGGCCAACGTGCCCGCCCGCTTCGCAGTGCTGGACGAGAACCTCGCCGCCGAGATGTTCGCCCACGAGACCGACCAGGTGCTGGCCGCCGCCGTCGGCGGCGACGCGGCCCTCGGCTGGGCCCTCGACCTCGTGACGCCGGAGGCGACGGGCGAGGCCCTGCGCAAGGCGATCCGGCAGGCGATGGCCGCGCGCGAGGTGCTCGGCGCGGGCGGCGGCCTGCGGCCGCAATTCTCCCGGCTCGGCGCGGCGCTGGGCCTTCGCGCCGGCGAGACCGCCGACACCGTGACGGCGTCGATCCTGGAGGGCGGGATCGACGACGGGCCGGGCTTCGCCGCGCGCCTGCGCACCGGGAAGGCGACCGACGAGAAGCTCGCCGACGGCCTGCTCGCCGCCGACGCCGCCACCGACGCGACGGAGCGGCTCGACCTCTATCGCGCGGTGTTCTTCACCGCCAAGGACGAGCCGAAGGCCGACAAGAGCCTCGGCACCAAGGCGGTCCCCGAGGACGTGCGCGAGGCGCTGACCGCCGAGCGCGACCGGCTCGTGCCGCTGTTCGACGCCCTGCGCGGCGCCCGCGCGCTCGCCCGCACCGAGGCGCTGTTCACGCTCGCCGCCGAGATCCACCGCCGGATCGAGGCGCAGAAGGCCAAGCTCGGAGCGCTCGACTTCGACGACCTGATCCACAAGACCCTCGACCTGCTCTCGCGGGTCGACGCCGCCTGGGTGCTGTACAAGCTCGACCGCGGCGTCGACCACGTCCTCGTGGACGAGGCGCAGGACACCAACCCGCAGCAATGGCGGATCCTCGACCGGCTCACCGCCGAGTTCGCCACCGGGGCCGGCGCCCGCGAGCAGTTGCGCACGCGCTTCGCCGTCGGCGACCCGAAGCAGTCGATCTACAGCTTCCAGGGCGCCGAGCCGCGCGAGTTCGCGACCATGCACGGCAAGTGGCGGGGCGAGGCGAAGGCGGCCAAGCTCAAGTTCGAGGACGTCGCGCTGGGGCTGTCCTTCCGCTCGACCCTCGGCGTGCTGCGGGCGGTGGACGCCACCTTCGGCGTGGCCGAGCATTACGAAGGCCTCGGCTTCGAGGACAAGGCGGTCGGCACCGTCCACACCACGGCGCGGGCCGGGGCGCCCGGCACGGTCGAGCTGTGGCCGGTGGCGGAGCCCGTGGAGGAGGTCGAGCCCGACGCCTGGGCGGCGCCCGTGGACGCGCCGGAGGCCAACGCGCCTGCGATCGTCACCGCGCGCCGGATCGCCCGCGCGGTGCGGACCTGGGTCACCGCCGGCGACACCAGCGGCCGGGTCTGGCGGCCGGGCGAGGTTCTGGTGCTGGTGCGCAAGCGCGGCCCCGCCTTCGAGGAGGTGATCCGAGCGCTGAAGGGCGCTGGCGTGCCGGTGGCGGGCCAGGACCGGCTCGACGTCGGCGCGCACATCGCGGTGGCCGACCTGGTCTCGATCGGCCGGGCCGGGCTGCTGCCCGCCGACGACCTGACGCTGGCCTGCGCGCTCAAGACGCCGCTGGTCGGCCTCACCGACGACCACCTCGTCCGCATCGCCGCCGACCGCGACCGGTCCGAGACCCTGGAGGACGCGCTCGGCCGCCACGCGGCGGCCGGCGACGCGGCGGCGATCCGTGGGCGCGATGCGCTCGCCGGCTGGATCGCCGCCGCGGGCGCGCAGGGACCGTTCGGCTTCTACGCCGCCCTCCTCGGGCCGGGCGGGG
This sequence comes from Methylobacterium cerastii, assembly GCF_022179125.1. Classification (GTDB taxonomy): domain Bacteria; phylum Pseudomonadota; class Alphaproteobacteria; order Rhizobiales; family Beijerinckiaceae; genus Methylobacterium; species Methylobacterium cerastii. The sequence continues at coordinate 11,992 of NZ_BPQG01000008.1, forward strand.
GCCGGGCCGCCCTCGTCGCCCGCCTCGGGGGCGAGGCGGGCGACGCCATCGACGTGTTCCTGCTCGGGGCCGCGCAGGCGGAGGCCGGGGCCGACGCCCCCTCGCTCGCCGGCTTCCTGGCGCGCTACTGCGCCGGAGGGCGGGGCGAGGCCGGCCACACGGTCAAGCGCGACATGGAATCCGGCCGCGACGAGGTGCGGGTGATGACCGTGCACGGCGCCAAGGGCCTGGAGGCCCCGGTCGTGGTGATGATCGACGGCTGCGAGGCGCCGGGCGGCAACGACCCGCCGCTGCTCGCGATGCCGGGCGACGTGCCGCCGGTGTGGTCGACCGCGAAACCCTACGATTCCGAGGCGATCGGCGCCGCGCGCGAGACCCTGCACGTGCGGGCCCGGGAGGAGCACAACCGCCTGCTCTACGTGGCGATGACGCGGGCCGCCGACCGGCTCGTGGTCGCGCCCTTCCGCGGCCAGACGCCGGTGGGGCCGACCGCCTGGTGCGAGATGATCCGCACCGGGATGGTGCAGGCGTTCGGCGAGGGCGAGGCGGTGGAGACCGCCTACGGCCCGGTCACCCTGTGGCGGGACGGGACCGGCCCGGAGACCGGCACGGCGCCGGCCGAGCCGGCGCCCGAGCCCGCCGCGCTCCCCGCATGGCTGCGCGAGCCGGTGGCCCCCGAGGCCGCCCCCGCGCCGCCGATCTCGCCCTCGGGGGTGATGCGCGCGGCCGACGGCGAGCGCCGGATCCCGCCACGGCAGGCCGACACCGAGGCGCGCCGGCGCGGCAAGCTGATCCACGCCCTGCTCGAGCACCTGCCGCGCCTCGAGCCGGCCGCCCGCGAGCCGGCAGCGACGGCGTTCGTGGCCGCCCGCGCGCCCGCCTTCCCGCGCCCTGCTCGCGCGAACGTCGTGCGGGCGGCCCTCGACCTGATCGAGACGCCCGACCTCGCGCCGCTCTTCGCCCGCGATGCGCGCGCCGAGGTCAGCCTGTCGGGGCGGGTGGTGGTGGAGGGCGTCGAGCGGCCGGTCTTCGGCCGCATCGACCGCCTCGCGGTCGCCGACGGCATCGTGCGACTCGCCGACTTCAAGACCGGACGCCCGCCGGACGAGGGCGCGCCGCCGCCGCGCCCCGAGACGGCGCAGATCGCCCTCTACGCCCGGCTGCTCGCGCGGATCTACCCGGACCACGCGATCCGGCCGATGCTGGTCTGGACCTCCGGCCCGGTGATCCGGACCTTGAGCGAGGACGAGATCGCCGAGGCTTTGGCCGGGCTCGGGCTCGCCGCAGCCTGAGGCGGCTAGGGGGATCTCGCGGCGGCCCGCGCCCCATGCGGGCGGCCCCTGCGGAAATGGCGGTTGCGTCGGCGCGCGAGAACCAGCATCAGGCATCCCGTATTTCGGGCCGTTCGGATCGCCGCCGCCGGATTCTCGTCACGGGAACGCCGAGGGTCGGAGCGAGCCGAAGCGCCGTCGCCTGTCGACGCCGTCCGTGATCGTTCAGGCACAGGGAAATCCGACATGAAGACGCGCGCAGCCGTGGCGTGGGAGGCGAAGAAGCCGCTCACCATCGAGACCATCGACATCGAGGGGCCCAAGGCCGGCGAAGTGCTCGTCGAGGTGATGGCCACCGGCATCTGCCACACCGACGCCTACACCCTCTCGGGCCTCGATTCGGAGGGCAAGTTCCCGGCGATCCTCGGCCACGAGGGCGCGGGCATCGTCCGCGAGGTCGGCGCCGGCGTCACCGACCTGAAGGTCGGCGACCACGTGATCCCGCTCTACACGCCGGAATGTCGCGGCTGTAAGTCGTGCCTGTCGCAGCGCACCAACCTCTGCACCGCGATCCGCGCGACGCAGGGCCAGGGCGTGATGCCGGACGGCACCTCGCGCTTCTCCTGCGTCTCCACCGGCGGCAGCCCGGGCGGGTCCGACACCCTGTTCCACTACATGGGCTGCTCGACCTTCTCGAACTTCACCGTGCTCCCGGCGATCGCACTCGCGAAGATCCGTGAGGACGCCCCCTTCGACAAGGTCTGCTACATCGGCTGCGGCGTCACCACCGGCATCGGCGCGGTGATCTACACCGCGAAGGTCTGGCCCGGCGCCAACGTCGTGGTGTTCGGCCTCGGCGGCATCGGCCTCAACGTGCTCCAGGCCGCGCGGATGGTGGGCGCCGACAAGATCATCGGCGTCGACATCAACCCCGACAAGCAGGAGATGGCGAAGAAGTTCGGGATGACGCACTTCATCAACCCGAAGGAAGTCGGCAACGACCACGTCGTGGCCGCGATCCTCGACGCGACCGGCGGCGGCGCCGACTTCTCGTTCGACTGCACCGGCAACGTCAACGTGATGCGCCAGGCGCTCGAGTGCTGCCACCGCGGCTGGGGCGAGTCGATCGTCATCGGCGTGGCGGAAGCCGGCAAGGAGATCTCGACCCGTCCGTTCCAGCTCGTCACCGGCCGCGTCTGGAAGGGCTCGGCCTTCGGCGGGGCGCGGGGCCGCACCGACGTGCCGAAGATCGTCGACTGGTACATGGAGGGCAAGATCAACATCGACGACCTGATCACCCACACCATGCCGCTCGACCAGATCAACCACGGCTTCGACCTGATGCACGAGGGCAAGTCGATCCGCTCGGTGGTGATTTACTAGGCCACGACGCGTACGCCCTCCCCCCTCGAGGGGGGAGGGACATGCCCGCCCGACCGTCCCGATCAGGAGATCACCCCATGGAAACCGTCTCGAAGGCCCTCTCGCATGGTGGCGTCCAGGGCGTGTACCGGCACGACGCCGAGACCACCGCCTGCCCGATGACCTTCGCGGTCTTCGTGCCGCCGCAGGCCAAGGACGGCCCGGTGCCGGTGCTGTGGTACCTTTCGGGGCTGACCTGCACCCACGCCAACGTCATGGACAAGGGCGAGTACCGGCAGGCCGCCGCCCGCCACGGCGTGATCGTCGTCGCGCCGGACACCTCGCCCCGCGGCGAGGGCATCCCCGACGAGGCCGGCAACTGGCAGTTCGGCTCCGGCGCGGGCTTCTACCTCGACGCGACGGAAGCTCCCTATTCCGCGAACTACCGGATGTGGAGCTACGTCACCGAAGAGCTTCCGGCGCTGATCGCGAAGAACTTCCCCGCGGACATGAGCCGCCAGGGCATCGTCGGCCACTCGATGGGCGGCCACGGCGCGCTCACCATCGCGCTGACCTATCCCGACCGCTTCAAGTCCTGCTCGGCCTTCGCACCGATCGCCCAGCCCTCCACGGCGGGCTGGTCGAAGCCGGCCTTCGAGAAGTATCTCGGCGCGGACACCGCGGCCTGGCGCGCCCACGACGCCACCGCGCTGATCGAGGACGGACACCGCTTCCCCGAGCTCCTGGTGGACCAGGGCACCGCCGACAGCTTCCTCGACGACGGCCTGCGGCCGTGGCTGCTGGAAGAGGCCTGCAAGAAGGCCGGCATCGCGCTCACCCTGAACATGCGCGAGGGCTACGACCACTCCTACTTCTTCATCTCCAGCTTCATGGACGACCACATCGCCTGGGCCGCCGCCCGGCTGAAGTGACCGGACGGTGCCCGCCGCCTGACAGACCGCACGAAGCTTCGGCGCCGCATGGCCGGTGCCGGGGGTTTTACAGGCCCGCGATGCTATAACCTTCCGCAAAGACGCCGCCGCCCGATCCGGGACGGACGTCGCGACGGGAGGATGCCATGGCCGGTCTCGACAGGCGACAGGTGCTGATGCGGGCCGGGCTCGCGGCGATCGGCGCGGGGCTTCCCTTCCGCGCCGCCGCCGAGGACCGGATCGCCCTGCCCTTCGGCAACGGCGCGCGCGCCCTCGTCCGCTATCCGGGCAAACGCCCGCTGATCCAGCTCACCAGCCGCCCGCCGCAACTCGAAACGCCGTTCTCGGTGTTCGACGAGGGTGCGATCACGCCCAACGACGCCTTCTTCGTGCGCTACCACTTGGCCGACCTCCCACTCGCGATCGACCCGGAGACGTACCGACTGGAGATCAAGGGCCATGTCGAGCGCCCGGTCGCGCTGTCGCTTGCCGACCTCAAGCGCATGGCGCCGATGGAGGTTGTCGCGGTGAACCAATGCTCCGGCAATTCCCGCGGCTTCGTCGAGCCACGCGTCGCAGGCGGCCAGCTCGGCAACGGCGCCATGGGCAACGCCCGCTGGACCGGCGTGTCGTTGAAGGCGGTGCTCGACGCGGCTGGCATGAAAGCCGGCGCGGTGCAGGTCGCCTTCGACGGCCTCGATGGCCCGGTGATTCCCGAGACCCCGGACTTCGTGAAGGCGTTGACCGTCGATCACGCCCGCTCCGGCGAGGTGATGCTGGCTTGGGGCATGAACGGTCAGGACCTGCCCTTTCTCAACGGCTTTCCGGTACGCCTCGTGGTGCCGGGATTCTACGGCACGTACTGGGTGAAGCACCTCGGCGCGATCACCGTGCTCGACCGACCGTTCGAGGGCTTCTGGATGAAGTCCGCCTACCGGATCCCGGACACGCCGTGCGCCTGCACCGAGCCGGGCAAGGCGCCTGCGGCCACGGTGCCGATCGCGCGGTTGAACGTGCGCTCGTTCGTGACGAACCTAAGCGACGGCGCCAAGGTCAAGGCCGGGCCGACATCGCTTCGCGGCATCGCCTTCGACGGCGGCTCCGGCGTCGCGCGCGTCGAACTCTCGACGGACGACGGCCGCACCTGGATACCGGCCGAGCTCGGACAGGATCTCGGCCGCTACGCGTTCAGGACTTGGACGGCGACCACCGAACTCGGTGCCGGCATGCATGCCATTCGTGTGCGCGCGACAGCCAAGGATGGCGCAGGCCAGCCGATGGAGCCGCAGTGGAACCCGCCGGGCTACATGCGCAACGTCGTCGAGACCACCCGCATTCAAGCGGCCTGAAAGGGGGAATCGATGTCCATTCGCTGCCACATCGTACTTATGGTCTCGCTTTGGGCGGGCGCAACGACGGCCGCGCCACTGGATTACGCGTTGCCGGATGCCTATTCCGAATTGCGTTCGAGCGCAGGCCAAGAGGTCGGCCGCACGGCGGCGCAGGGCAATTGCCTCACCTGCCATTCGACCGACTACATCGCGATGCAGCCGCCGGGCAAAGGTAAGGCGTTCTGGGATGCTGAGGTGACCAAGATGATCAAGGTCTATCACGCCCCGATCGACGAGGCGGACGGCAAAGCGATCGCCGCCTATCTCGCGGACGCCTACTGAGGACGTCCCGCCGACGCGGACCGGTTCAGCGAAGGGCCGTCCCCGGAAGGGTCATCGATGTCGCTTCCGCGACCGCTCCGTGTGACGGCGTCTGCTCGGACAGGTAGATCCGGCCGCCCACGAACAGCAACGCGAGCGCCCAGAACACAATCGCGGCGCGGCGCGTCTCGCCGTAGCTCCCGAACTTTCCGGAGATCTTGGCGTCCGCACAGGCGCGCGACATCTCCATCGGCTCGCCGAAGGGGTCGTAGGCTGTCGTGAGTTGGTCGAGCTGGGCGGTCATGATGGAAGATGTCGCGCTTGGGCGCGCCTGAATCAATGGTTGCGTCTTCCGAAGATTCCTCGATAAGGAAAGACTTCTTCTCCGCCTGATCCTCGGCGTGGAAGTTCCTTCCCAAGCGCCCCTCGGGGTGCGGATTCTGCCGAGCGAGAGGCCGCATGGGCGCTGACTCGAAGCCGATGACGACATCCGCGCGCACTGAGCCGACCGCCGGCGCCGGCCCGTTCGCGCTGCTGCCGGGCATCCTCGTCTGCGTCGCGATCACCGGGATCGCCATGGGCGTCCAGGCCGCCGAGGAGCGCGCGCTGGATCACCCCTACATCGAGGCCCTGGTGATCGCGATCCTGCTCGGCATCGCGGTCCGCAGCGCCTGGGTGCCGGGTCCGCGCTTCCGCAGCGGAATCGCCTTCAGTGCCAAGCAGCTGCTCGAGCTCGCCGTGACCCTGCTCGGCGCCTCCTTGAGCCTCGGGGCGATCGTCGCCTCGGGGCCGGCGCTGCTCACGGGCATCGTCGGGACCGTGATCCTGACGATCGCGGCGAGCTACGGCATCTGCCGCCTGCTGGCGCTGCCGGCGCGGATGGCGATCCTCGTCGCCTGCGGCAACGCGATCTGCGGCAACTCGGCGATCGCCGCCGTCGCCCCGGTGATCGGGGCCGACAACAAGGACATCGCCGCCTCCATCGCCTTCACCGCCGTGCTCGGCGTGCTGATGGTGCTCGGGCTGCCGCTGTTCGTGCCGCTGGCCCACCTCTCCGACAACCAGTACGGCGTGCTCGCCGGCCTCACAGTCTACGCGGTGCCGCAGGTGCTGGCGGCCACCGTGCCGGTCAGCCTCGTCAGCACCCAGGTCGGCACCCTGGTGAAGCTCGTGCGCGTGCTGATGCTCGGCCCGGTGGTGCTGGCCTTCTCCGTCATCGCCCGGTGGCTGCCGGCCGACGGCGGCGCCGCGACAAGGCCCGGCCGCCTGAGCCTGACCCGGCTGGTGCCGTGGTTCATCGTCGGCTTCCTGGTGCTGGCGAGCCTGCGCTCGCTCGGCCTGATCCCCGACGCGGCCGCGCTGCCGATGACGAGGTTCGCCGGCCTCCTCACCGTCGTCTCGATGGCGGCGCTCGGCCTAGGCGTCGACGTGCGCATCCTCGCCCGCGTCGGCGGCCGCGTCACCGCCGCCGTCACCGGCTCGCTCCTCTTACTCATCGGCATCAGCCTCGTGCTGATCCGGACGCTCGGCATCCCCTGAGCGGCTGCGACGCGGGCGCCGAGACGGTCTATCCTCCGCGTCCCCCGGCGCGACGCCGTCACGAAGGATCGAACCCCATGCGCCTGGATGCCTCCGAACGCGGCGTCTTCCCGATCGCCCCGACGCCGTTCCATGCGGACGGCCGCATCGACGTCGACTCGATCGACCGGCTGACCGACTTCTACGCCGAAAACGGCGCCACCGGCCTCACCGTGCTCGGGGTGATGGGCGAGGCGGGCAAGCTCGATCAGGGCGAGGCGCTCGATGTCGCCCGCCGCTTCATCGTGCGGGCGGAGGGCCTGCCGGTGATCGTCGGCGTCTCGGCGCCGGGCTTCGCCGCGATGGCGTCGCTGGCCCGCAGCGCCATGGATGCGGGCGCGGCCGGCGTGATGATCGCGCCGCCGAGCACGCTCCGCACCGACGACCAGATCGTCGGCTATTACGCGCAGGCCGCCGAGGCGATCGGCGCCGACGTGCCGTTCGTGATCCAGGATTACCCGCTGACCTTCAGCGTGGTGATGACGCCGGGCGTGATCCGCCGGATCGTCAACGACAACCCGGCCTGCATGATGCTCAAGCACGAGGATTGGCCGGGGCTGGAGAAGATCTCGGCGCTCCGCGGCTTCGAGGCGGACGGCACGATGCGGCACATCGCGATCCTGTGCGGCAACGGCGGCCTGTTCCTCGATTTCGAGACCGAGCGCGGCGCCGACGGCGCGATGACCGGCTACGCCTTCCCCGACATGCTCGCCGACGTGGTCCGCCTGGCGGCCGCCGGCGAGCGCGATGCCGCGCACGACCTGTTCGACGCCCACCTGCCGCTGCTGCGCTACGAGCAGCAGCCCGGCATCGGGCTGGCGGTCCGCAAATACGTGATGGCCCGCCGCGGACTGATCGCCTCGCCCGCCCAGCGCAAGCCCGGCGGCGCCCTCGGCAAGAGGGCGGTGGCGGAGGTCGAGTACCTGCTCGGCCGCCTCGCCCGACACGACCCCCGCGCCGCGTTGGCCCCGGTCTGACGCCTCACGTCGCTTATACCAAGTCTCATGGGTCAGAACCCATGAGGTCCGGCGAACGACCGCCGCCCCGCAGTCGCGGGGGCCGAACCTCGATGAGTCGGGCTCACCGAGGTTCGGTATTACACGTCTCATCGAAGCGAAACGCGATCAGTCCCGCTCCCTCGCCGTCATCCCGGGGCTGCGCAGCAGAGCCCGGGATCCAGAGCCGCCGACAGCGCAGGATCGAGCACGACCTGCGGTTCTGAATCCCGGGCCCGCCTTCGGCGCCCCGGGACGACGGCTAGGGTTGCCGAAACCGGGTTTGCCAGAACCGCATCCCGGATCGATCCGTTGGCGATCGGATCACCCTTCCCCGTCACCCCCGAGCGACCATTCGCCGACGCGGGCGAGGTGGTCGTAGTCGCCGTAGGACTTGGCGTATTTCGGGTAGGGCCGCGAGGTGTAGGCGGCCTGCCCCGTCATGAAGCGGGCGACGAGCCCCTTCAGGCGCGTGGCGTGCTCCTCGACGATCTCGGGGACGGTGCGCGGATCGCCCTTGGGCGGCTTGACCGCCAGCGGCACGAACGGCTTCCGCCCTCCGGAGGCGTGGACGTAGAGCAGGTCCGGCGCCGCGTCCGCCGCCGGGAAGCCGTCGAAGGCGCCGTGCATCAGCATGGCCGCCTCCAGGGTCAGCTGCGGCGAGAAGCCGGCGAAGATTTCCCGCGCCGAGGGCGGCGCGCCGGTCTTGAAGTCGACGATGCAGGCGCCGTCGGCCCCGCGCTCGATCCGGTCGGCGCGCGCCCGCAGGGTGAAGGTCTCGGACCCGAGCGGGATCGCCCAGCGGCCGAAGATCTCGGGCTCGACGCGGGCGAGCGTCGCCCGCCGCGCGATCTCCCAGGGCAGGTAGAGCGCGGCCATGCGCTCGTAGCGCGGCCACCACTCGGCGTAGAGCTCGGGGTAAATATCTTCGATTTTCGCGAACGAGTTTACGGCGATCTGAGTCAACTCCTCACGCGCGCGATCGAAGCTGGGCAACACATCCGGGTAGGTTTTCGCGAACTCATTGAAGATCGCGTGGATCATCGTGCCGCGGTCGCCCGCGCCCGGCCGCTCCGCCACCGCCTCCAAGGGATCGAGCCCGAGCACGTGGCGCGCGAAGATCGCGTAGGGGTCGCGGACCAGCGTCTCGATCTCGGTGACGCTGAGGCTGCGCGGAAACAGGGCCGGGTCCGGCTTCGGCTTCGGCTGGGTCAGGCGCGGTTGCGCCGCCGCGGTGTCGAGCGCTCGCGCGTAGCCGGCAAAGCGACGACCCGCGTCGAGCGCCGTCGCCCACGCCGCCTCGCCCGCGAACGCGCGGATGCGCTGCAGGAAGCGCGACGGCACGGTCGGCGAGCCCTCGCGCTTGGCCGCGCGGGTGATCACCGCGTCGCGGCAGCTCATGCCCTGCACGAAGTCGTGGGCGGCTTGGCCGAGCTGGCGCTCGGGCGGGTTGAGGCCGACGCGCTCGCGCATCGGGCGGTTGAGGAAGGCGTCCGTGGTGGTCTTGCCCGGCCAGACGCCCTCGTCGAGCCCAGCGAGCACGACGCGATCGTAGTGCATCAGGCGCGATCCGAGCGGATCGAGGATGCTCAGGCGCGGGTGCGGCGCCGGACCGGCGCAGGGCACGGTACGGTCGGCGGCGAGCGTGGTGAGGAAGGCGGGGTAGTCGTCGAAGTGTCCCGGCAGCAGCGCCGCGTCCGCCTCCGCGCGGTGGCCGACGAGGTTGCGCACGTCGTCGAACAGCGTGTCGAGGCAGTTCAGCGAGGCGTCCGCGATCGGCTCCGTCACATCCGCCGGCCGCGCCAGCAGCGCCTCGCAGACCTCGGCGTGGAGGCGTGCCGCCTCGACGAGGTCGCAGGACGCAGGCTCGGTGCCGCACGCGCCCGCGAACGCCGTGAGCGGGGCGAACGCGGCCTCCAGGTGGTCGAGGATCGCCGCCGCCAAGTCCCAGTCGAGGTCGGAGAGGCGCTGCTTGGCGCGGGGCTGGTGCCTGTGCGGGGCGGCGCGCTGGGCGGCAAGCGCATCCTTCAGGCCCTGGAAGCTGCCGGCCGGCGCCGGGCCGCGCAGCACGCCGATCTCGAGGGCCGCCGCCCCGCGCACGACGTCGCCGCGCGGAAGGCCGAGGCCGACCAGCGGGTGGGCCAGGAGCGCGATGATCCGCGGCGGGATCGCGTCGCCCTGCTCGGCGTGGAGGTCGACGGCAAGCTCCGCCGAGAGCCGTGCCAGCCGGCCCGCCGAACTGCGGCTCAGCGTCGACCCGGCGCTGTCCTCGGCGACGATGTCCCAGCGGGCGAGCTCGGCGGCGACCCGCATGGCGAGCGCGCGGTCGGGCGTGATCAGGGCGGCCGTCCGGCCCGGGGTGGCGAGCGTTTCGCGCAGGGCGAGGGCGGCGATCAGCGCCTCGTCGCGCTCGTCGGCGGCCTCGGCCACGGCGAGCCCGGCGAGGCCTTCACGGCCGAGGGTGTCGCGCAGGGCCGGGTCGAGGCGCGCCCAGGCGTCGGTGGTCTCGGCCGGGCGCAGGGCCTGGGACAGCAGGGCGGCGCGCGCGGTCGCCTCGGGATCGTGGCCGCCGAGATCGACGATCGCGGCCCGTGCGAGGCCGAGGCAGCCGGGGCCGAGCAGCCGATGCAGCACGGCCTGCGGATGGCCGTGGGCGACCTCGCGGTCGAAGCCGGCGCCGGTCTCGATCGCGTCCCACCCGGCCTCGTCGAGGTCGAGGTCGAGCCCCGGAAGCACCACCGCGCCGTGCGGCAGCCCCGCCACCGCGGCGATGAGCTTGGCGGTGGCCGGCACCGAGCCGGTGGAGCCGGCGATCACCACCGGGTCGCGCGGCCGCGCGCGGGTCAGCCGCGCGGCCTCCGCCAAGACGAGGTCGCGCGCGCGCGAGACCGGATCGGTGAGGCCGCGCTCGGCCAGGATCCGCGGCCAGTTCTCGGCGGCGATCCGCACGAAGTCGAGGGTCAGGCCGAAATAGCGCGAATACTCGGCCTCGACGGCGCCCGCGATCTCCGACCAGGGCAGCCCCTCGACGGTCAGCGCGTCCATCAGGCCTTCGAGGTCGGCGGCCAGCGCCACCGCGTCGGCGGGCGAGGCCGGCACCAGGAACGGCACCTCCTCGTCGATCGGCAGCAGCGAGCGATCGACCGCCTGCGCCCAGGACTGCACCAGCCGGGCGAGGATCAGCCGGCGCTCCAGCTTCTGCATCTCGGGGTCGAGCCCGGTGGCGGCGTTCGCCACGAGCGGCATCGCGGCGAGATCCAGCTCGGCCTCGTCCGCCTCGCCGAGGGGGATCATCCGCGGCAGCAGCGCCGCCTCGCCGAGCCGCGCGGCGAGGCGCTTGGCCAGCTCCTTCGCCACCCCCGGCGTCGGCAGGTAGATCGTCACGGCGGCCAGCGCCAGCGGGTCGCCCCCGAGGTCGCCGACGAGGCGCCCGTCGAGCAACGCGTCGACCAGCGTCGGCAGGAACGGCGCGCCGCGGGTGATGGTGAAGACGTGGGAGGGTTCGATCGGTTCGATCTGGGTCAACCGAAGATCCGTTCGCGCTCGTGCGTGAAGTTGAGGGCCTTCCTGCCGGACATCGCGCTCGTCAGGTAGAGGTGCAGGTCGTCAGTGATCAAAGTCACGTCCGGCTCTTGAGCATCCAGGATCGAGACGTCGTTGAGACCGAGCCTGTCGAAGTCGGAGGCATTCACGGCGACCGCACTTGGAACATATGTCTCCGTTGCCGCCTCGGCATAGCCACGAAACGCCTGAAGTACGGGGGCGAGACGAGCCTGGTCGAACTGCCGGATCAGGTTCGAGGTCTCGGCGAGGACGTTCGGCGTCGTGACGAAGACCGCCGCATCCCCGATCAGGAGCTTCAGCAGCGCGAAGTCGTCGATCGTGTAGATCCGTGTCCGCCGGTGGGCGGCGATGTAGGTTTCCGACGCGGTCCCGACGAAGAGCAGCAGAAGCAGGTTCGTATCGATGAACAGGCGTCTCGCACTCAAGGCTCGACTCGGCGGTCGGTGACGGAGACGACGCGGCCGTCGTCATCCTTGAGGTGCACCACCTTGTAGGATCGCTTGAGGTCGAGATCGCGCCCAAGTGCCGTCACCAGCGGCTTCGACGCGTCCCAAGGACGCGAAAAGCCGACGGTGATGAGCCATTGGTTCAGTGCGTCGTCGAACCGAATCTCTTCGAGGCCGATGTTCTTCGGCTGCTCGGCATCGAAGACCGTGGCGACATAGTCCTTCGCTTTGGAAACCGCTTCCTTCACGTCCACCGGGACCTCCGCAGCGACCAGGGCCAGCCTCGACGCGAGCAATCTAGAGGTTCCGCTTCCGTTCCTCAAACGGAATCGCCGCTCACCCCTCCTGCGCGCTTACCCGCACCCGCTCCTCGGCGGCGCGGATCGCGTCCGGTGTTCCGACGTGGAGCCATTGCCCGTCCAGGCGGAGGCCCGAGAGGCGGCTCGCCGCGATCGCGCGGTCGAACAGCAGGTTGAGCGAGAAGGCGCCGTCCGGCGTGTCGGCGAACAGCTCCGGCTTCAAGACCGCGACGCCCGCGTAGATGAAGGGCGCGATCCGGCGCTCGCCCCGCCGCGCGAGGCGGCCGTCGGCGGCCATCACGAAGTCGCCGGCGCCCTCGTAGCCGAGGCTGGTGGTGGTCGGCGCCACCAGGAGCAGGATGTCCATGCGCGCCGCGTCCCAGGCCTCGATGAGCCGGGCGAGGTTCGGGGTCGGGCCTTCCAGCCAGAACGAATCCGAGTTGAACACCACGAACGGATCGGCGCCGACGAGGTCCAGCGCCTTCTTCACGCCGCCGCCGGTCTCGAGCAGCGCCGCGCGTTCGTCGGAGACGACGACCTTCGGCAGGCCGCCCCGCTTGGCCAGGTGCCCCTCGATCAGGTCCGGCAGGTAGTGCACGTTGACCACCGCGGTCTCGATGCCGCCTTCCGCCGCCCGGTCGAGGGCGTGGTCGATCAGCGCCTTGCCGGCGACCTCCACCAGGGGCTTCGGCACGGTGGCGGTGACGGGGCGCATGCGCTTGCCCAGGCCCGCGGCGAGGACGAAAGCGCAGTTTATCGGGGATCGCGTGATCGGCGCTTGCGCGGTCGGCGGCGAGGCGGGGGTGTCGCTCATGCGCGGGGCTCGCGAAGGAGGGGTCGGAGGGCGGCTCAGGCGGGCTCGGCGGGCGGCTCGGCGGGTGCGAGCAGCCCGGGCAGGTGCCGCAGGTGCCAATCGCGCAGCGACGCCAGGGCCGGGTGGGCGAGGTTGCGGGCGAGGTAGCCCTCGATCCGCGGGATGTGGGCGAGGTAGGCGGGCTTGCCGTCGCGGAGGTTCAGCCGCGCGAAGATGCCGAGGATCTTGGTGGCACGCTGCGCCGCCAGGATGGCGTAGGCGGTGGCGAAGCCCTGCACGTCGAAGGCCGTGTCGCGGGCGCGGCGCTCGCGGGCGTAGAGCCCGAGCAGCCGAAGCTCGAACTCGGCGTTGGCGTCGACCCGCGCGTCCTGGAGCAGCGAGGCGACGTCGTAGGCCGGGTGGCCGAGCACCGCGTCCTGGAAGTCGATCACGCCGATGCGCTCCAATCCGTCGCGCTCGGGCAGCCAGATCAGGTTGGGGGAATGGTAGTCGCGCAGGGTCCAGGTCGGGCGGGCGGGTACAGCGCCCTCCAGCACCTCGGCCCAGAGCGCGCCGAACTCGGCCCGCGCCTCCGGCGAGAGCGTCACGCCGCGCAGCGCCGGGGCGTACCAGTCCGGCAGCAGCTCGGTTTCGAACAGCAGCGCCTCGGCGTCGTAGGTCGGCAGCACGTGGTCGATGCCCTCGGCCACCGGCAGCACGCCGGGCAACTCGACGGCGTGGAGCTTGGCCAGCAGGCGCGTCGCCTCGGCGTAGCGCTCGGGCCGCGGGCCGGCGGCGTCGACCACCGGTTCGATGCCGAGGTCTTCGAGGATCAGCAGGCCGGTGTCGAGGTCCTCGCCGTAGATGCGCGGCGCCGAGAAGCCCAGCGCCCGCAGCCCCCGGTCGATGGCGACGAAGGCGTGGACGCTCTCGGCGAGCTTGACGATGGCGCTGTAGGGCTTGCCGTCGCGCACCGGGGGGCCATCGGCCCGCGGCGGCGAGATCATCAGCACCGCCGAGCGGCCGTCGGGATGGGTCAGGCGCTCGTAGGCGCGCGACGACGCGTCGCCCTGCATCAGGGTGCGCGTCGCCTCGTCCCAGCCGCTGCGGGCGAGCAGCGCGCGGACCGCGCGCGCGCGATCGAGGCGGGCGCGCATGCCCTCGGTGCCGGAGATGCGCGCGAACCGGGAGCCCTCGCCGAACTCGGGCCGGAGCGACAGGTCGATCGAGAGCACCGGCCCCTCGCGCGGCGGCAGCCGCTCGGGCCACTCGACCAGGGTGATCGCGGAATCCGTCATCTCGTCGAAGCCGAGCTCGACCAGCTCGTCGGCGCTGCGCAGGCGGTAGAGGTCGGCGTGGACGATCGCGCCGAGCCGGCCCTCGTAGGGCTGGATCAGGGTGAAGGTCGGGCTTGGAACCTCGAGGTCCGGGTCGCCGGCCAATTCGCGGATCAGCGCGCGCGCGAGCGTGGTCTTGCCACCGCCCAGGCCGCCCGAGAGCGCGACGAGGTCGCCCGGCATCAGGAACTCGGCCAGGAACAGCCCGAGATCCTCGGTCGCGCCCTCTTCGGGCAGGACGATCTCCCAGGCCGGCGGCTGACCGTCCGACGGGGGCGTGCCGGCCGCGGGGGCATCGCCCGAGACGGCGTCCTGCCGGTCGTGATCGGGATCGTCGTCGCCCAAAACCGTCAACCTCCGAGCGCCGGTGCGCGGCGCGGCCTTCGCATCCGCTGTATCGGAGGATCCTTAACCGAACTTCGCGAAATCGCGCATCCCCGCCCGCCCCGACGACCGGTGCGAGCGGCTACGCCGCGACGATCAGCGCCGCATCGTAGGGGGCGAGCCGCCAGGCCTTGGTCAGGGCGAGGGTTTCCGCGAGCGGCACCGGGCGGCCGAAACGGTAGCCCTGGCCGTAGGCGCAGCCCATCTCGGCGAGGGCGTCGGCCTCGGCCGGTTCCTCGATGCCCTCGGCGACCACCGGGATGCCGATTTCGTCGGCGAGCCGCAGGATCGTCTGGATGATCTTGCGGTTGGACGGGGTGGTGAGCATCGCGCGCACGAACTCGCGATCGACCTTCAAGGTGGTGATCGGCAGCTTCGAGAGGTAGCTCAGCGACGAGTAGCCGGTGCCGAAGTCGTCGATGGCGACGCCCATGCCCGCCTCGCGGCACTGGCTGAGCGCTTCCGTGGCGCCCACGGGATCGCGCATCACCGTGGTCTCGGTGATCTCGAGCTTCAGCGTCGACGGGGCGATGCCGGTGCTGCGCAGCATCTCGCCGACCATCTCGGGGAAGCTCGCCCGGGCGAGGTCGTGGCCGCTGACGTTGATCGAAAGGAACAGCGGCCCGTCGGTGGCGGCCGGATTCTGCAGGGCCGCCCTCATGATCTCGGGCATGATCCGCCCGACCTCGGAGACGACCCATTGGGTGATCTCGACGATCAGTTCGCTCGCTTCCGCGACCGGGATGAACGCCATCGGGTGCACGAGGCCCTTCTCGGGATGGCGCCAGCGGATCAGGGCCTCGAAGCCGGCGAGCGCCTCCGTCCCGAGGTGGACGATCGGCTGCAGGTACAGCTCGAACTCGTTGCGGTTCAGCGCCAGGCGCAGCGCGCGCTCCGTCATCATCGCGTCGATCGAGGCCTCGAAATCCGCCTTCAGCGACGGCGTAAAATGGGCGCCGGCGGCTCGCGTCGGCGCGACCGTACCGTTCGGCGCGACCGTACCGTTCGGCCTCGGCAGCGCCACGGCATCCCGGCAGCAGGCCATGATGACGCCGAAGCACAGGCGCAGGATCGGGTCGGCATTGTGCAGGCGATGCCGGATCTGCTCCTCGGAGACCGAGACGAGGATGCAATCCTCGATCGCCCGCGCCGAGGCGGAGCGCGGGCCGGCATCGAGCAGAGCCATCTCGCCGACGATCTCGCCGGCGGCGCGCTCGGCGACCGACACCTCGACGCCATCGCGCCGGAGGAAGAGCGCGGCTCGCCCCGCGACGATCAGGTAGGCGAACGCGCCGGGCTCGCCCTCCTCGAAGATCGCGGCGCCGGCGGACAGTGTCACGTAGGCGTTAGGATCGTTCATCTTCCGGTCCATGCCCCGCAGACCGCACCGGTGGCCGATGCGGACATTGCCCGACCGACATTAATCAACCCGCAATTTTCTTGGCCGCCGATCGAAAAACCACGATGGATCTCGTGAATGCTTTCTTCCACCGCCCGATAGTGGCTAGATCCACGGATACAACAGCTGGACTTTCAAACGAATACTACTCGAGGCGGCGCCGGTTGCCTTCCGCCAACGCGACCCGGCGGCGGCGCCCACCGGATCACCCGACGAACCGCCAGACGTGGCTCTGCTTGATCTCGGCATCCTCCAGCGCCCGCGTCACCGGCACGGCGTAGCTGGCGATCGACTCGAGGCGGGCGCGCGGCAGGTAGCTGCGGCCGGGATCGCCGAGCAGCACCGTGGTGCCGACAGCGTGCAGGCGCCCGAGCCAGCCGCCCACCGCGGCGGCGAGGTCGCGCTCGTAGAAGATGTCGGCGGCGAGCACGAGGTCGACGTCGGGCACGGTGCCGACCAGGTCGGCCGCCGTCGCGGTGATCCGGCCGGCGACGCCGTTGGCGGCGGCGTTGAGCGGGATCGCGGCGATGGCGAAGGGGTCGAGGTCGCTGGCGAGCACCGAGGCGGCGCCGGACTTCGCCGCGGCGATCGCCACCAGGCCGGAACCGGAGGCGAAGTCGAGCACGCGCCGCCCGGCGACGACCTCCGGGTTGTCGAGGAGGTAGCGGGCGAGTGCCTGGCCGCCGGCCCAGGCGAAGGCCCAGAACGGCGGCGGCAGGCCGATCTCGGCCAGTTCGTCCTCGGTCTTCTGCCACAGCTCCGTCGCCTCGTCGGCGACGTGGATCACCAGCTCCGGCGCATGCGCCACCGGCAGCAGGCGGGTGTTGGCGCGGATGAAGGCGTCGGCGTCTTTGCTCGCGATCATGAGCCCAGCAGCTCGCGGTAGAGGCCGGAGACGGCCGCGGACACCGCGGCCTCCGAGAACCCGTCCTCGACGACCCGTCGGCGGGCCGCGGCGCCGAGGCCCGCGACGAGGGCCGGGTCGCGGGCAAGGCGTACCAGGGCCGCGGCCAGGGCCGGCGCGTCGTCCGGGGGGACGACAAGGCCCTCGACGCCGTCGCGCACCAGGGCGCGGCAGCCCGGCACGTCGGTGGTGACGAGCGCCCGGCCGCAGGCGGCGGCCTCGAGCAGGGTACGCGGCAGGCCCTCCCCGCCCCGCGAGGGCAGGCAGCCGACATGCGCGGCGGCGAAGGCCGCGGCCGCGTCGCGCGTCGGCCCGAGCCAGGCGACGCCGTCGCGGGACCAGTCGCGCAACGTCGCCTCGGGGATCGCGCGGCGGTTCGAGGCGTCGGGGGCGCCGTGCAGGGCGAGTTCGACCGCCGCGCCTTGCGCGCGGGCGAGCCGCACCGCCTCGACGGCGACGTCGATCCCCTTCGACCACAGCATCCGCGCGACGATCGCCACGCGCAGCGGTGGGTGGGGCGGCAGCGGCGCCGGCACGAACGCGTCCGGGTCGACTCCGGCGCCGCCGACGATCGTCACCGCGGTGTCGGCCGGGTCGAGGCCGAGGGCGGCGGCGTCGTCCGGGTTCTCGAACAGGAAGCGGGTGCGCTTCGAGGCCAGCGGCCCGCGGATCAGGTGGCGGAGCGCCGTGCGCGCGAGGCGGCCGGCGGCGTCGCCGCGCGCGCCGATCAGCCCGAGGCCGGTGAGCGCGTAGACGCGGGCCGGGATGTTGGCCATCGCCGCCGCCGTGCCGCCGACGAGGATCCCGCGCAGCGCGATGCAGTGGACGATGTCGGGGTTCAGGGCCTTCAGGATCGCCGCAAGTTGCCCGGCCGCGTAGCCGGCGGCCATCGGGTTGAGGCTGGAGCGCTCCGCCTCCAGCGCGACCACCCGGGCGCCGGTCGCCTCGATCGCCGCGCGGTGCTCGCGCACCCGCGTCACCACGGCGACCGACAGGCCCATCGCCACCGCCGCCCGCGCCATCGGCAGGAAGTGCGAGGCGAAGAACCAGTCCTCGGTGACGACGAAGGCGAGGCGCCGCATCGGCGCGGCGGGGGCGGGGGCGGGGGAGTCGGCGGCGTCCATCGGGCCGACCTCTAACACGGGCGGGCATCCGTGTGCGGCGGATACGCAAGCGCCGGAACAGGGCCGGTCCGGCCCCGGTTGAGGCCAGGCTTTCGCAGGGAGGAGCAAGGCCGATGGGAGCGGAGCTGATGGCATCGGACGAGACCGCCGGCACCGTCGTCGACCCGCGCGACGCGGCCGCCGAGGCCGGGCTCGCCTACGTGGACGACACCATGCCCGGCCTGACCCGGAAGAAGACCGCCACGGGCTTCCGCTTCGTCGACGCCAAGGGCGCCCCCGTCCGCGACAAGGCGCAGGTCCAGCGGATCAAGTCGCTCGCGATCCCGCCGGCCTACACCGACGTATGGATCTGCCCGCGCCGAAACGGCCACATCCAGGCGACCGGGCGCGACGCCAAGGGGCGCAAGCAGTACCGCTACCATCCCGATTTCCGGGCGGCGCGGGACTCGACCAAGTTCAGCCACATCATGGCCTTCGCCGACGCCCTGCCCGGCATCCGCACGCGCATCGACGCCGACATGCGGCGCAAGGGCCTGTCGCGCGAGAAGGTGCTCGCCACCGTGGTGCACCTGCTGGAGACGACGCTGATCCGCGTCGGCAACGACGACTACGCCCGGGCCAACAAGAGCTATGGGCTGACGACGCTGCGCGACCCGCACGTCAAGGTCGAGGGCGCGGAGATGACGTTCCGCTTCAAGGGCAAGAGCGGCAAGACCTGGGCCCTGTCGGTGAAGGACCGGCGCGTGGCCAAGATCGTCAAGGCCTGCCAGGATCTGCCGGGCCAGGAGCTGTTCCAGTACGTCGACGAGGCGGGGCAGCCGCGCGACGTGACCTCCTCGGACGTCAACGCCTACCTGCGCGAGATCTCGGGGCAGGACATCACGGCGAAGGATTTTCGCACCTGGGCCGGCACGGTGCTGGCGGCGCTGGCGTTGCGCGAGTTCGAGGCCTTCGACGGCGAGGCCGGCGCCAAGAAGAACGTTCGCGCGGCGATCGAGAGCGTCGCCGGGCGGCTCGGCAACACGCCGACCATCTGCCGCAAGTGCTACATCCACCCGCAGATCATCGACTGCTACCTGGAAGGCGCCCTGCTGCTTCAGGTGAAGGAGGCGGTCGAGAGCGAATTGGTCGAGGATCTCAGCAGCCTGCGCCCCGAGGAGGCGGCGGTGCTGAGCCTGCTGCAGAACCGGCTCACCGCGGACGCGCCGACGGCTTCGAAGGCGAAGGCCGGCAAGGCGAGGAAGACGGCGGCCAAGGCGGCCGAGCCGGTGAAAACGCAGGCGAACAAGACGAAGGCAAGCAAGACGAAGACGGCGGCCAAGGCGCGAAAGTCGGCCAAGGCGAGGACGACCGCTGCGAGCGCGGAGTTGGCGCGCGCCTGAGCGAACCGGCCGCGCGGCCGGGTCGCGGCGCACTCAGTGGCGCGCCGGACCTTCGCCCGTGTTCGTCCGAGGCGCTTCGACGCCGCGCCGGCTGGTCTCCGCGTCGAGCACCGGCGCGAGGCCGAGTTGCCGGGCGAGCGAGACCAGGTCCTTCAACCGGCCGGTCTGGGTCTTGCGCCGCAGGTTCAGGCGGTGGGTCTCCACCGTGCGGACCGAGAGCATCAGGCGGCGCGCGACCTCCTTGTTGCTGAAGCCGGCGCTGAGGAAGCGCAGCACCTCGGCCTCGCGCGGGGTTAGCCCGAGGCCGTCGGCCGGCTCGGCGGCGGCGGAGACCGGCTCGGCCTCGACCTCGGCGCGGGCGATCAGTTGCGGGGCGCCCTCGGCGAGGGCCAGCACGGCGTTGCAGAGGTCGCGCGGGGCGGCGGAGCGCGCCACGAAGGCGTCGGCCCCGGCCCGGAGCAGGGCGTCGAGGTCGGCCGCATTCAACGCCTGGAACGCCACCAGCGTCTTCAGGGCCGGCAGGCGTGCCTTGAGGTCGGCGAGGTGGCCGAGGCCGTCCGCCAGCCGCGTCTCGTCGAGGAAGATCAGCGCGACGACGTTGGCCGGGTCGACCCGGTCGAGGTCGGCCTCGCCGATCGTGTGGAGCGCCGGCATGTGCTCCAGCGTCGCGCGGAAGGCGGGATTCATCTCCTGGGGCTCGTCGAAAACCAGGACGTCAACGGCCATACTCATCCCGCACACCCCATCTTTTCCCGGCATGGCACAATTCCGCCGGGGTCGGAGAAGGTGTTTCAAGACTCGTTCCAGACGAATCCTGGGGTTTTCGGCCTCGGACTTGTGTCGAAATCAGATATGGCGCGAGGCTTATACTTAACGCGTGTCTCGCGCAGGCACAGCGCGATCAACCTTAACGCACGCGAATCGCTGCAAAATCCGGCGCGATCGTCTCCGCGCCCGCCGCCCTGCGAAGACTGGCGAGGTACGCCCGCCCGCCTCGCTCCGCAAGGACATCAGGCGTCGAACCCGCGGGCGGCGTCAGCCGGCGCGCGCGAGCACGATGTCGGTCTCCGCCGAGACGACGCGGTCGCGCCCGGTGGTCTTGGCCTCATAGAGGGCGATGTCGGCGCGCTTGGTGAGCGCGGTGACGCTGTCGCCCTCGCACCAGGTGCTGACGCCGAAGCTGCAGGTCAGGCGCACGGGGCCACGCGTCCCGCGGATGCGCAGGTCCCGGATCTGGAGGCGCAGCCGCCCCGCGACGGCCTCCGCCGCCGCGAGCGAGAGCCCGGGCAGCACCACCGCGAACTCCTCGCCGCCGAGGCGCCCGGCGATCCCCTGTGCGCCGAGGAGATCGGAGACGGCGCGGATCGCGGCGTCGCCGACGTCGTGGCCGTGCTCGTCGTTGATGCGCTTGAAGTGGTCGATGTCGGCGAACACGGCCGACAGGGTGCCGTGGTTGCCGGCGCGCTCCGCGACGGCTCCGACGCGGGCGAAGAAGGCGCGGCGGTTGAGCAGGCCGGTGAGCGAGTCGGTCTCGGCGAGGCGGATCAACTCGTCCTGCATCGTGGTCAGCCGCTCGGCGGCGCGCAGGCGCGCATGCAGCTCCTCGGCGCCCGGCGGCTTTTCGATGAAGTCGTCGGCGCCGCTGTCGAGGGCCTCGGCGAGGTTCCGGGCTTTGCGCGCCGACGACATGGTGATGACGTAGAGCGGGCGGCGCGCCTCGGCGAGCAGCCTGGCCGACCAGCACAGCTCCAACCCGGTCATCGGGCGGACTTCGAGGCTGGTGATCAGCACCCGGACGCTCGGCGTCTCCTCGAGGAAAGCGCAGGCGGCGGCGGAATCGGTGAACGTGTTGACGACGTGCCCGCGCGGTTCCAGCAGCCCGGTGATGACCTTGAGGACGACGCGGCTCGAATCGACGATGACGATGTGCATGGCGCGCGATACCGGTGGAAACTGGCGTCGCACGAGATGGCCTGAAAAACCTTAAGATGCAGTCTCAGCGAGACACGCGCAGAACGTGGATCGCAGGATCGTACGAGGCGGCGCAACCGCCGACGCCGCGCGACGACCCTGGCGCGCCGACGGGAGAGGCATGTGACCACAGCGAAGAAGTCGATCGGGACCGGGGCCCCACCCTACCCGCGCACGCCGGACGGCCGCTACTTCGTCGTCGGCGGACGGCTGTGGCGCTGCAGCGATCCGCGCCTACCCGAGGAGACCCGGCAGCGCCATGTCGATGAATTGATGGATGCACGCCGCGCCGTCGGGGCGGCCAAGCGCGCGAAGCGCAAGGGCGAGGCCGGCGCGGCCGAGCTGATGCGGAGCGCCCGCGACGCGGTCCAGGCCGCCAAGGAGGCGCTCGGCGAGCGCGGGCCGGTGTGGTGGGGCGACGGGGCCGAGGATCAGGGCGGGCGCAACCCACGCGACTCGCCCTACGCCGCCTGGTACGCGGCGCTCACGCGGGCGGAAGACGCCTGAAGCTCAGCGGTGCGGGACGGAGACCGTGACGACGGAGACGCCGTTGCCGGCCTGGACCCGCCCGCCGGAGGTCCAGGCGCCGTCGCGGCCGCGCGAGAGAATGCGGGGGCCGCGTCCGGGGCGGGCGACGGCGCGCTCGCCCGGGTTGACTACGGTCACGCTCGGCGCGGCCACCGGCGCCTCGCGCAATCCGGAGATCGTCGGCACACCGTAGGTGCCGTAGCTCCACGGCGCCGGGACGATGCGGTTGGGAGAGGGCACGCTGCTGAAGGGCGCGCCGACATAGGCGCCGCGCACCGCCTCGTCGGCAAAACCGTAGCCGCCCTGGCCGGCATAGGCCGCGCCGTAGCCGTAGGACGTGACGCGGACGGTCTCCGCGCTCGCCGCCCCGGCACCGAGGGACAGGGCGGCGGAAAGGAGGAACGAAGCGGCGAGCGACGGGCGGTGACGGGCCATGGATCGGAACTCCGGACGGAACGCTGACTTTCCGGGCAAACCCCGGTTTCGGCGATCTCGTTCCGGTTCGGGGCGGCGAGCTACGTGCGAAGACTGCTTAAACCCTGCGCCGGGCGGTGTTGCGCACAGATTCGCGCAACGAACCCAAATCGAACCTGTCCGGCGTCGATCCGGTTCAGCGGCAGGTGGTGATGCGGCGGACGATCCAGCCCTCGCCCTCGACCCAGAGGCGGCGGCGCATGCGGCTGCAGGTGCCGCCATCCTCCTCGCCCTCGTTCGCCGAGACCGCGCGAACCGGCGGGGTCACGTCGGCGACCTTGGTCACCGCGGCGGTGGTCGCCGAGGCGGCCGAGGCAGCGGTCGGAGTGGCAAGGGGGGCGGCAAGGCCGAGCAAAGCCACGAGCGTGAGGGCGGGAGCAACGGACATCGTCGACATGGATCTGGATCTCGCCTGGGCAGCGTTCCCGGCGCGTCGGCACCGGTCGCGGACGACGCGTTTCCGCGTCTTCAAGCGAGTAATCCGCGACTCCGCGTTTCGGTTGCAACGCGAACGTGCATCCGTGCCGAATTGGAATGACGCGTGACCGCGCCGCCACGAGGCGGCGACACCGGCGTCCTCGGCTTCAGTCCAACTGCTCGATCAGCCCGTCGCGGATCGTGACCCGGCGGTCCATACGGGCGGCGAGATCCATGTTGTGGGTCGCGATCAGCGCCGCGAGGCCGGAGGCACGCACCAGCGAGAGCAGGATCGAGAAGACGTGGCCCGCGGTCGAGGGATCGAGGTTGCCGGTGGGTTCGTCGGCGAGCAGCAGGCGCGGCCCGTTGGCGACGGCGCGGGCGATGGCGACGCGCTGCTGCTCGCCGCCCGAGAGCTCCGCCGGGCGGTGGACGAGACGGTCCTTGAGGCCGAGGAAGCTCAGGAGCTCGGTGGCCCGCGCCTTCGCCTCGCTGCGACCGAGGCCGCGGATGAGCTGGGGCATCACCACGTTCTCCAGCGCCGAGAACTCCGGCAGCAGGTGATGGAACTGGTAGACGAAGCCCATCTCCTCGCGGCGGAAGCGCGTGCGCTCGGCATCCTTCATCGCCGCGGTCGGCTGGCCGCCGACATAGACCTCGCCGCCGTCGGGCCGTTCCAGCAGGCCGGCCAGGTGCAGCAGCGTCGACTTGCCGGCGCCCGACGGCGCGACGAGCGCCACCAGCTCGCCCGGCCAGATCGCGAGGTCGGCTCCGCGCAGGATGTCGAGGCCGCGGTCGCCCTGCGCGTAGCGCCGCTCGACGCGGGAAAAGAACAGGGCCGGCACCGGCGGGATGCCGGCGGGCTCGGGGGTTCCGCTCATGGGAATGCCGCTCAGCCGTAGCGCAGCGCCTGCACCGGATCGAGCCGGGCCGCGCGCCAGGAGGGATAGACCGTCGCGGCGAGCGCGAGCAGGAACGAGGTCAGGACCACGACCGTGATCTCGGTGGGGTTCATCTCGGCGGGGATCTCAGCGAGGAACCGCACCGTCGGGTCCCAGGCTCCGGGAAACAGCACCCGCTGGATCGGCTTGATGTTCAAGGTGATCAGGATGCCGAGCCCGAGGCCCGACAGCGTGCCGACGAGGCCGATCAGCGCGCCGTTGATCAGGAACACGCGCATTACCGTGCCCGGCGTCGCGCCCATGGTGCGCAGGATCGCGATGTCGCTCGACTTGTCACGCACCAGCAGGATCAGGCCGGAGACGATGTTGAGCGTCGCCACCACGACGATGAGGCTCAGGATCAGGAACATCACGTTGCGCTCGACCTCGAGCGCCCCGAAGAAAGTGCGGTTGCGCTGGCGCCAGTCGGTGAGCAGCACCGGCCGCTCGGCCGCCATCTCCAGCGGCTCGCGCATGGCGGCGACCGCGTCGGGGTTGTCGATGTAGATCTCGATCAGGCTGACGTCGCCCTCGCGATTGAAGAAAGCCTGCGATTCGGAGAGCGGCATGAACACGAAGGTCGAATCGAACTCGGTCATGCCGATCTCGAAGATCGCCTTCACATTGTAGCTCTTGGTCCGCGGCGCGGTGCCGAAGGCCGTGGTCGCCCCCTTCGGCGTCGAGAGGGTGATGGTGTCGCCGGCCTGGATCGCCAGGCTGTCGGCGAGCCGGCGGCCGATCAGCACGCCCGAGCCGTCGTCGAAGCCCTCCAGCGTGCCGCCGCGCAGGGATTTCGAGATGCCGCCGATCGCCCCGAGGTCGTCGCCGCGCACGCCTCGGACCAGCACGCCGCTGCCGCCGTAGGGCGAGGAGGCGAAGGCCTGGCCCTCGACCAGCGGGATCGCGGCGCGCACCCCCGCCACCTTCGAGAGCCGCTCGGACAGGTCGGCGAAGTCGGTGAAGGTGCGGTCGATCGGGGTGACGAAGATGTGGCCGTTGATGCCGACGATCTTCGACAGCAGCTCGGTGCGGAAGCCGTTCATCACGGAGAGCACGATGATCAGCGTCGCGACGCCGAGCGCGATGCCCAGCACCGAGAAGAACGCCACCACCGAGACGCCGCCGCCCCGGCGCCGCGCGCGGAGGTAGCGGCCGGCGATGATCCACTCGAAGGCGGCGAACGGCGCGGTCGCGCCGCCGCGCGACGCCGGCTTGGCACCCGGCTTGGCGTCCGGTTTGCGCGGGCTCGCCCCGGTTTCGGCTGCGACCGCCATGGGAGCCTCAGGCACGCCGGATGCGCGCGATCAGGTCCACCGCCGCCAGGGTCTCGCGCTCGCCGCCGGCGCGGCGCTTCAGCTCGACCTTGCCCTCGGCCAGGCTTTTCGGGCCGACCACCACCTGCCAGGGCAGGCCGATCAGGTCGGCGGTGGCGAACTTGGCGCCCGGCCGCTCGTCGCGGTCGTCGTAGAGCACGCTGAGGCCGGCGGCCTCCAGCGTCGCCTGGATCTCGGCGCAGGCGGCGTCGGTGCCGGCGTCGCCGACCTTGAGGTTGATCAAAGCCACGTCGAACGGCGCGACAGCATCGGGCCAGACGATGCCGGCCTCGTCGTGCGAGGCCTCGATGATCGCGGCGACGAGACGGCTCGGGCCGATGCCGTAGGAGCCCATGTGGACCGGGCGCTCGATCCCGTCCGGGCCGGCGACCTTGGCGCCCATCGGCTCGGAATACTTCGTGCCGAAGTAGAAGATGTGCCCGACCTCGATGCCGCGGGCCGACATGCGGTTCTCCTCCGGCACCTCGGCGAAGGCGTCGGCCTCGTGCATCTCGTCGGTGGCGGCGTAGTGCGAGGTCCAGGCGTCGACGAGGCCCTGCAGGGCGGCGACGTCCTCGAAGTCCACGGTGGCGGGCGGGATCTCGAAATCGAGGTAGGCGCGGTCGCAGAACACCTCACTCTCGCCGGTCTGGGCCAGGATGATGAACTCGTGGCTGAGGTCGCCGCCGATCGGCCCGGTGTCGGCCCGCATCGGGATCGCCTTCAGACCGAGCCCTGCGAAGGTGCGCAGGTAGGCGACGAACATCCGGTTGTAGGCGTGGCGCGCGCCGGCCTGGTCGAAGTCGAAGGAGTAGGCGTCCTTCATCAGGAACTCGCGCGAGCGCATGGTGCCGAAGCGCGGCCGCACCTCGTCGCGGAACTTCCAGGAGATCTGATAGAGGTTCTTCGGCAGGTCCTTGTAGGAGCGCACGCTCGCGCGGAAGATCCCGGTCACGACCTCCTCGGCGGTGGGGCCGTAGAGCATCTCGCGCTCGTGCCGATCCTTGATGCGCAGCATCTCCTTGCCGTAGGCGTCGTAGCGGCCGGATTCCCGCCACGGCTCGGCCGACTGGATCGTCGGCAGAAGCAGCTCGACCGCGCCCGCCCGGTCCTGCTCGGTGCGGATCACGTCGCAGACCTTGTTCAGCACCCGCAGGCCGAGCGGCAGCCACGCATAGATGCCGGCCGATTCCTGGCGCACGAGGCCGGCGCGTAGCATCAACCGATGCGAGACGATCTCGGCTTCCTTGGGCGTCTCGCGCAAGGTCGGCAGGAAGTAGCGGGACAGACGCATGGGGCTTCTTTTGACGGTTCCGGCGGGCGGCTCGGGGCGGGCGGCGCGCACGGACGCCGATCCCGTTGCCGGGGGCACACAACACATTGCAACCGGAAAACACAAGCGGCTTGGATTTTTCGGGCCGGCCGGAGCCCGGTTTCGCCCGCGCGAGCGTCCGGCGGCGGGCCGGGAGGCCGATTCATGCGGCCTGTCGGCGAAAAAACGCAGATTTCTCTCTTCGACCCGGTGACAGGACGAAATGTTGTTCCTATAAGCGGCCCGCGATGGTTGCGAAGCCCCTTAGAGGGCACGCAAAGGTCCGGGTCTCGGGAGGAAAATCGACCGCCACGCAGTCAATGCGTAGGACAATCAAAGGTCGAACCAGATTGACTGCTAGAAAAGCAAGGCCTCAGGCCTTGCTTTTTTGTTTTGCGAGACCACCGACGACCCTCCCAATCAGGCCGACAGCGGTCGAAACATGGACGGTACGCCGCCGGCCATCCGAGTACCAGCCCGCACAGGCGGACGTTGCGCTAGAGCCCCGTCAGCGGAAACGCCGCGAGCGCGACCAGGAAGGCCGCGCCGGCGGCGAGCGTCGTCCAGATCGCCTTCTCGCGCAGACGCGGCGCGGCGGGCGCGCCGGGGTCCTGCCCCGGCACCACCCGGGCCGGGTCGGTCTCGGCCTGGTTGCGGATCGGCAGGATCGCGAAGAGCAGCGTCCACCACACGACGAAGTAGAGGGCGCTCGCCCCGAACACCGTCAGGCGGAACTGCAGCACCGCCACCGCGACGAAGGCGGCGACGAGGACGAGCACCACGCCGAGCGTCCGCGGGGTCGAGCGCGCCACGGCCTTGAGGAATGCGTTCACCCGGATCAGACCTGCTCCAGCTCGGTCAGCGTCCCGAGGAAGTCCTTCGGGTGGAGGAACAGCACCGGCTTGCCGTGCGCGCCGATGCGGGGCTCCCCGGTGCCGAGCACGCGGGCGCCCCCGGCCTTCAGCCGGTCGCGGGCCGCAATGATGTCGTCGACCTCGTAGCAGACGTGGTGGACGCCGCCGCCCGGGTTGCGCTCGACGAAGCTCGCGATCGGCGAATCCGCGCCCAGCGGCGCCATCAGCTCGATCTTGCTGTTGGGCAATTCGACGAACACGACGGTGACGCCGTGCTCCGGCTGCGGCAGCGGCGCCGTCAGCGTCGCGCCCAGCGTCTCGCGGTAGACCTTGCACGCGGCATCGAGGTCGCGCACCGCGATGGCGACGTGGTTGAGCCGGCCGATCATTGGTTTCTCCCGATCTTCACCGTGCCCTTCCCTCTCCCCTCTGCGGGAGAGGGCGGCCCGCGAGCTAAGTCGGGAGAGGGGAGCGACGGTGCCTGGAATGGCGTTCCCCTCTCCCGACCTTCGCTCACGCGAAGGCCACCCTCCCCCCGCTTCAGGGGGAGGGACGATCGCGATCAGACCTCGACCACCTGCACGTGGCAAGCGGGCTTCTTGCCCCAGACCTCGTTGACGGCCGAGCGCACGGCGCGGTCGACGGCCTTCTCGACGGCCTCCGAGTCGCGGCGCTTGCCCTTCGACAGGCCGGACAGCGTGCGCGAGACCGAATCGACGACGGTGTCGATCAGCGGCGCGCCGCCGCGGCCGCGGTTGGGCAGGCCGATGATGTCCACCGCCGGCTCGCCCAGCACCTCGCCGCTCTCGTCGATGGCGATCGCCACCGAGACGAGGCCGGCCTGCGCGAGCTTGCGCCGCTCGGGGATCGCGCGGTCCTTGCCGTCGATCAGGACGTTGCCGTCCTTGAACAGGCGGCCCGACTTCACGTGGTCGATGATCTCAGGCCGGCCGGGGCTCAGGCGGATCAAGGTGCCGTTGCGGGCCTTGACCACGTTGTCGACGCCGTGGGCGCGGGCGAAGCGCGCGTGCTCGTCGAGGTGCAGGGCCTCGCCGTGGACGGGAATCGCCGTCTGCGGCCGGGTCCAGGCGTACATCTCGGCCATCTCGTCCCGGCGCGGGTGGCCTGAGACGTGGACCAGCTCGGTCCGGTCGGTGATGACCTCGACGCCCTGCTCGATCAGGTCGTTGATGATCGCGCCGACCTCGCGCTCGTTGCCGGGGATGGCGCGCGATGAGAAGATCACCTGATCGCCCGCGGCGAGCACGATGTCCGGGTGATCCTTGCGGGAGACGCGGGCCAAAGCCGCACGCGGCTCGCCCTGCGAGCCGGTGAGCAGCGCCACGACCTTGTCGCGCGGCAGGTCGCGCCAGGAATCGGCGCGGCGGAAGTCCTGCAGGCCGTCGAGGAAGCCGCATTCGCGGGCGACGTCGATCACCCGGTCCATGGCGCGGCCGACCGCGACCACCTCGCGGCCGCAGGCCTTGGCCGCCAGGGCCACGGCGCGGATGCGGGCGACGTTGGAGGCGAAGGTCGTCACCGCCACGCGCTGCGGCGCCACGGCGATGAGCTTGGCGAGCGTCGCGGCGACCTCGGCCTCGCTCGGCGAGAAGCCCTCGCGGACGACGTTGGTCGAATCGCAGACGAGCGCCAGGATGCCCTCGTCGCCCATGGCGCGGAACGCCTCGGCCGAGGTCACGTCGCCGAGGATCGGCGTCGGGTCGATCTTCCAGTCGCCTGTGTGCAGCACGAGGCCGGCGGACGTCCGGATCGCCACCGCGTTCGACTCGGGGATCGAGTGCGAGACCGGCACGTAGTCGATCTCGAACGGTCCGAGCGTCACCCGGCGGCCCGGCTTGATCTCGCGCAGGTCCACCTTCGGCGCGCCCGGCTCCGACAGGCGCCGGGTCTCGAGCAGGCTCTTGGCGAAGCGGGTGGCGTAGACCGGCACCTTCAGGCGCGGCCACAGCTCGGAGATCGCGCCGATATGGTCCTCGTGCGCGTGGGTGATGAAGATCCCCAGGAGGTCCTTCTTCCGCTCCTCGATGTAGGTGAGGTCCGGGAACATGAGGTCGACGCCGGGCATCGCCTCCTCGCTCGCGAAGCCCATCCCGCAATCGACCATGATCCACTTGCGGCCCTTCTCCGGCCCGAAGCCGTAGAGGGCGGCGTTCATCCCGATCTCGCCCACGCCGCCGAGCGGCAGGAAGACGAGCTCGTCGTGTCCCGTTGTCATCAGTTCCAAATCCATCTCATGCCGCCGTCGCGGCCGTCCCAAAATGCACCTCGCCCGCCGTCACGGTTCGCCGCGTTCCGTCCGGGGCGAGGATCACGAGCCGCCCCCCCTCGTCGATGTCTTCGAAATCGCCGACCAGGGTCTCCGTGCCGCTGCGGACCGCGATGCGCGACCCGAGGCCGGAGGCCCGTGCGAGCCATCGCTCGCGAATCTCAGGGAATCCCCGTCCGCGATCCCAGATACGGGCCGCCGCGGCAAGCTTATTCGTCAGATCCGCCAGCACCATGCCGGCATCACCTGGGTATCCGAGCCCCGCGAGCGAGGCGGCGGAACTCGAAAACGCCTCGGGAACGCCTGCGACATTGACGCCGAACCCGATCGCCACCGCCCGCCTGCCGCCCGGCAGCGTCTCCGCCTCGAGCAGGATGCCGGCGAGCTTGGCGCCGCCCGCCAGCACGTCGTTCGGCCATTTCAGCCCGAATGTCCCGGCCGAGCCCGGGCCGCAGACCGCCTCCAGGGTCTCGACCAGCGCGACCCCGGCGACAAAGCCGAGGCCGGCAACCCGCTCCGGCTCGACGCCCGCCACCGGCCACAGCACGCTGGCGGTGAGGTTCCCCGGCACCGAGGCCCAGGCGTTGCCGCGCCGGCCGCGGCCGGCCTCCTGGGCGTGCGCCGCGACCCAGAGCGGGCCGGTCGCCCCGGCGCGCGCCTGGTCGAGCGCTTCGGTGTTGGTCGAGCCGAGGCGGTCGTGGACGTGAAGGCGATGCCCGACGGCGCGCGCGCCGTCGCCGAGACGGAAGTCCAAGGCGCTAGAACAGCGACTTGGCCGCCGCGCCCGCCGCCCCGACGAGCGGTGCCGGCAGCAGCCAGAACAGGATCACGACGACGCTCGACAGGGCGAGCACGATGCGCAGGCCCGGGGCCATCGCCTCGTAGGGTGCCTTGGCCTCGTCGAAGTACATGATCTTGACCACGCGGATGTAATAGTACGCCCCGACCACGCTGGTGACCACGCCGACGACGGCGAGCGCCACGAGGTTGGCCTGGATCGCGGCGGCGAAGACGTAGAACTTGCCGAAGAACCCGGCGAGGGGCGGGATGCCGGCCAGCGAGAACATCATCATCGCCAGGCAGAACGCGATCCACGGGTGGGTGCGCGAGAGGCCGGACAGGTCCTCGATCGTCTCGAACATCTCGTTCCGGCGGCGCAGGCTCAGGATGATGGCGAAGGCGCCGAGCGTCATCGCGAGGTAGATGATCATGTAGACCACCACGCCGCGGATGCCCTCCTCGGTGCCCGCCGCCAACCCGATCAGGGCGTAGCCGACGTTGCCGATCGACGAGTAGGCCATCAGGCGCTTGAGGCTGCGCTGGCCGATCGCGGCGAAGGAGCCCAGCGTCATCGAGGCGATGGCGATGAACACGATGATCTGCTGCCAGATCGCGGTGACGTCGGGGAACGCGCCGATGAAGACGCGGACCGTCATCGCCATCGCCGCCATCTTCGGGGCGGAGGCGAAGAACGCCGTCACCGGCGTCGGAGAACCTTCGTAGACGTCCGGCGTCCACATGTGGAACGGCACCGCCGCCAGCTTGAACGAGACGCCGGCCGCGACGAACACGATGCCGAGCACGATGCCGAAGCCGGCATCCTCGTGGAGCGCCGAGACGATACCGGGGAAGGACACGGTGCCGGTGAAGCCGTAGACCAGCGAGGCGCCGTAGAGCAGCATGCCCGAGGAGAGCGCGCCGAGAACGAAGTACTTCAGGCCGGCTTCGGTGGACTTCAGGTCGTCGCGGTGGAACGCGGCGATGACGTAGGCGGCGAGCGACTGCAGCTCGAGGCCGAGATAGAGCGCGATCAGGTCGTTGGCCGAGACCATGACCAGCATGCCGATCGTGCACAGCACGATCAGGATCGGGAACTCGAACCGGTCGATCTTCTCGCGCTGGAAGTAGTCGCGCGACAGCAGGATCGTCGCGGCGGAACCCAGCAGCACCAGGGCCTTCATCACCTTCGAGAAGCCGTCCTGGATGAAGCTGCCGGACAGCGTCGTCACCTTGGTGCCGGGCGCCTGCGACATCACCACGAACAGGGCGACGAGCAGCAGCGCGAGGGCGCCGACGTTGATGGTCTCGACGGAGCGCTCGCCGCGGAACGCGCCGTAGAGGATCAGCACCATCACGCCGACGCCGAGGATCAGCTCGGGCAGCAGCGGGGTGAGCGAGGGCAGGACGGTCTGCACGGTCTGGACGGTCGGCATCTCTGGCCCTGCCTTCAGCGCGCGAGGGGCAGCGCGGCGGCCGCGGTCTGCGTGTTCGAGAGGGCGGCCTTCATGCTCGTCATCAACGCCTCGGTGGAGGGGGCGAAGACGTCGAGGATCGGGGCCGGGTGGACGCCGTAGTAGATCGTCAGCGCGACGAGCGGCGCGAGGATCAGCTTTTCACGGTTGTCGAGATCGAGGATGCCCTGGAGGTTGGGCTTCTCGAGCTTGCCGTAGATCACCCGCGCGTAGAGCCACAGGGCGTAGCCGGCCGACAGGATGATGCCGAAGACCGAAAAGAACGCCACCGTCGGGTTCGCCTTGAATGCGCCCATCATCGCCAGGAACTCGCCGACGAAGCCGGAGGTGCCGGGCAGGCCGACATTGGCCATGGTGAACACCATCATCGCCACGGCGTAGAGCGGCATCCGCTTCACCAGGCCGCCATAGGCCGCGATCTCGCGAGTGTGCATCCGGTCGTAGACCACGCCGACCCCGAGGAAGAGCGCGCCCGAGACGATGCCGTGCGAGATCATCAGGAACAGCGCGCCCTGGATGCCCTGCTCGTTGAGGGTGAACAGGCCGAGCGTGACGAAGCCCATATGCGCCACCGACGAGTAAGCGATGAGCTTCTTGATGTCGGTCTGCATCAGGGCGGTGAGCGAGGTGAAGATGATCGCGATCACCGACAGCGCGAAGACCAGCGGCGCGAAGGTGTGGCTCGCATCCGGCAGCATCGGCAGCGAGATCCGGATGAAGCCGTAGCCGCCCATCTTGAGCAGGATGCCGGCCAGGATCACCGAGCCGGCGGTGGGCGCCTCGACGTGCGCGTCAGGGAGCCAGGTGTGCACCGGCCACATCGGCATCTTCACCGCGAAGCTCGCGAAGAAGGCCAGCCACAGCCACCATTGCATGCCCACGGGGAAGCGGGTCTGCAACAGGGTCGGGATGTCGGTGGTGCCGGCCTGCCAGTACATCGCCATGATGGCGAGCAGCATCAGCACCGAGCCGAGCAGGGTGTAGAGGAAGAACTTGAAGCTGGCGTAGATGCGCCGCTTGCCGCCCCAGATGCCGATGATGAGGAACATCGGGATCAGGCCGGCCTCGAAGAACAGGTAGAACAGCACCAGGTCGAGCGCCTGGAAGACGCCGATCATCGTCGTCTCGAGCACGAGGAAGGCGACGAAGTACTCCTTCACGCGGGTGCCGATCGCGTGCCACGAGGCGCCGACGCAGAACGGCATCAGGAACGTCGTCAGCAGCACGAGCGGCATCGAGAAGCCGTCGACGCCGAGCTTGAACCGGATCGTCTCGGCGAGCCACGCGTGGCTCTCGACGAGCTGGAAGCTCGCCGAGGTCGCGTCGTACCGGTTCCAGGCGACGAGCGAGAGCAGGAAGGTGACGACCGTGGTCGCGAGCGCCGCCCAGCGGGCGTTCTTCGCGACGGCCTTCTCGTCGCCCGACAAGGTCAGGATGAAGGCCGCGCCGCAGAGCGGCACGATCAGCAGGCCGGAGAGGATGCCGAGACCGAACATCTAGCGAAGGCTCCAAACGATGGGATTCGCGCTCGGACGGCACGACGCAGCCCCCTCTCCCGTGCGGGAGAGGGTTGGGGTGAGGGATGAGAACGTGCCGGAGAGGTCACGCCCCTCACCCCGTCCCTCTCCCATTGGGAGAGGGGACCCGCGCAAGGGCCGGATGCGATGCTGAGCGACGACCATCGTCAGTGCCCCCCGGGCTTCGGAAGGCCGGCCATCAGGTACCAGCTCAGGATGCCCGCGACGCCGATCAGCATCACGAAGGCGTAGTGGTAGACGTAGCCGGTCTGGAAGCGGACGACGCCGCGGGTCACGTCGACGACGCGGGCCGCGATCCCGTCCGGGCCGGCGCCGTCGATGGCGCGGCCGTCGACCTGCCGCCACAGGAACAGGCCGAAATCCTTGGCCGGACGCACGAAGATCCGGTCGTAGATCTCGTCGACGTACCACTTGTTGAGCAGGAACCGGTAAAGGGCCGGCTGCTGCGCGGCGAGCGCGCCCGGCAGCTTCGGCCGGCGGATGTACATAATGAAGGCCAGCACGAACCCGAGCAGCAGCATGATGAACGGCGCGTAGGAGACCAGCGCGGGCACGTGGTGGATGTCGTGCATGATGTGGTTGTCGGGCCCGTGCGCCAGGGCGTGGCCCCAGAACGCGTCCATGCCCTCGCCGATGAAGCGATCCTTGAAGATCAGGCCGGCGAACAGCGCGCCGAAGGCGAGGATGCCGAGGGGGATCGTCATCACCAGCGGGGATTCGTGTGGCGTGTGATCGCCGTGATGGCCGTGCCCGTGGTGGTCGTCGGCGACGAGGTCGCTCTTGTGCGCCGGCTCGATGTCGTGGCCGTGGTCGTCGTGCGCCACGCCCTCGGTGTGGCCCGGCGCGCCGTCGGCTTCGACGGCCTGAGACGCATGCACGACGGCCGGCGTCGCGTGGTCGTCGTGGTGGGCGTGCGCGCCCCAGCGCGCCGGACCCTCGAAGGTGAGGAAGAACAGGCGCCAGGAATAGAACGAGGTGAAGAACGCCGCGATCAGGGTCGCCATGAAGGCCAGCGTGTGCCCAGGGCGCGTCGAGGCGTAGGCCGCCTCGATGATCGCATCCTTCGAGTAGTAGCCGGCGGTGAAGGGGAAGCCGATGAGCGCCAGCGTACCGATCGCCATCATCGCGGTGGTGAACGGGATGTAGCGGCGCAAGTCGCCCATGTTCCGCATGTCCTGCTCGTGGTGCATCGCGTGGATAACCGAGCCGGCGCCGAGGAACAGCAGCGCCTTGAAGAAGGCGTGGGTGAACAGGTGGAAGATGCCGGCGGAGTACGCGCCGACGCCGAGCGCGACGAACATGTAGCCGAGCTGCGAGCAGGTCGAGTACGCGATCACGCGCTTGATGTCGTTCTGCACCAGGCCGACCGTGGCGGCGAAGAAGGCGGTGATGCCGCCGATGACCGTGACGAACACGAGGGCGTCGGGCGCGAGCTCGAACAGCGGCGACAGGCGCGCCACCATGAACACGCCGGCCGTCACCATGGTCGCGGCATGGATCAGCGCCGAGACCGGGGTCGGGCCTTCCATCGCATCCGGCAGCCAGGTGTGCAGCAGGAACTGCGCCGACTTGCCCATCGCGCCCATGAACAGCAGCAGGCAGGTCAGCGTCAGCGCGTGCCAATCCTGGCCGAGGAAGTGGAAATGCGCGTCCTTGAGCTCGTTCACCCGCGGGAAGATGCCGTCGAAGGCGACCGAGCCGAACAGTACGAAGACGAGGAAGATGCCGAGCGAGAAGCCGAAATCGCCGACGCGGTTGACGATGAAGGCCTTCATCGCGGCGGCGTTCGCCGAGGGCTTCTCGTACCAGAACCCGATCAGCAGGTAGGAGGCGAGGCCGACGCCCTCCCAGCCGAAGAACATCTGCACGAGGTTGTCGGCCGTCACCAGCATCAGCATGGCGAAGGTGAACAGCGACAGGTAGGCGAAGAAGCGCGGCCGGTGCGGATCCTCCTCCATGTAGCCGACGGAGTAGAGGTGCACGAGGGTCGAGACGGTGGTGACGACGACGAGCATCACCCGCGTCAGCGTGTCGATGCGGAAGGCCCAGTCGACGGTGAGGTCGCCGGCCGTGAACCAGGTCGCGACCTGCACCCGCGTGGCGTGGTCGCCCTCGATGAACACGCCCCAGGACAGCAGCGCCGAGAAGGCGAGGCAGGCGGTGGTGACGTACTCGCAGACCCGCGCGCCGATGAAGCGCCCGAACAGCCCGGCGATGAGGGCGCCGATGAGCGGGAAGAAGACGATCGCGTGATACATCGTGCGGTCCGGCCTCGCAGGGCGGCGGGTTTCTGGCGGAAGGGTGTCGCGGGGTGAGCCGCTCAGCCCTTCATCATGCTGATGTCCTCGACCGCGATGGAGCCGCGGTTGCGGAAGAACACCACGAGGATGGCGAGCCCGATCGCGGCCTCCGCCGCGGCGACCGTCAGCACGAACAGGGCGAAGACCTGGCCGGTGATGTCGTTCAGGTGGGTCGAGAAGGCGACGAAGTTGATGTTCACCGCGAGCAGGATCAGCTCGATCGACATCAGGATGACGATGACGTTCTTGCGGTTGATGAAGATCCCCAGCACGCCGAGCGTGAACAGGATCGCGGCGACCGTGAGGTAGTGGCTGAGGCCGATCATCGTGCTGTCTCCGCCCAGGTCTTCAGGGTCGCCCAAGCCGTTCGGGTCTCGGCCATCAGACCTCGACGCCCTGGCGGGAGGGCACCTTGCGGGTCTCGACCGCGTCGCCTTGCGTGCGCGCGTTCTGCAGCGCGATGTTCTGGCGCTTGACGCCGGGGCGATCGCGCAGGGTCAGCACGATCGCGCCGATCATCGCGACGAGCAGGATCAGGCCGGCGATCTGGAAGAAGTAGACGTATTCCGTGTAGAGCACCCGGCCGAGGATCACCGTGTTGCTGGTGTGCTCGCCCGCCGCCACGTTGCCGAGCGGCGCCTGCACCAGGCCGGGATCGATCGTCCACGAGCCGACGACGAGCAGAAGCTCGATCAGGAACACCGCGCCGATCATCGCGCCGACCGGGAGATACTGCTGGAACCCCTGCCGGAGCTGGGCGAAGTCCACGTCGAGCATCATCACGACGAACAGGAACAGCACCGCGACCGCGCCGACGTAGACGACGACGAGGATCATCGCCAGGAACTCGGCGCCCATCAGCACGAACAGGCCGGCGGCGTTCACGAAGGCGAGAATCAGGAACAGCACCGAGGCGATGGGATTGCGGGACGCGATCACCATGAAGCCCGAGGCGATGGTGAGGCCCGCGAAGAGGTAGAAGAAGGCGGCGGCTGCAGTCATGCGCTTGTCGGGATCGGCCGCCGGAGCGGCCCCTTCTGCCTCATGAGAAAACGGTCCGCAAAAACGGTCCGGACCCGGCCGGCCGTCTATAGAACCCGCTCCCGCGCCGCACAACCCGCGGCGCTGAGGGACGGGGCGGGGATGTCAGCGGTAGGGGGCGTCCATCGCGAGGTTTCGCGCGATCTCTCGCTCCCAGCGGTCGCCGTTCAGCAGCAGCTTCTCCTTGTCGTAGAGCAGCTCCTCGCGGGTCTCGACCGAGAACTCGAAGTTCGGCCCCTCGACGATGGCATCGACCGGGCAGGCCTCCTGGCACATGCCGCAATAGATGCACTTCACCATGTCGAGGTCGTAGCGGGTGGTGCGCCGTGTGCCGTCGTTGCGGCGGGGCCCCGCCTCGATGGTGATGGCCTGCGCCGGGCAGATCGCCTCGCACAGCTTGCACGCGATGCAGCGCTCCTCGCCGTTCGGATAGCGGCGCAGGGCGTGCTCGCCGCGGAAGCGCGGGCCGCGATGGCCCATCTCGAAGGGGTAGTTGATCGTCGCCTTCGGCTTGAAGAAATACTTCATCGCGAGGACGAACCCCGAGGCGAACTCCTTCAGCAGAAGGCCCTTGGCGACCTGATCGAGCTTCATGCCGCGATCTCCGATTTCTGGGTGAGGCTCAGGCGCGAATTCACTCAGGCACCTGGAGCGAGGCCGGTCAGCTTGAGCACGAAGGCGACGACCACGACCGAGACGAGCGAGAGCGGAAGGAAGACCTTCCAGCCGAGCCGCATGAGCTGATCGTAGCGGTAGCGCGGGACCATGGCCTTCACCATGGCGATCATGAAGAACAGGAAGCTGGCCTTCAGCGCGAACCAGATTAGCCCCGGCACCCAGGTGAAGGGCGCGAACGGGATCGGCGAGAGCCAGCCGCCGAGGAACAGCACCGTGCCGAGCGCACACATGGTCATGATCGCCACGTACTCGCCGAGCATGAACAGCAGGTACGGCGTCGAGGAGTACTCGACCATGTAGCCCGCCACGAGCTCCGATTCGGCCTCCGGCAGGTCGAAGGGGGGGCGGTTCGTCTCGGCCAGCGCAGAGATGAAGAACACCACGAACATCGGGAACAGCCACAGCCAGTACCAGCCGAGGATGCCGAGCGAGGTGTCCTGCGCGATGACGATCTTCGAGAGGTTGAGCGAGCCGGCGCAGAGCAGCACGCAGATGATGACGAAGCCGAGCGAGACCTCGTAGGAGATCATCTGCGCCGCCGAGCGGAGCGCGCCGAGGAAGGCGTATTTCGAGTTCGAGGCCCAGCCGCCCATCAGCACGCCGTACACGCCCAGGCTGGAAATCGCGAAGATGTAGGTCATGCCGACGTTGATGTCGGCGAGCGCCCAGCCCTCCGCGAGCGGGATCACGGCCCAGGCCGCGAGCGCGAGCGTCGCGAAGACCAGCGGCGCCAGCAGGAACAGCGCCTTGTTGGCGCCGGCGGGAATCACCGGCTCCTTCAGCACGAACTTCAGCAGGTCGGCGAAGGACTGGAACAGGCCGAACGGCCCGACCACGTTCGGCCCGCGGCGCAGCTGCACCGCCGCCCAGATCTTGCGGTCGGCCAGCAGCGCGTAGGCGATGAAGACGAGCAGGCACGCCAGCAGCAGGAAGCTCTTCAGCGCCAGCAGCAGCACGAGGCCGACGGTTTCCCAGGGTGTCATAGCGGACCCTTACTCGGCGGCTTCGAGGGCGCGCCCGCGGGCGAGGCTCGAACATTCGGCGAGCACGCGCGAGGCGCGCGCGATCGGATTGGTGAGGTAGAAGTCGAGCACCGGCGAGGCGAAGGCGGCCTTGGCCATCGTGCCGCCGAGGCCGGCCAAACGATCGACCGCCGCCACCGTGTCGCCCGGCTCGACGCTGCCGATGGCGGCCAGGTGCGGGTGTTCGGCGTAGAGCGCACGGCGCAGGGCCACCAGCGAATCGTAGGGCAGGCGGTGGCCGAGCACGTCGGAGAGCGCGCGCAGGATCGCCCAGTCCTCGCGGGCGTCGCCCGGCGGGAAGCCGGCGCGGTTGGCCTGCTGCACCCGGCCCTCCAGGTTGACGTAGGTCGCGCTCTTCTCGGTGTAGGCGGCGCCGGGCAGCACCACGTCGGCGCGCGAGGCGCCGCGGTCGCCATGGGTGCCCTGGTAGATCACGAAGGCGCCGGCCCCGACCGTGCATTCGTCGGCGCCGAGGTTGAACACGACGTCGAGGGCGCCCGGCGCGATCATGCCGAAGAAGTCGAGGCCGCCCACCCCCGGCACGAAGCCGAGGTCGAGCGCGCCGACCCGGGCGGCGGCCGTGTGCAGCACGCCGAACCCGTTCCATTCCGCCGTGACGGCGCCGACGTCCTTGGCGAGCGCCGCGGCCGCGGCGATCACGGCCGGGTCGGCGAGCGCCGCACCGCCGACGATCACCAGCGGGCGCTCGGCGCCCTTCAGGATCTCGAGGAAGCTGTGCTCGCCCTTGGCCAGGGCCGCCAGGGTGTCGGTGCCGGCGCCGAGATAGGTGTGGGGATAGGTGAGGTCGGTGTCCTCGCCGATCAGGCCGACCGCGAGCGGCCCCATCCGCCAGCGCTTGCGGATGCGGACGTTGAGGAGCGACGCCTCGGTCCGCGGGTTGGCGCCGACGAGCAGGATCGCGTCCGCCGCCTCGATGCCGGGGATGGTCGGGTTGAAGACGTAGGACGCCCGGCCCCAGGCCGGATCGAGCCTTTCGCCGCCCTGGCGGCAATCAAGGTTGGCCACGCCGAGCGCGGTCATCAGACCTTTCAGCGCGAAGATCTCCTCGACGCCGGCCAGATCCCCGACCAGAGCGCCGACGCGCTTGGGGTCGGCGCCCTTCACCTTGGCGGCGATCGCGGCGAAGGCCTCACCCCAGGAGGCGGGGCGCAGGCGGCCGTTCTCGCGCAGGTACGGCCGGTCGAGGCGCTGGACGCGTAGGCCGTCCACGGGATGGCGGGTCTTGTCGGAGATCCACTCCTCGTTGATGTCCTCGTTGACCCGCGGCTCGATCTGCATGACCTCGCGGCCGCGGGCGTCGACGCGGATCGCCGAGCCGACCGCATCCATCACGTCGACCGATTCGGTCTTCGACAGCTCCCAGGGGCGGATGTTGTAGCTCTGAGGCTTGGGCACGAGGGCGCCCACGGGGCAGAGGTCGGCGACGTTGCCCTGAAGCTCCGAGCCCATCGCCTGCTCGAGATAGCTCGTGATCTCCATGTCCTCGCCGCGGCCGATCGCGCCGAGGTCCGGCACGCCGGCGACCTCGGCGAGGAAGCGCACGCAGCGCGTGCAGTGGATGCAGCGGTTCATCGCCGTCCGCACCAGCGGGCCGATGTACTTTTCCTCGACCGCGCGCTTGTTCTCGCCGTAGCGGGTCGAGTCGACGCCGTAGGCCATCGCCTGGTCCTGCAGGTCGCAATGGCCGCCCTGGTCGCAGATCGGGCAATCGAGCGGGTGGTTGATGAGGAGGAACTCCATCACCCCCTCGCGCGCCTTCTTCGTCTGGCCGGAGCGCGTCAGCACCTCGGGCGGCTCGCCGTTCGGGCCGGGGCGGCAATCCTTCACCGCGTAGGCACAGGAGGCCACGGGCTTGGGCGCACCCTTCAGCTCGACCAGGCACATCCGGCAATTGCCGGCGATCGACAGCCGCTCATGGAAGCAGAAGCGCGGGATTTCCGCGCCGGCCATCTCGCAGGCCTGCAGCAGGGTGTATTCGGCGGGAACATCGACCTCGATGCCGTCGACGAGGATTTTGGTCATGCGTTCATCTCAGGACTGAGCGTCGGCAAAGGCGGTCACTCGGCGGCCATCGGCACCGCATCGGAATGCGGGTTGGCGCTGTAGCGGTCGATGCGCTTCTCGATCTCGGGGCGGAAGTGGCGGATGAGGCCTTGGATCGGCCAGGCCGCCGCGTCGCCGAGCGCGCAGATCGTGTGGCCCTCGATCTGCTTGGTGACGTCGAGCAGCATGTCGATCTCGCGCTTCTGCGCGCGCCCTTCCGCCATCCGCAGCATCACCCGCCACATCCAGCCGGTGCCCTCGCGGCAGGGCGTGCACTGGCCGCAGGACTCGTGCTTGTAGAAATACGCTATGCGGGCGATCGCCTGGACGATGTCGGTCGAGCGGTCGAGCACGATCACAGCCGCGGTGCCCAGGCCGGAGCCGAGGTTGCGCAGGGTGTCGAAGTCCATCTTGGCGTCGATGATCTGCTCGGCCGGCACCAGCGGCACCGAGGAGCCGCCGGGGATCGAGCAGAGCAGGTTGTCCCAGCCGCCGCGCATGCCGCCGCAATGCTTGTCGACGAGCTCGCGGAAGGTGATGCCTAGCTCCTCCTCGACGTTGCACGGCTTGTTGACGTGGCCGGAGACGCAGAACAGCTTGGTGCCGGTGTTGTTCTTGCCGCCGAGGCCTGCGAACCACGCGCCGCCGCGGCGCAGGATCGTGCCGGCGACCGCGATCGACTCGACGTTGTTCACCGTCGTCGGGCAGCCGTAGAGGCCCATGTTGGCCGGGAACGGCGGCTTGAGCCGCGGCATCCCCTTCTTGCCCTCGAGGGATTCGAGCAGCGCCGTCTCCTCGCCGCAGATGTAGGCGCCTGCGCCGTGGTGGACGTAGATGTCGAACGGGTAGCCGTGGACGTTGTCCTGGCCGACGAGCCGGGCCGCGTAGGCTTCGTCCACCGCCCGCTGCAGCGCGTGCTTTTCGGCGACGTATTCGCCTCGGATGTAGATGTAGCAGGCATGCGCCGCCATCGCGAAGGAGGCCAGCATGCAGCCTTCGATCAGCAGGTGCGGATCGTGCCGCATGATCTCCCGGTCCTTGCAGGTGCCGGGCTCGGACTCGTCGGCGTTGACCACGAGGTAGTGCGGCCGCCCGTCCGACTTCTTGGGCATGAACGACCACTTGAGGCCGGTCGGGAAGCCGGCGCCGCCGCGGCCGCGCAGACCCGAGGCCTTCATCTCGTCGATGATCCAGTCACGGCCCATCTCGAGGAGGAATTTGGTGCCGTCCCACGCGCCGCGCTTTTGCGCGGCCTCGAGGCCGGGCGAGTGCAACCCGTAGAGGTTGGTGAAGATGCGATCCTGATCGGCCAGCATGGCTTTGGCTTTCCGTGTCTCAGGTGGCCGGATCCGACTTCGCCGGCTTCGCCGAAGGCTCTGCCGGTTTCGTCGAAGGCTCGGACGGCTTCGCGGCGGGCGCGTTCTCGCTCGCGCCGGACGCCTCCGGCTGCGGCGGCACCGCATCGCGCGGCAGGTCCGACTGCGCCCCCGCCTCTGCGCCCGCGGGCTCGCCCTCCGCCACGCGCTTGGCCGGCGAATCCAGCACGTCGGCGTCGCCCGGGCGGGCGCTGCCGTGCTTGGCGATGGAGCGGCCGCGCTCGGCCGCGTCGGCGTGGTCGTCGGCCTTGATCGGCGCGTCGCCGCCCGCCGCACGCTGCGCCGGGGCGTCGGAGACGGGCCGCTCGACGGGGCGGCCTGCATCGGGCTTGGCGATCTTGGGCTCGGTCGCGGCGCGGGCCTCGGTCGAGGCGGCCTCGTCCTTGGCCCGGGCCTCGTCGCCCTCCGCCTTGTTCTTGTCCTCGAAGCGCTGGCGCCAGGCGCCGACGCGCGAGCCGTCGAACAGCGTCGGGTCGCTCAGCGTCGCAGCCCCGCCCTGCGGCTCCGACGAGACGCGGCCGGTCTGCGAGCCGACATTGACCGGACGGCCGGCGGCGAGGTCGTCCATCAGCGTGCCGAGGCTCTCGGGCGTCAGGTCCTCGTAGTAGTCCTGGTTGATCTGCACCATCGGCGCGTTGCAGCAGGCGCCCAGGCACTCGACTTCGAGCCAGGAGAAGTTGCCGTCGGCCGAGACGTGGCCGGCCGGCCCGAGGCGGGCCTGCAGCATGCCCTTCAGCTCGCGCGCGCCGCAGGAATCGCACGGCACCGTGCCGCAGAGCTGGATCCAGAACCGGCCCACGGGCTCCAGGGCGAACATCGTGTAGAAGGTCGCCACTTCGAGCACGCGGATGTGCGGCATGCCGAGCTCGTCGGCCACCGCCTCGATCGCGCGGCGCGGCAGCCAGCCGCCGTTCTGCTCCTGCGCCTTCCACAGCAGCGGGATCACGGCCGAGGCCTGGCGGCCCTCCGGGTACTTCTCGATCTGCCCCTTGGCCCAGGCGGCGTTCTCTTGCGTGAACGCGAAGCTCTCGGGCTGCTCGGAAGCGGGGGCGAGCCTGCGGTTCGACATCTCAGTTCTGGCCCTTCCAGCTCAACGGTCCACCTCGCCGAAGACGATGTCGAGCGTGCCGAGCACGCAGGACACGTCGGCGAGCAGGTGGCCGCGGCACATCCAGTCCATCGCCTGAAGGTGAGCGAATCCCGGAGCGCGAATCTTGCAGCGATACGGCTTGTTGGTGCCGTCGGAGACGAGGTAGACGCCGAACTCGCCCTTGGGCGCCTCGACGGCCGCGTAGACCTCCCCCTCGGGCACGTGGAAGCCTTCGGTGTAGAGCTTGAAGTGGTGGATGAGCGCTTCCATCGAGCGCTTCATCTTCCGGCGCGGCGGCGGCGCGAACTTGCCGTCGATCGAGGCGATCGGGCCCAGGCCCGCCGGCTCGCGCAGCTTGACGCAGCATTGCCGCATGATCTTCACGGATTCCCGCATCTCCTCCATGCGGATCACCTGGCGATCGTAGGTGTCGCCGTTCTTCCCCACGG
Organism: Methylobacterium cerastii; assembly: GCF_022179125.1. Classification (GTDB taxonomy): domain Bacteria; phylum Pseudomonadota; class Alphaproteobacteria; order Rhizobiales; family Beijerinckiaceae; genus Methylobacterium; species Methylobacterium cerastii. The sequence goes on from NZ_BPQG01000008.1 coordinate 55,321, forward strand.
GGATGTCGAACTCCATCTCCTCGTAGCACTCGTAGGGCTGCGACTTGCGAAGGTCCCACGGGATGCCCGAGCCGCGCACCATCGGGCCGGAGAAGCCCCAGGCCATCGCCTCGTCCACCGAGACGATGCCGATGTCGACGTTGCGCTGCTTGAAGATGCGGTTGGACATGACGAGGTCATCGAGGTCCTGGACCACCTGCAGGAACGGGTCGCAGAACGCCTCGATGTCGTCGATCAGCGCGGGCGGCAGGTCCTGGTGGACGCCGCCGGGGCGGAAGTAGTTGGCGTGGAGCCGGGCGCCCGAGGCCCGCTCGTAGAAGATCATCAGCTTCTCGCGCTCCTCGAAGCCCCAGAGCGGGGGCGTGAGGGCGCCGACGTCCATCGCCTGCGTCGTGACGTTGAGCAGGTGCGAGAGCAGGCGGCCGATCTCGCAGAACAGGGTGCGGATGAGCTGCGCGCGCCGCGGCACCTCGATGCCGGCGAGCTTCTCGATCGCCAGGCAGAAGGCGTGCTCCTGGTTCATCGGCGAGACGTAGTCGAGCCGGTCGAAGTACGGCGTGGCCTGAAGGTAGGTCTTGTACTCGATCAGCTTCTCGGTGCCGCGGTGGAGCAGGCCGATATGCGGGTCGACGCGCTCGACCACCTCGCCGTCGAGCTCCAGCACCAGGCGCAGCACGCCGTGCGCCGCCGGATGCTGCGGCCCGAAGTTGATCGCGAAGTTGCGGATATTATGCTCGGTCATGGTGAGCCCTCCGCCTCAAGCCGTCTTCTTCTCGTCGCCCGGAAGCACGTATTCGGTGCCCTCCCACGGCGAGAGGAAGTCGAAGTTCCGGAATTCCTGCGTCAGCTTCACCGGCTCGTAGACCACGCGCGCCTCGTCCTGGTCGTAGCGGACCTCGACGAAGCCGGTGAGCGGGAAGTCCTTGCGCAGGGGGTGGCCCTCGAAGCCGTAATCGGTGAGCAGCCGGCGTAGGTCCGGGTGGCCCGAGAACAGGATGCCGTAGAGGTCGTAGGTCTCGCGCTCGTACCAGTTGGCCGCCGGGAACACCTCGATCACGGAGGGGACCGGCGTGACCTCGTCGGTGCGCACCTTCAACCGGATGCGGGAATTGTGGCGCAGGCTGAGCAGGTGGTAGACCACGTCGAAGCGCTGCGCGCGGCTCGGGTAGTCGGCGCCGCAGATGTCGATGAAGTTCCGGAAGGCGCAGGCCGGGTCGTCGCGCAGGAACGTCAGCGCGAACACGATGTCCGAGGCCTGGACCACCAGCGTCAGCTCGCCGAGCGCGATGGTGCGCTCGACCACCGCCGGGCCGAGCGCCCCGGCCACGTGGTCCGACAGCGCCTGCAGAGCCGCGTCGCCGGAGACGGGCTGGGTGTGGGCGAGGATCGAGATGCCGTTGGTCATCGCCTGCCCTCAGCGCTCGATCGTGCCGGTACGGCGGATCTTCTTCTGCAGCAGCAGCACGCCGTAGAGCAGCGCTTCGGCCGTCGGCGGGCAGCCCGGCACGTAGATGTCCACCGGCACGACCCGGTCGCAGCCGCGGACCACCGAATACGAGTAGTGGTAGTAGCCGCCGCCGTTGGCGCAGGAGCCCATCGAGATCACGTAGCGCGGCTCCGGCATCTGGTCGTAGACCTTGCGCAAAGCCGGGGCCATCTTGTTGGTCAGCGTGCCCGCGACGATCATCACGTCGGACTGGCGGGGCGAGCCGCGCGGGGCGAAGCCGAAGCGCTCGCAATCGTATCGCGGCATCGACATCTGCATCATCTCGACCGCGCAGCAGGCGAGCCCGAACGTCATCCACATCAGCGAGCCGGTGCGGGCCCAGTTGATCAGGTCGTCGGTGGAGGTGATCAGGAAGCCGCGGTCGGCGAGTTCCGCGCTGATCGTCAGGAAGGTCGGGTCGTCGGCACCGATCGGGCGGCCGGTGTTCGGATCGACGAGCCCCTTGGCCTGCGGCGCGATCGCCGGGGCGCGGGACAGTTCGGGGGTGAAGGCCATGGATGCCTCAGGAGCGGGCGGGCGGGGCGACGACGCGGACTAGTCCCATTCGAGGGCGCCCTTGCGCCACTCGTAGACGAAGCCGACGGTGAGGACCCCGAGGAAGGCCATCATCGACCACATGCCGAACCAGCCGAGATCCCCGAACGTGATGGCCCAGGGGAACAGGAAGGCGACTTCGAGGTCGAAGATGATGAACAAGATGGCGACGAGGTAGAACCGCACGTCGAACTTCATGCGGGCGTCGTCGAAGGCGTTGAAGCCGCACTCGTAGGCCGAGAGCTTCTCCGGGTCCGGGCTCGAATAGGCCACCAGGAACGGGGCCACCAGAAGAGCCGCCGCGATGAACAGCGACACGCCGAGGAACACGATGAGCGGCAGGTAATCCGCCAGGAGACCGGTCATGCGACACCTCTCACGCGCTGGACCGCGCCGCCCTGAACTTCACCGAACGGCGATATGGAATTGCTCCAATGCCAGAGTGCGCGCGGGCCGAGGCTTAGTCGAGCCGACCCGGTGAAACAAGCCGTTTGCGCGTCGCACAATCGCGGCCTGAGACAGAGAGGTGGCGCGATGTCAGGTCTTCGCCAACACGGCAGATCGGCGCAGCCCCCCAATAGACAGATCCGGTTCGGCGACCGGAGAATCGGGGTCTGCGGACAATCGCGTCTCGCGTGGCAAGGTCACGCTTGACACTCCCTGCCCCCCCACCTAAACCCCCGCTCGTCGCCGAGGCCCACCGGGCTGTCGAGCGGATACGCCGTGCGGGCGTAGCTCAGTTGGTTAGAGTGCCGGCCTGTCACGCCGGAGGTCGCGGGTTCGAGTCCCGTCGCCCGCGCCACGTACCTTCCCGATCACATTAGTCGAACCAGCCCTCCGGCCCGACGCCGTCGAGGGCTTCTTGCGTTGGGCCCTCAGCCCGGCAGGACGAGGGTCGCGCGCAGACCGCCGAGGTCGGACCGGTCGAGGGTCAGGCCGCCGCCGTAGAGTTCGGCCAGCTCCAGGGTGATCGACAGGCCGAATCCGTTGCCCGGCACGGTCTCGTCGAGGCGCTGCCCGCGCCGCAGGACCGAGGTCGCCGCCGTCGGATCGAGGCCCATCCCGTCGTCCTCGACGCCAATCGCCACCGCGCCGTCCTGCATCGCCGCCGAGACCCGGACCTCGCCGCGGCACCATTGGCAGGCGTTGTCCATCAGGTTCCCGAGCATCTCGTCGAGGTCCTGCGCCTCGCAGCTGACAGTCAGCCCTTCGGCGATCTCCGTTCGGACGCGCACGCCCTTGGCGGCATGCAGGCGGCCGAGGGTCGCGGCGAGATCCTGGATAGGGCTCGCCAAGCCGATCCGCCCACGGGCCGTGCCTTCGAGCGCCGCCGCGCGGGCGCGGCGCAGGTGATGGCGGACCTGCCGGTCCATCGACCCGACGAGGCCGCGCAAGGTGCCGTCGGCATCGCGCCCTGGGTCGGCGAGCGCCAGGGTCAGGGTGGCGAGCGGCGTCTTGAGGCCGTGGGCGAGGTTCGAGACATGCGTGCGCGCACGCGCGAGGTTGGCGGCGTTCTGGTCGAGGAGCCCGTTCAGTTCGGCGACCAGCGGCCGGATTTCGGCCGGCTGCGCGACCGGCACCCGCTCGCGCCGCCCGGCGCGGACGTCGGCGAGGTCCGCGCGCAGGCGCTGCAGCGGCGCGAGGCCCAGGCGCACCTGCGCCAGCACCCCGCCGACGAGGCAGAGGCCGAGCACCGCGAGCGCCAGCGCCAGCGTGGTCAGGGCCTCGCGCAGCGGCCCGCGCAACGCCGCCGCGGGCGCCGAGGCGGCGATGGTCGTCGGCGCGGCCCCGTCCTCGGCGGGCAGCGTCAGGACTCGCAGGACGAGGCCGCGCCCGTGCGCGTCGGTCGCGTCGGCGGGCTGCGGCCGGTCCGAGCCCTCGTCGGGACGGGGGGCCGCCGGCACGGGCAGCGCCTCGCGTCCGAGCGAGGCGGAGCGCAGCAGCGTCCCGCCGCGCCGCACCTGCCAGGCCCAGCCCGAGCCCTCGCGGTCGAAGGGCGGCGCGTCGAAGTCGCGGGACAGGCGCGGACCGTCCGGCCCCTGCTCAAGCCCGGAACGGATCGCCACGATCTGCGCATCGAGCCGTCCGTCGATCTGCCCGCGGACGAACCGATGGAGGATGAAGCCGATCGCGACGCCCGCGACCACGAGCGCGACGGTGATGAAAACGAGGGCTACCGCGAGGAGGCGGCGCGCGAGGGAACCGGTGGGGCCTGCGCCGTCGGCGGCGGATGCGCGGGCCATCAGGCGGCGTCCGCGTGCAGGCGCCAGCCGTGGCCGCGCACCGCCTCGATCTGCGCCGGCGCGATCTTGCGGCGCAGGCGCGTGATGATGACCTCGACCGAGTTCGAATCGACGTCGGCGTCGCCGTCGTAGACCCGCTCGATCAGCTGCGAGCGGGGCACCACCGCGTCCTTGCGCAGCATCAGGCAGGAGAGCACCCGCCATTCGAGGCCGGTGAGCTTCAGGGGCAGCCCGTCGCGCTCGAAGGCACCGAGGCCGGGATCGAAGCTCAACGGCCCGCACACGAGCCGGCTCGCGCCGCTGGCCTGGGAGCGCCGCACCAGCGCCCGCAGGCGGATCACCAGCTCTTCGGTGCGGAACGGCTTGACCAGGTAGTCGTCGGCGCCGGCCTTGAAGCCCGCGACCTTGTCGCTCCAGCCGTCACGCGCTGTGAGGATCAGGACCGGGAGGGTGCGTCCGCCCGCACGCCAGGCCTGCAGCACCGAGACGCCGTCGCACTTGGGCAGGCCGAGGTCGAGCACCACCGCGTCGTAATCCTCGGTCTCGCCCAGATGCTGCGCGTCCTCGCCGTCGCGCGCGTGGTCGAGGGCGAAGTTTTCCGCGCGCAGCGCCTTCGCGATCTCGGCGCCGAGCGCCGCATCGTCCTCGACCAGCAGGACCTTCATGGATCTTCGAACCTCTCGGGGACGGGCGCCGGGGTTAGGCCGGCCGGTTTAACCGGAGCTGAACCGCGCGGTTCAGGGTGGATTGGCGGCCCTCTCCTAGAACGCCGTCAACCCGAAAGGGCCCACCCGAACAGGACACGATCATCATGAGCAACGAACAGGTCATCGACGGCACCGCCACCGAAATCCCCCAGGCTGCCGCTTCGAAGCCGCCAGTCCGCCGCCTGCCCCGCCGCACCCTCGTCGTCGGCGCCATCGCCGCGCCGCTGGCGCTGGGCGCCGTCGGCCTCTCCCTGGCGCAGAACGGCGCCCCTTCGACCACGCCCATCGCCCCGGTGGCGATCTCCGCCCTGGTGCCGTCGGGCGGCATCGCCGCCAAGGGCGAGGTCGCCGAGATCTTCGGCAACAAGTTCGTGCTGCAGGACGGCACCGGGCGGGCGCTGGTCGAGACTGGGCGCCGGGGCGAAGGCGGCACGCTGGTCGCCAAGGGCGAGACCGTCACCGTGCAGGGGCGCTTCGAGAACGGGTTCCTGCACGCGGCGGTGCTGACCCACGGCGACGGCAACCGGGTGCTGCTCGGCCCGGCCGGCGGCCAGCCCCCCGGCACCCTCGACTGGGCGAAGGACAAAGTCGGGCTCGGGGCCAACCCCGACGTGCCGGCGCTGACCGCCTCGGTGCAGGCGGCCGGCTACTCGGACGTGCGCGTCACCGGCCGCGGCCCGCGCCACCTCGAGGTCGCCGCCAAGGGCCAGGACGGGCGCGAGCGCGCGCTGCACGTCGGCTTCGACGGCCAGATCCGCGAGATGCGGGCGTTCTGAGCCGACGCCCCCGGGGTCGGCGCGGCACGATCCTCGCCTGGATCGGTGGGGTGCGATGCAACCGATCCCGGCCTGCCGCGTCATGGCGAGAGACAGACCACGAAGGAGCCTGCCCCGGATGGAGCCCATGAAGCCGATGGAACCGATGAAGCCGATGGAACCGATGAAGCCGATGAAGGGCATGGAGCCCTGGTGGCCGGAGGACCTCGGCAAGCCCTCGACCAGCGGGTCGCAGAACGGGATGAAGTACGCCTTCTTCCCCGAGAAGCACCGCCTGCTGATCGAGCAGGACGGCAAGACCACCACCTACGACAGCGGCGACCACAAGATCGGCGGCGTCTCGCAGCAGGACGGCGGCAGCAAGTCTCTGACCTTCACCAGCCAGAACGGCGACGTGGACCTCGGCTCGCTGAAGCAAGTCGACTGAAGGCCTGACGGGGCGGGCAGGGCTTCGCGGCCGCGCCCGCCCGCGTGGACAGCATGGCGCCGGGCCTCTATGCGCTCGGCCCACATGAGAGAGCGCTTCACAGAGAGATCCGCGCCGGGCGCCCTTCCCTCCCTCCCCCGCAGGGGGGGAAAAGAGCGTTGTGTTGTGCCGATCCCGAGGACGCACCCTTGCGCGCGCTGATCGACCTCGTCCGCGCCATGCGGGCGCGCGACCGGCGGCGGTTGGCGCTGATCGCACTCGGCCTCACCGGCGCGGGCCTGCTCGAAGTGGTCGGCGTCGCCTCGGTGATCCCGTTCCTTACGCTTGTCGGCGATCCCGCGGCCGCCACCCGCCTGCCCTACCTCGCCCACATCCGCGATACGCTGGGGCTGGCCGACGACCGCAGCTTCCTCATCGCCGCGGGTCTGGCGGCGCTGCTCGCGATCCTCGTCACCGCCGTGGTCAACGCCGCGCTGACCTACGCCCAGCTCCTGTTCACGCATCTCACCGGCTACGGCTTCGCCCGGCGTCTGCTGTTCCGCTACCTCGCGCGTGAACGCTTGTTCTTCACGCAGGGGAACAGCGCGGAGCTCGCCAAGAACGTGCTTTCGGAGACCGACCGGCTGGTCATCGGCGTGCTGACGCCGGCGACCGTCATCGCGTCCCGCGCGATCTCGGCGCTCGCCGTCATCGCCTTCCTGCTGGTCTACGCGCCGCGCCTCGCGCTGATCCTCGGCGGCGGCTTCGGCGGGCTCTACGTCGGCATCTACCTGGTGATGCGTGCGCGCCTCGCCTCGCTCGGCGCGCGCTCGGTCGGCGACAACGCGCAGCGCTACCGCGTGGTGCAGGAGACGCTGGGCGCGCTCACCGAACTCAAGCTCTACGGCCGGGCGGAGACCTTCGCCGGCAAGTTCGACACCCCCGCCCGCGCCTACGCGAAGGCCACCGCCGAGAGTCTGCTGACCGGGCAGATGCCGCGCTTCGTCATCGAGGCGCTGGCCTTCGGCGGCGTCATCGTGGTGGTTCTGTTCGCGCTGGCCCAGGGGCTCGACACCGCCGGCATCCTGCCGCTGCTCGGGCTGTTCGCCTTCGCCGGATACCGGATGCTGCCGGCCTTCCAGAACATCTTCAACTCGCTGGCGCTGCTGCGCTTCTACCTGCCGGCGGTGCGCGTCATCGTCGACGACCTCGCCGGCGAGACCGAGAGCCCGCCGCGGACTCTCGCCCGGCTGCCGTTCTGCGACGCGATCCGCCTGGAGGGCGTCGGCTTCGCCTACGCGCCCGGCCGGCCGGCGCTGGCCGAGGTGAGCCTGACGATCCGGGCCAACACCACCGTCGGCCTCGTCGGGCGCACCGGATCGGGCAAGTCGACCCTCGTCGGCCTCGTCCTCGGCATCCTGACACCGGATGCGGGCCGCATCACCGTCGACGGCACGCCCCTCGACGCGGACACCCTGCCCGCCTGGCAGAACCGGATCGGCTACGTGCCGCAGGACGTCTTTCTCGTGGACGGGACGGTGGCCGAGAACATCGCGCTGGGCCTCGAGCCGGTGGACCGCGCGGCGGCGGAGCGCGCGGCGCGGCTGGCCGGCGCGCACGACTTCGTCGCGGCCCTGCCCGAGGGCTACGACGCCCGCGTCGGCGAGCGCGGCGCGCGCCTCTCCGGCGGGCAGCGCCAGCGCATCGGCATCGCCCGGGCGCTCTACCACGACCCCGACGTGATCGTGTTCGACGAGGCGACCTCGGCGCTGGACGGCGAGACCGAGGGCGCGGTGATGGCCGCGCTGAACGCGCTGGCCGGCCAGCGCACGCTGATCATGATCGCCCACCGCCTCACCAGCCTGGAGGCCGCCGACACGGTCCACGTGTTGGAGGACGGCCGCCTCGTCGCCTCCGGCCCGCTTCATGCGGTGACCCAGCACCTCGGGGCGGCGGCGTGATCCGCGTGCTGGAAGGCCATTTCCGCCAGGGTGACATAGCCACGACCTCGGAGATCACATCCATGTCCGACACGATCCACCTGAAAGCCGCCGACGGCACCGAAGCGGCCTTGGCGCTCGCCGGCGCCGAGCCGGTGTCGTGGCGGGTGGGCGGCACCGAATATCTCTGGAACGGCAATCCCGAGCACTGGAACCGGCACGCGCCCTGGCTCTTCCCGGTGGTAGGCGCCTCGGCCGGCGGGGTGGTGCGGGTCGAGGGCCGGACCTACCCGATGGCGCAGCACGGCTTCGCCCGCGACCTGCCCTTCGCGGTGGTGGAGCGGGCCGACGACGCCGTCACCCTGCGCCTGACCGAGACGTCCGAGACGCTGGCGCATTATCCCTTCCGGTTCCGCCTCGACGTCACCGCCCGGGTGCGCCCGGCCGGGCTCGACTTCGCGATCGCGGTCCACAATCCGGGCGATACGGCCCTGCCCTACGGGCTCGGCTTCCACCCGGCCTTCCCCTGGCCGTTCGCAGGCGGCACGCGGGCGGCCGACGGCGGCTACGCGGTGGAATTCGAGCAGGCGGAGCGCGCCGCCGTCCCCGAGGTCGGCCCCGGCGGCCTGCTGCTGCGCGAGGAGCGCCCGATCCACCTCGACGGCACGACACTGCCGCTCGATCCGGCCCTGTTCACCGAGGCGCTGGTGTTCCGCGATGCGCTGAGCCGCACGATGCGCTTCACCGGGCCGGGCGGCCGGGCGATCCGGATGGCGGTGGAGGACTTTCCGCACCTGGCGGTGTGGACGAAGCCGACGGCGCCGTTCCTGTCGCTCGAAGCCTGGACCGGGCATGCCGACTGGGCCGGCTTCTCGGGCGAACTCGCCGAGCGGGACGCGCAGCGCCTGCTGGCGCCGGGCGCCACGGCGCATCACGGCATCCGCCTCGACCTGGAGGGTTGAGGTGCGGATCTGGGTGGCGCGGCCAGAGCCCGGCGCCGCGCGCACCGGCGAACGCCTGGCCGCGCTCGGCCACCGGCCGCTGGTGGCGCCGGTGCTGGCGGTGCGCCCCACCGGCGCGGCCCTGCCGCACGGACCCTTCGACGGCCTGATCCTCACCAGCGCGAACGCCCTCGACGCGGTGCTCGCGACCACCGACGCCGGGGCGTTGCGCGGAATCCCGGTCTTCGCCGTCGGCGCGCGTACGGCGGCGCTCGCCGAGGCGCGGCTCGGACCGGTCGCGGTCGGCGCGGGCGACGCCGTCGCGCTCGCCGCCTTGGTGCGGGGCAGGCTCGCGGCCGGCGCGCGCCTGCTCCATCTGGCGGGCGCCGAGCGCAAGGCCGAGCCCGCCGCGGCGCTGACGGCTGCGGGCTACGCGATCGCGACGCACGTGGCCTACGCGGCCGAGGCCGTGCCGCACCTGCCGGACGCGGTCTTTTCCGCGCTGGCCGCGACGCCGCCCGGGCTCGATGCCGCCCTGCACTACTCCCGCCGCAGCGCACGCGTGGCGCATCGATTGTCGGAAGCGGCCGGACACGGCGGAGCTTTCGGCGCGTTGAGGCATTACTGCCTGTCGGACGACGTGGCGGCAGCCCTGGACCAAGCCGGGGTCGCGGCCCATTTCGTCGCTGGGCGACCGCGCGAGGACGACCTCCTCGCGGGCCTGTCCTGACATCCTTGCGATGCCGTCGGATCGGGTCTCGCCCGGTTCGAACCGGGGATGGTAGGGAAGTGTCGCACGAGGCGGCGCGGGGTCGCGGAAACGCTTGAGATCGGGGCGCCGGGCAGAACCGCCGCGCCGGGCACGTCGAGACGGGAGAGACAACGGCCGTGAAGCCACCATCCAACGACGCCGACCGCTCAGACGCCGGAACCCCGACCCCGGGCGCCGCGAAGGACGGCCCGACGACTCCGAACGCCCCTCCCGCGCAGGCCGGCAAGCCCGGAGCGCCCGCGACGCCGCAGGGCCGCCCCTCCGACACCCTGCCGCCGGGCATCCACGTGAAGTCGGAGCCGGGCAAGCTCGAAGCCGGCAAGCTCGAACCGGGCAAGCCGGCGGCTTCCGTCGCCTCGCCTTCGTCCTCGTCCGCCCCCACCCCGGCGTCGAAGCCCGAGGCTGGCCGGACCGATCCGCCGACCTCCGCCAACCCCAAGATCGAACCCGGCCGCCCGGCTCAGCCGTCGTCCGCGGCGTCGGATCCGACGAAGACCGAGGCCAAGCCCGCGGTCGCCCCGGGCGCAAGCGCGGCAAGCCCGACGGGCAAGCCTGGCACCGAGCCTGGCAAGCCCGGGCTCTCCGGCGTACCGGCCGGATCGGCCGCTGCAAAGGAGCCGGGCAAGCCCGAGACGAACAAGCCGGACGCCGGCAAGCCCGAGTTCGGTCGCCCCGGTGCGACCACCGAGCCGCCGAAATCCGCCGGCGGCCCGGCCCAAGGCGGGCCGCGCCCCACGGGCGCCCTCACCGACGGGCCGATCATCGACCTGAAGGCCAAGCGCGTCGAGGACGCCGCGAAGAATCCGGACGCGAAGGGCGACGTGCGCGGCGACGCCAAGGCGGCGGCGGCCGGCGCAGCGGGCCTCGCTGCCGGCATGGCCGCATCCAACGGCAAAACTTCCGAAAAGGCTTCCGACGACAAGGCTTCCGACAGCAAGCCAGGTGCCGCGACGGCCGGCGCCAAGCCCGCCGGCTCCGGCAGCGCCCCGCCGCGCGTCGGCCCGGCCGACGTGCCCGCCGCCCGCGGGCCGGGCTTCGGCTCGGTGGCGACCGCGGGCCTGCTCGGCGGCGTCATCGGCGCCGGCCTGCTTTTCGCGGTGGAACGCGCCGGCATCCTCGGCAACGCCGGAGACGACGCCCGGCTCACCGCGCTCAACCAGCGCATCTCCGGCCAGCTCACCGGCCTCGACCAGCGGATGGCGTCCTTGAGCCCGCGCGACGCGGTCTCCGCCCTCGACAAGCGCGTCGCCGCCAACGAGGCGACGCTGAAGCCGCTGCCCGACGCGGTGAAGGCGGCCGAAGCCACGGCCAAGCAGGCCCTGGACCGCGCCGCCGGCGCGCCGGCCACGCAGGCCGCGGGCCAGGACGCGAGCCCGGCCCCGGCCGCGCTCCCCTCCGACATCGCCGCCCGCCTCGACAGCCTCGACCAGCGCGTCTCCGCCCTGCAGGAGGAGCCGGGCCGCGACCAGCCGGCGGATGCGCGCCTCGGCGCGACCCAGGCCGGCGACGGGCCGAAGCAGCTCGCCGCCCTCGACGGGCGCGTGAAGGCGCTCGAGGACAAGGCGCCCGACAAGGCGGCGCGCGCGCCGGCGGCCGACCTCGCCCCGAAGCTCGCCGCGCTCCAGGGCGAGGTCGAGACGCGCACCAAGGCGAACGCCGAGGCCGACCAGGCGCTCGGCCAGCGCCTCGACGCCCTGCAGAAGACCCTCGACGACCGAGTGAAGGCCGCCACCGAGGCGGTCCAGACCGCGACCCAGGCCAGCCGCGAGGCGGCCGAGGCTGGCAGGAGCACAGCCGAGGCGGCGACCAAGGCCCTCGACCGGCGCCTGCAGGAGCAGGCGGAGAAGGTCGCGGCCCTCGACAAGGCGGTGGCACTGCGGGCCGAGGCCAGCACCGTACAGGCCGCGCTGAAGGTCGTCACAGCGGACCGGATCGCTGCCGCGCTCGACGCCGGCGTGCCCTATGCCGAGCCGCTGGCGACCCTGCGCAAGCTCGAGACCGGCGACGCGAGCCGGATCGACGCCCTGGCGCCCTTCGCCGACAAGGGCGCGCCCACGGCCGACCAGCTCGCCGCCGAGTTCCGGCCGATCGCCGACAAGGCGGCGGCGGCGCGCAAGGCGGCGGCCTCCAAGGACGTGGCCGCCAACGGCGACCTGAAGAGCCGCTTCCTCAGCATCGCGGATTCGATCGTGCAGGTCCGCAAGGTCGACGCGCCGCAAACGGCCGAGGCCGCCGACACCGATCCGGTGGCGAAGGTCCAGGCGGCGCTCGACAGCGGCGCGCTGCTCGAGGCGTCGCAGGCCTACGCGGCGATGCCGCAGGACCTGAAGGCGCAGGCCGGCGGCTTCGGCGCGACGCTGACGGCGCGGGCCGCCGCGGCGCAGGCGGCGCAGGCGCTGCTCTCCGACGCCTTCAAGGGCCTGCCGACGACCGCGCCGGCCGCCAAACCTTGATGCATTCCTTGCCGTGATCGCATCGAAGCCGTGATCAGTCTCAAGTCGTGATCGCGGCGACACACCATCCCGCGGGGGCGCCCGACGCCCCCGCCCACGACCTCGTCGCGACGCGACGCCGTTCTCGCGGCTGACAGGAGTACCCGACCTCATGTGGCGCGCCCTCGCCTTCCTGGCCCTGCTTGCCGTCGCCGCCTTCGGGGCGGTGTGGATCGCCGACCGACCCGGCTCGGTCACCATCGTGTGGAACGGGTACGAGGTGGCCACCAGCCTCGCCATCGCGCTCGTCGGCGTCGGCGTCGCGGCGATCGTGCTCGGCCTGGTCTGGGCCGTGGTGCGCGGCCTCATCACCCTGCCGGACACCCTGGTGAACGGCTCGCGCGAGCGGCGCCGGGCGAAGGGCTTCACCGCCTTGTCGCGCGGCATGGTCGCCGTCGGGTCGGGCGACCCGCTCGCCGCCCGCCGCCATGCGGGCGACGCCGAGCGCCTTCTCGGCGCCGAGCCGCTGACCCTGCTGCTCAAGGCCCAAGCGGCGCAGATCTCCGGCGACCGGCAGGCGGCCGAGAGCGCCTTCCAGCTTATGGTCGATGACCCCGAGACCCGGGTGCTCGGCCTGCGCGGCCTGTTCGTCGAGGCCCGCCGCCGCGAGGACGACGTCTCCGCCCGCGCCTACGCCGCGGAAGCCGCACGCCTCGCCCCCAGCGTCACCTGGGCGAACGACGCCGTGCTCGAGGCGCAATGCGCCGACGGCGATTGGGGCGGCGCGCTTGAGATCGTCGAGCGCCGCGGCTCCCTCGGGCTGATCGAGAAGGCGGAGGCGCGCCGCCAGCGCGCGGTCCTGCTCACCGCGATGGCGCAGGTGCGCGAGGCCGGCGAGCCCGAAGCCGCCACCGAGCGCGCGCTCCAGGCGGTCAAGCTCGCGCCCGACCTCGTTCCCGCCGCCTGCATCGCCGGGCGCCTGCTGGCGCGCCGCGGCGACCTGAAGAAGGCCGCCAAGATCGTCGAGGCGGCCTGGAAGGCCAACCCGCACCCGGACCTCGCCAAGGTCTACCTCAACCTGCGCACGGGTGATTCCGTGCGGGACCGCCTGACGCGGGCCGAGACCCTGGCCAAGCTCTCGTCCTGGACCCCCGAGGCGCGCCTCGCCCTCGCCCAGGCCGCCTTCGACGCCCGCGACTTCGCCAAGGCGCGCGAGGCGATCCAGCCGCTCCTCGACGACGGCCCGACCGTGCGGACCTGCCTGATGATGGCGCGGATCGAGGAAGCCGAGCACGGCGCCGGCTCGGGCCGCGCCCGCGAGTGGTTGGCGCGTGCCGCGCATGCCCCGCGCGACCCCGTCTGGATCGCCGACGGCGTCGCCTCGCCGACCTGGGAGCCGATCTCCCCGGTCTCCGGCCGCATCGACGCCTTCGTCTGGCAGGCGCCGCCGAACCTGCTCACAGGCCAGGAGCCGTTCGAGAGCGCCGCACCCGAGGCCGAGTCCGCCGCCCTCGCGGCACCGCGCCCGGCCGCGCCGCCCACCGCGAACCCGGCGCCCGCCTTCCCCGCGAGCGTCTCGACGACCGAGCCGAAGCCGGCGGCCGTGATACCGCCGAACGGCGCGACGTCGGCCACCACCCTGCCGGCCGGCGCCCCCTCGGCACGGACCGGACCTGCGACCGGCTCATCCGCGAACCTCGCCGAGCCCGGACCGATGCCGGCGGGCACCGCAAGCCCCGTCGTCCTGCCGCAGCCCCTTCCTCCGGGCAGCCCGAACGAGGATGCAGAAGCCAAGGCCCGCCGGTTCGGCTGACCGGACTGGGCGCAGGTCCGAACCCTGCCTCGCGTCGGGCTTTCATCGGACATCCATCTCGATCAAGCGTCCTGCAACACCAGATTGTCCGACAGGACGGGACCGAGCCGTGACTTGGCGCGTTTGACCCGGGTCAGGTCCGTGTCATGGGCGGGAAATGGCCTGGATGTCGCAGGGCATCCGCTTCCCTGGACGACCCGGATCGATTATTTGCCGGGTAACTATCCGATCCGAGAGGCTTCGCCGCTGTTCCATCCCCGTTCCGGTCCTGGAAACCGCATCGTCCTGGCCGCGACCGGGCCGCACGTGTTTGCGCGCCATGCACGCTTCGGCGCGGCCGCCCGGGGGCGGCGGGCATGACGACGATGCCGCTCGACGACGAGCGCGAGGCGCGCCCGCAGGTCGGGGCGCTGCCGTTCCGGCGCGAGCCCGACGGGAGCTACAGCGTCCTCCTCGTCACCTCTCGCGAGAGCCGGCGCTGGGTGATCCCGAAGGGGTGGCCGATGAAGGGGCGCAAGCCGTTCGAGGCGGCGGCACGCGAGGCCTACGAGGAGGCCGGCGTGCTCGGGCAGATCGGCAAGCGGCCGCTCGGCTTCTACCTCTACCAGAAGCGCCTGAAGAACCGCGATGCGGTGCTGTGCCAGGTGAAGGTGTTCCCCCTCGAGGTACGCAAGCACCGCAAGAGCTGGCCGGAGCAGCACGAGCGCGAGCAGCGCTGGTTCACGCCGGCCGAAGCTGCCGAGGCGGTCACCGAGCCCGGCCTCGCGGCGATCATCCGCGCGGCGCTGAAGAAGGACGGTCGCGCCAAATCGTGAGCCGTCCGGTCGATTGCGCCGCCAGGACCGCCAGACGCGATTGCCAAGCCGCCGCCGATCCCTTAAAGCCCCTCTCGGTCGGACGGAGACGCCCCCTCGCGGGCCCCGAAAAGCCGTCGCTGCGGTAGCTCAGTGGTAGAGCACCTCATTGGTAATGAGGAGGTCGTGGGTTCGATCCCCCCTCGCAGCACCATCCATCACACCTCGCAAGATCAACGCTCGGCCTCTCCGCAGGCGCCCGATACGGGCGCCTTTTTTGCGTCGGCAGCATCGATGTCCGACAGCCCGTGCCGTCGATCGTCGCCGGACCGGCGACCGGCTCTCTCGGCTGACAGGTCGGCGAGGTCGGCACCTCTCGGACGACGCACCCCCTCGACGCTTGCCCCAACGTGTGGTTGCTGACCGCACCGGCCTTCTTCGAGCCGGACCAGGGAGTGACCATGCGAACCAACGGCGCCATCCTCGCCGCGCTCGGCTGCGCGCTGTGCGCCGCGCCCGCGGAGGCCCGCATCGTCGGGATCGACGTCACGGCGGTCCAGCCCTTCGCCGACGGAGCCGCGTTCGGTGCGGCCGGCGCCTACGAGCGCGTCGTCGGCACGGCCCGCGGCGAGCTCGACCCGGCGGACCCGGCCAACGCCGGCATCGTCGACATCGCGCTGGCGCCGCGAAACGCCCGCGGCCTGGTCGAATACAAAACCGACCTCTTCATGCTGCGCCCGAAGGACCCCGCCCGCGGGAGCGGCACGCTGCTGTTCGAGGTGCTGAACCGCGGCCGCAAGTTCCTGTTCAACTGGGTGCTCGACGCGCCGGCGCAGGCGGCCCAAGCCGTCAACGATCCGCGCTCCGCCGCGGATGCCGGAACCGGCCTCGTCCTGCGCCGCGGCGACACGGTGGTCTGGTCGGGCTGGGAGGCGGACGCCCTGCGCCAACAGGGCGGCATGGCGATCGACGTTCCGGTGGCGACGCGCGACGGCAAGCCGATCGTCGAGACGGTGCGCGACGAGCTCGTCAGCGCCACGCGCGGGCCGCCCGAGGCGCCGTTCTACCTCACCTTCAAGGCCGCGAGCCAGGACAAGGCCGTGAGCCCCGACAAGGCCGGCGCGCAGCTCACCGTCCGCCGCCGCGAGGGCGACCCGCCGCGGCCGGTCCCGGCCGACGCCTGGCACTACGCGACGCCGCGGCAACTCGAGTTGCTGCCCAAGGGCACCAAGCCGCTGCCGGGGTCGCTCTACGAGCTCACCTACCAGGCCACCGAGCCGAAGGTGCTCGGCGTCGGCTTCGCCGCGACGCGGGACGTGGTGGGCTATCTGCGCGGCGCCGCGGCCGACGGGGCGAACCCGGCCGGCGGCTCCATCCGCCACGCCGTCGCCCTCGGCATCTCGCAGAGCGGGCGCTACCTGCGCGACTTCGTCTTCCAGGGCTTCAACCGCGACGAGGCCGGCCGCCGGGTCTTCGACGGCATGCTCTCGCACATCGCGGGCGTCGGCGGGATCTTCCTCAACGCCCGGTTCGGGCAGCCCTCCCGCACCAACACGCAGCACGAGGACCACCTCTATCCCGAGAACGCCTTTCCGTTCTCCACCGCGCGGCAGCACGACCCGATCACCGGCCGGACCGGCGCGCTCATGCGCGACGACGGCTTCGACCCGCTCCTGATCGAGGTGAACACCGGCACCGAGTATTGGCAGAAGGGCGCCTCGATGCTCACGACGGACCCGCTCGGCCGGTCCGACATGCCGCTGCCCGAGACGTCGCGCGCCTTCCTGGTCTCCAGCGGATTCCATTACGGGCGCGCCGGCTTGACCTCGACCAAGGGGGCGTGCGCGAACCCGCGCAGCACCCTGAACCCGGCGCCGGCCCTGCGGGCGCTCCTCGTCGCGCTCGAGGAATGGGTGACCGCGGGCAAGGCTCCGCCGGAGAGCCGCGTCCCCCGCCTGTCGGACGGCACGCTGGTGGAGGCCGCCGACGCCGGCTTCCCGTTCCTCGTGGGCACACCCGTGCCGACGACGCCCAACGCGATCGCGCGGTTTTCCACCTATGTCGACCCGCGCCCCGAGACCGGGCCGCAGTACCGGCCGCTGGTGCCGCGTGTCGACGCGGACGGCAACGAGGCGGCGGGCATCCGCCTGCCCGCTGTCGCGGCCCCGCGCGCGACCTTCACCGGCTGGAACCTCTACGCCGACCCGTTCCCGGCCGGCGCCCTGTGCGATCGCGAGGGCAGCCAGATCGGCTTCGCGCGCACGCGGGCCGAACGCGAGGCGGCCGGCGACCCACGCCCGTCCCTGGAGGAGCGCTACGCGAGCGCGGACGCCTACATTGCGGCGGTCACGAAATCCGTCGACGCCCTCGTCGTGGACCGCCTGCTGCTGCGCGAGGACGGCGACCGCCTGATCGCGTCGGCACGCCAGGACGCGGCGCCCTAGCGCATTTTCAAGCGAGGTGGATGCCGGCTCGCATGAGGAAAGTGCGACCACACAGCAAGTTATACCAGACCTCGATGAGCCCGACTCATCGAAGTCTGGCCCCCGCGACTGCGGGGCGGCGGCAATCCGCCGGACCTCATGGGTTCCTACCCATGAGACTTGGTATTAGAGCATGTTCCGTGATCCAGAGATCACGGAACATGCTCTCGCGCGATCGATCGCGCGAAACGCGATTCAGCGCGGGGCGGCGGCCGGCTCGGAGATCGACGGCTTGGCCGGCGCGCCCCTCAGGGCGATGAAGGCGCTGCCGAACACGGCCAGCACGATGGCGGCGGCGAAGGTGAGGAAAAGCCAGCGGGGCATGCCGTCCCCTAGCACGGGGGCGGGCGGACGGGCACCGCGGCACGTTCGTCGGCGTGCCTCGCGTCGGCGCGGCTTGCGTCGGCCGAGAGTGCGGCGTCAGGCCGGGTCGATCGCGAATTCCATGCCGCGGCCCGGACCCTGGTCGGCATAGCCGACGAGGACGTAGCCGCGCTCGGCGAGCGCGGCGTCGAGGTGGTCGCGGTGTTTGCGGTAGAGCTGCCCGATCGCCAGCGGCGTCAGGCGCGGGTTGCCCTGGCGCAGCCGGTCGACGCCGACCTGAAGCGGCACGCCGTCCCGGTCGGCGATGCGCACGAGGGCCGACGCGAGGTCGGCGGCCTTGGTCTCGGAGGCCGATTTCGCCTTGAAGGCCATGCCTGGCTCCTCGTGCCGATCAGTCCGTGAGCTGGCGCGCCTCTTCCGGCAGCATGATCGGGATGCCGTCGCGGATCGGGTAGGCGAGCTTGGCCGAGCGGCTGATCAGTTCCTGGCGGCCGGCGTCGTAGTCGAGGGTGCCCTTGGTCAGCGGGCAGACCAGCAGCTCGAGCAGCTTCGGGTCGACGCGGGTCGCCTCGACGGCGGTGCCCGGGGTGGTCATGTCCTGCGTCATGCTCTCGATCTCCGTTCGAAGCCGTGCCGGTTGGTAGCGGAGGCGCAGGCGTTCGTCATCGCCGAACCCGCCGTGGGAACGCCCGCTACTGCATCGTCGGCTCGGGCCCGGTGCTGCGCACCATCTCCATCTCGGTGACCGCGACCAAGATCTCGGCGCGGGTCTTCAGGTCGGGCGCCTCGAGCATCGCCTGCTTCTCGCGGACGCCGAACGGGCTCATCATGCAGAGCGCGTTGACCAGCGCCTCGTTCGGAGCCTCCTCGATGCCCGCCCAGTCGACCTTGAGGTCGTTGGAATCGACGAAGTCGCGCAGGGCCCGCAGGACGCCGTCGCGGTCCACGGCGTCTTCCCCGGCGCGCGCGGTGAAGTCGATGGCGAAGTCGTCGTAGCTGACCTGGCAGCGGCGGTAGGCGCCGGTGGTGGCGAACTCGCTCATCACCCGGAAGCGGCCGATGCCGGTCAGCGACAGCAGGTAGCGGCCGTCGCCGGTCTCGGCGAACTGGGTGATGCGGCCGGCGCAGCCGACCCGGTACAGCTTCGGGCTCATCGGCGAGGCGCCGCCCTCGGCGTCTGGCTGGATCATGCCGATGACCCGGTCGGTCCGCAGCGCGTCGTCCACCATGGCGAGGTAGCGCGGCTCGAAGATGTTGAGCGGCATCTGCCCGCGCGGCAGCAGCAGGGCGCCGGGCAGGGGGAAGACCGGGATGACGGGGGGGCAATCGCCCGGACCCTTGTAGCCCGCATGCGTGCTCATGACGCCTCCAGCGATACGAAACCTTCGGAGTCCGACCTCACGCGAACAGCAGCGTCGAGAGCTTGCGCCGCCCGCGGATCGCGGCCGGGTCCATCGGGCCCCAGGCCTCGAAGAACTGAAGCAGCTGCTTGCGCGCGCCGTCCTCGTTCCAGGTGCGGTCCCGGCGGATGATCTCGATCAGGTGATCGACCGCCTTCTCGCGCTCGTTGCCGGCGTTGAGCCCCAACGCCAGGTCGAACCGGGCCTGATGCGCGTCGGGGTTGGCCGCGACCTCGGTCTCGAGGCCGGCGAGGTCGCCGAGCGCGGCGGCCTGCTCGGCCAGCTCGATCGCGGCGCGGATGCCGGCGAGCCCCGGGTCGGCGGCCTTGGCCTCCGGCACCATCGCGAGCACCTGCTTGGCGTTCTCGAGCTCGCCCGCGTCGAGCTGGATCTTGGCGAGGCCGGCGAGTGCCGCGACGTTGTCGGGCTGCTGCCCAAGCACGGCGGCATAGAGCTCGGAGGCGCCGGCGAGGTCGCCCTCCTCCAGCGCCTGTGCGGCTTCCGCCATCACCTGGTCGATCTCGCTCGGCCCGGCGAGACGATCGAAGAACGTCTTGATCTGGGCCTCGGGCAGGGCGCCCTCGAACATGTCGACCGGGCGGCCCTGGTCGATGGCGACCACGGCGGGCACGCCCTGCAGGCCGAGCTGCTGGCCGATCTGGCCCCAGACCGCCGGATGCTCGTCGACGTTCATCTTGACGAGGACGACCTTGCCGGCGGCCGCGCGGACGAACTTTTCGAGCACCGTCAGCAGCGTCTTGCTCGACGGGGCGCGGGGCGACCAGAACAGGACCAGCACGGGGCGGTTCGCCGACTCGGCGATCACGTCCTGCCGGAATCCGGTCGTGGTGGTCTCTCGGATCAGGTCGGACGCACCGGGATGCGCGTCCGTCGCGAGCGTGTCGTTCAGCATGCGGTATCGGGCCTTGGAACCAAGTGTCACCTAGTGCGGTACATGGGACTCAGGCGCCCGGCTGACCAGTGCGGAACGCGCTCTGTCCGCAAGGGAATCCGTGCGCCAGGTCGCCGCCGGTGCGATCTTGCCGCCATCCTCGTCTGGCCGGCGTCGCGGCGCGAGACATGCCCCCCCGGGAGCGATCTCCCGGAGGCGGAGTGGCCGACGTCTTCGAAAAAAGGCGGCTTACTGCGCCGGGGCTCCCGAGGCGGCCTTCGCCTGCGTCACGAAGGTGCCGGCGAAGGTGCGCCCGTCCGGCGCCGAAGCCTCGCAGGCGATGGTAGTCTTGCCCGGGGCCGGGGTCGAGAAGGTGCAGGCGCCGACCGCCGGCGTCGGGTTGCGCACGATCCCCTTGTCGCTCGACGTGCCGGCGGTGACGAGGTTGATCGGCTGGAGCGGATCGGTCTCCTCCGTGCGCTCCTGCTGCGCGCCGGTGCCGCTAAAGCTCAGGGTGCGTCCGTCGGTGGTGGTGAAGTCGAAGGTCGTGCGGCGGCGCTCGGCGGCGTTCCCGAGCGTCGGCTTGCAGGCGGCGGTGGCGTCCTTGCCCTCGATCACCAGCTTCTCGCAGGTGCCCTCGAGCTGCACCGCCGCCTGCGACCAGGCGGGGCCGGCGAGCGCCAGGGGCGCGGTGAGGAGGGCGAGGCGGCGGAGCGTCTGTGCGATCGTCATGGCGGCGATCTAACGCGCCGCGCGCATCCGTCGAGTCCGGTTTGCAAGTTCGCGCTGCAAGTTCGCGCCACAAGTTCGCGCTTCACGCGCCGAAGCGCAGCGCCCTGTCGTTGGGCGCGGCGAAGTCCAGGTCCGGCCCCGCCGGCACGATGCCCGTCGGGTTGATGGTCGGGTGGCTCTCGTAATAGTGCCGCTTGATGTGGACGAGGTTCACCGTCCCGGCGACGCCCGGCAGGGCGTAGAGGTCGCGCAGGTAGTTCGACAGGTTCGGGTAGTCGGCGATGCGCCGCCGGTTGCACTTGAAGTGCCCGACATAGACCGCATCGAACCGCACCAGCGTCGTGAACAGCCGGATGTCGGCCTCGGTCAGCTGCGCGCCGCAGAGATAGCGCTGGCCGTCGAGGCGGGCTTCGAGGGCGTCGAGCTCGGAAAACAGCGCGGCGAAGGCCTCCTCGTAGACGGATTGTTCGGTGGCGAAGCCCGCCTTGTAGACGCCGTTGTTGACCCGGTCGTAGACCCGGGCGTTCACGGCATCGATCGACTCACGCAGGTCGTCCGGGCAGAGGTCCGGCCCGGTGCCGCCGAAGGCCGAATCGAACATGCGGATGATCTCGGCCGACTCGTTCGAGACGATCGTCCGCTTCTTGCGGTCCCACAGCACCGGCACGGTGACGCGGCCGGTATAGTGCGGGTCGGCGGCGCGGTAGACCTCGTAGAGCCGCGTCGCGTGGTGGATCGGATCGGGGGTGGCGCCGGGGCTGTCGCCGAACACCCAACCCTCCGAGCCCATGTGCGGATCGACGACGGAGACGGAGATCGCGTCCTCCAGGCCCTTCAGCGCCCGCACGATGAGGGCGCGGTGCGCCCACGGGCAGGCGAGCGAGACGTAGAGGTGGTAGCGCCCCGCCTCGGCCGCGAACCCGCCCTCCCCCGACGGGCCCGGGGCGCCGTCGGCGGTGACCCAGCTGCGGAACGCCGAGGCCTTGCGCTCGAAGCGGCCACCGGTCGACTTGGTGTCGTACCATTGGTCCTGCCAGGCGCCGTCGACGAGCAATCCCATGCGATGCGTTTCCGGTGCTGCGCGCGTCCGCCCGCCCCTCGGGCCGGCCTTGCGCGGAAGGGAAGAAGGGTCGGTGCAAAACCTAGCCCGTTTCCTGCTTGGTTGTCTGGCTTGGCTATCTTGCTCGGCGGTTGCGGCCGGGCCGTGGGACGCCCGGCGCGACCGCGCCGAGATGGCCTGAATGGAGGATCGATGTCGCTCGCCCTCGCGATTCCCGCCGCCGAGGCGGCCGTGTTCACCGCCGGATGCGCCACGATCCACGGGTTGCGACGGCAGGCCGACGGGGTGACGCTGGGCCTGGCTGGAATCCTCGCGATCCTCGTCCTGCTGTTCGGCATCGCCGCGACGCCGGACGGGTACCGCGCCTTCCAAATCGACGACGCCCTGACGGAGACCAGCCTGGTCCAGCCGACGCCCTGAGCAGAGCCGCGTCGGCAACGCGACCCTGCTCAAGTCCTTGGTCCGTTGCAAGTTTTTGACGAAAAACCGGCGGCCACTTTTGCAAAACTCGCTTAGACCGTCGCGACCCTGCGCCCGGCGGCCACGTCGAAGTCGTCGCTCGGCAGGCGGGCGAGGAAGCGCTCGGCCAGCTCGAACAGCAGGATGTCGGGGCGCACCCGCTCGACGTAGGCCCAATCGAGGTTCGCCGACCACACGAAGTGCACCTCGGCGAAGCTCTCGGCGAGCAGCCCCGTGAGCAGCATGGGCGCGAAATGCGCGTAGGAATCGCCGAACAGCACCACGCGCCGCGGGTCCGCGGCCGGGTTGTCGTTGCGGTAGACCACGTGCGCCCCCGTGTGCAGGTCGCGCTCGCGGCCCTCCGCCTCGTAGGCGGCGAGCAGCGCGCCGGCCTCGACGCGCACCGCGTCCCGCTGGATCTGCGGGCGCACCAGCCGCTCGACCGGCCGGCCCGGCAGCTTGGCGCCGAGGTCCATCACCCGATCCATGACGAGGGCGGGGCGCGCGCCGATGTCGGCCGGCGGGATTGCGGCGAGGGCACGCATCAGCTCGCGGTAGGCGAGCAGGCACCCGTCCGCCGACCAATGCGTGTCGGTCTTCAGGTAGAGGGACGCCGGCCCGTCGCGGGCGGCGCGGAAGGGGCCGAGCAGGTCGAGGTAGGCGGCCTGTCCCGCGAGCTTGCGGGCGAGCCGTCGGGTCGAGGCGCGCGACGGGTCGTAGGGCAGGTCGATCGTCATGTGGTCGTAGACCGAGAGCTTCTCGGGCACGATGAACTGGACGCAGCGGATGCCGAGGCGGGCGGCGCGGGCGGCGCGCGCCGTCATCAGCCGGGTCCAGCCGCGCAGGGTCCACC
Organism: Methylobacterium cerastii; assembly: GCF_022179125.1. Lineage (GTDB taxonomy): Bacteria > Pseudomonadota > Alphaproteobacteria > Rhizobiales > Beijerinckiaceae > Methylobacterium > Methylobacterium cerastii. Next base: position 78,389 of record NZ_BPQG01000008.1, read on the forward strand.
ATTGGCGCAAGGTGCCGCGGTAGCGCTCCATGACGTCGTTGCTGCCGCCGATCAGGAACAGCCAGCCGTCGCGCCCCTCGTGGACGGTTTCCCGGACGGGGGGGACGGGAGAACGCTGCGAGGCCATGGCGGTGCTTTAGCCGCAGGCCGCGCCCGGCGGAAGTCAGGAGCCGGCGCAGGGGCCGCGGCGTTCGCAAACCATGGAGACCGCCCAGACCCTCGCGCCGCCACCGGCCCTCGCGCCGCCGTCGTCGGCTCCCTCGCCCGCCCGGCCGGCGCGCCTGTGGCGACCGCGGCGCGTGCTGGTGACGCCGGCTGCCCTGGAGCACGCGCACGGACGGGCGATGCTCGCCCGCGCGGAGGCGCAGGGCATCCCAGTCGAACGCCTGCCCGCCAACCGCCTCACCGGCCTGCGCCACGCCGACCCGCGCCGGGCCTACGTCGAGGCGAAGGCGACGCTCGCCCTCGTCGTGGCGCCGCCGACCAAGCTCCGGCTGCAGCCGATCCCGCCCTCGGCCGACTGGCGCTTCGACCTGGCCGAGGGCTGCCCGGCCCATTGCCAGTACTGCTACCTCGCCGGCTCGCTCTCCGGGCCGCCGTTGACGCGCGCCTACGCCAACCTCGACGCGATCCTCGGGAATCTCGAAGCTTACCTCGGCCAGGGCGCGGTCACCTCCGCCCAGGCCGAGCGGGCGCAGGAGGGCACCACCTTCGAGGCCTCGTGCTACACCGATCCGCTCGGTATCGAGCACCTCACCGGGTCGCTCTCGGCGGCGATCCGGCATTTCGGCGCCTGGGAGGCGCCGGTGCAATTGCGCTTCACCACCAAGTTCGCCGCCGTCGAGCCGCTGCTCGACCTTCCGCACCGCCGCCGCACCCGCATCCGGTTCTCGGTCAACGCCCGCGCCGCCACGCGCTACGAGGGCGGCACCGCGAGCCTCGACGCCCGGCTCGGGGCGATGCGGGCGGTGGCGCTGGCGGGCTATCCCGTCGGCCTCACCATCGCGCCGATCCTGCCGGTGCCGGACTGGGAGGCAGGCTACGCCGCGCTGATCCGCGAGGCGGCCGAGGCTTTGGCGGGCGTTCCCGACCTCGACCTCACCGCCGAGCTGATCACCCACCGCTTCACGCCGGGCTCGAAGCAGGTGCTGCAGGGCTGGTATCCGGGCTCCGACCTGCCGCTCGACGAGGCCGGGCGCACCAGGAAGCTCACCAAGTTCGGCTCGGTGAAGTACGTCTTCCCCAAGGACGTGATGGCCGCGATGCGCGCCACCCTGTTCGCTGCGCTCTCCCGCGACCTGCCCGCCGCGCGCATCCTCTACTGGACCTGACCGCGCCCTGCGCCATCTTCGTTCGGCCGCGACCGAGAGCCCGCATGCCCGATACGCCGACACGAAACACCGGGGAGCCGGACGCCGACGCGGCGCCGCTGATCCTGACGCTCGCCTTCGATGCGGAGACGTTCGCGCGGTTCGACGGCCTGCGCCGGCGCCACTTCCCGAAGGCGCTGAACCACATTCCGGCCCATGCCACGCTGTTCCACAACCTGCCGGGCGCGGCCGAGCCCGGGGTGCGCGAGACGATCGCGATGCTCGCCCGCACCGTGCCGCCGCCGGTGGTCGCGGTGACGGGCCTGCGCTTCACAGGCCGCGGGGTCGCCTACGTGCTCGAATCCGAGGCGCTGTCGGCGTTTCGCGCACGCCTGGCCAAGACCTTCGAGGCGCACCTCACGGCGCAGGACAAGCAGGGCTGGCGCCCGCACGTCACCGTGCAGAACAAGGTCGATCCCGAGACCGCCCGCGCGCTCCACGCCGCCCTCGCCGACGACTTCGCGCCGTTCCACTTCACCGCGCCGGCGACGCGGCTCTGGCGCTATCTCGGCGGCCCGTGGGACGAGCGGGCGCAGTTCGCGTTCGGTGAGAACGCGTGAGCGGGATGTCGCCGATGCGTGCGCCCACCTTCGTCCGCCGCATCCCCTTCCTCTCCCACGCCACCTCCGTCTGGCTCCGGCTGCGCCTCAACGAGGTCGGGCCGCTGCTGGCGCTGATCTGCGTCAGCGGGCTCGGCTACGCGTTCTTCGCGCTCGCCCACGAGGTCGGCGAGGGCTCCACCGAGGCGCTCGACCGCCGGATCCTGCTGGCCCTGCGCAACCCCGCCGACCTCTCCGATCCGATCGGGCCGCCCTGGCTCGAAGAGACGATGCGCGACATCACCGGGCTCGGCAGCGTCTTCACCATCGTCCTCCTCACCGTGGCGGTGGCGGCCTACCTCGCCCTGTCGGGCAAGCGCCGGGTCGGCCTGTTCGTGGTCGGCGCGGTCGGCGGCGGCGAATTGGTCTCGACGGTGCTGAAGCTGTTCTATCACCGCCCGCGGCCGGACCTGGTGCCGCACGGCATGGACGTGTTCACCGCGAGCTTCCCGAGCGGGCACGCCATGATGTCGGCGATCGCCTACCTGACCCTGGCGACGCTGATCGCGCGGATCGACCGCCACCGCCGGGTCAAGGCGCTGGTGCTGGCGCTGGGCGTCGCCATGACCCTGCTGGTCGGGATCAGCCGGATCTACCTCGGCGTCCACTGGCCGAGCGACGTGCTGGCCGGCTGGTGCATCGGCGCCGCCTGGGCGGCTCTCTGCTGGTTCGTGGCGCTCCAGCTTCAGCGCAGCGGCGGCGTCGAGGCCCCCGACCCGCCCCCGCCCGAGTGACGCGCCGGCTGCGGCCAGGCGTTAAGCTTAACGAATGGTTACGCCTGACTCTAGGAAGCCTTTCATGCTTGGCTGCATTATCGAAGTAGCAACCTGAGATGGGAAACACGCCTGTGACCTTGACGACGCCCCCGATCGAGCGCCGCCAATGTGATCGCCGCCGCGCCTGCTACGGCGGCACCCTGCGCATCGCGGCGTTCCTCCCGGAAGTCGAGTGCCGCCTTCGGGATCATTCGCTCACCGGCGTCCGCATCGTGATCGCGGAGGACGTGGTTCTGCCGCGCGTCGTCGACCTCACGGTGGCCTGCCGCGATCAGACCCGCCGCGCCGAGATCGTCTGGCGCAGCGGCACCCAGGCCGGCCTCGCTTTCCTCGAAGGACCGCCGCGCGAGGTCGCGACGGAGGTCGAAGCGGGCGCCGCCTGGAACGCGGCCGCCCCGCCCGACCGGCTGCACTGAGCCGAAGCACGGAACTCTGCCAACCGGCGCCGGGTTTCCCCGCCTCTCAACCGACCGAGACGGGGTGGCATGGCGGACGATTTCGGGCTCTCGCGACGGACCCTGCTGCGGGCCGGCGGCGTCACCCTCACCGGCGCCGCCCTCGGGGCGGCGGACGCGGCCCGCGCAGGCACGACGCCCGGGCCGACCGTGCCCGCCGACACCGGCGCCGTGCAGGGCGGCCGGGTGCAGTTCCCGAACTGGCGCGGCCAGGGCGACCGGCCGCCGGCGCCGACACCTGCGCCGCAGCCGCCGGGACAGCGCGTCGGCTACTGCGTCGTCGGCCTCGGCCGCCTCAGCCTCGACGAGATCCTCCCGGCCCTGTCCCAGGCCAAGCGCTCGCGGCTCGTGGCGCTGATGTCGGGCACGCCGGACAAGGCGAAGCTCGTCGCGCAGCAATACGGCGTGCCCGAGAGCGCGGTCTACGGCTACGGCGACTGGGACAAGCTGAAGGCCAACCCGGAGATCCAGGCGGTCTACGTCGTCACCCCGAACGCGGTGCACCACGACAACGTCGCGGCCGCGGCGGCAGCGGGCAAGCACGTGCTGTGCGAGAAGCCGATGGCGGCCTCCTCCGCGGAGGCGCGGGCGATGATCGCGGCGTGCGAGCGCGCCAAGGTCAAGCTGATGATCGCCTATCGCTGCCAGTACGAGCCGTACAACCGCGAGGTGGTGCGCCTCGTTCGATCGGGCGAATTCGGCAAGCCGCGGATGATCCAGGCCTTCAACGGCCAAACCTCGGGGCTGCCGGAGCAATGGCGCCTGAAGAAGGCGCTCTCGGGCGGCGGCGCCCTGCCCGACATCGGGCTCTACTGCCTCAACGGCGTTCGGGCGCTGCTCGGCGAGGAGCCGGACCTGATCCAGGCGCAGACGCATTCGCCGGCAGACGACCCGAAGTTCCGCGAGGTCGAGGAGGGTGTGAGCTTCACCCTACGCTTCCCGTCGGGCGTGCTGGCGCAATGCATGACCAGCTACGGCGTCCACGAATCGCGCCGCCTGACCGTGCATACGGGGGGCGCCGACATCGATCTGCAGAACGCCTTCGCCTATGTCGGCCAGCGCCTCGTGGTCACCCACCGCGACGGCAAGGTGGTGTCGCAGGACACCAAGGTGATCGGCGCCAAGAACCAGTTCGCCCTGGAGATGGACCATTTCTCGCGCTGCATCCAGGAGAACCGCCGGCCGCGGACGCCGGGCGAGGAGGGTCTTCAGGACCACGTGCTGATGGAGGCGATCTACGAGGCGGCCCGCACCGGCGCGCCGGTTTCGATCCCGCCCGTCCCCGGCGCCGGCCTCGACGCCACCCGTGGCCCCGAACTCGACGAGGCGGGCTGAGGCGCAAGGCGGGAGGATCGTCGCGGGCTCTGGATCGGCCCGCCCCCGGCTCTATCGTTAGGCCATCATGCTCGACACCGATCCGAGCGGCTTCGTCCGCGACGCGCGCCACCTGCGCCTCGACACGTTCGTGCGCCTGCGCTGGCTCGCGATCACCGGGCAGAGCGCGGCCGTGGTCGGAGCGCAGTTCGGCCTCGGGCTCGGGCTGCCGTTCGGCTGGTGCTTCCTGGCGATCGCCGCCTCGTCCTGGCTGAACCTCGGCCTGCGCATCCGCTTCCCGGCGAGCTACCGGCTGAGCGCGGATTCCGCCGCCCTGCTGCTGGCCTTCGACATCGTGCAGCTCGCCGTGCTGCTGTTCCTCACCGGCGGCCTGCAGAACCCGTTCTCGCTGCTGTTCCTCGCCCCCGTCCTCATCTCGGCGACCGCACTGCCGCCGGAACGGACCTTGGCGCTCGGCCTGCTGGCGATCGGGCTCGCGACGCTGCTGGCCTTGGTCCACCGCCCGCTGCCGTGGTTCGCCGACGGGCGGATCGAGTTGCCGTTCCTCTACGTCTCCGGCGTGTGGACGGCGATCCTGCTCGGCACGGCCTTCACCGGCGTCTACGCGTGGCGGGTCTCGGAGGAGACGCGCCAGCTCGCGCAGGCGCTGGCCGCGACGGAGCTGGTGCTGGCCCGCGAGCAGCACCTGTCGCAGCTCGACGGCCTTGCCGCGGCGGCGGCGCATGAGCTCGGCACGCCGCTCGGCACGATCATGGTGGTGACCAAGGAGCTGGTGCGCCAACTCGGGCCCGACGCGCCGCCGGCGGTTGCCGAGGATCTGCAGCTCCTGCGCGAGCAGGTCGACCGCTGCCGCGGCATCCTCTCGAAGCTGACGTCGCTCGACGGCGACGGCGCCGGCTTCCTCGAGACCTTGAGCTTCAGCCACCTCATCGAGGAACTGGTGGCGCCGCACCGGGCGATGGGCATCGCCCTCGACATCTCGAGCCAGGGCGACGCCCCGGAGCCGGATTGCCGCCGCAACGCCGGCGTGATGTTCGGGCTCGGCAACATCCTCGACAACGCGGTCGACTTCGCCGACGCCCGCGTGGTGATCGAGGGCCGCTGGACGCTGGACCGGGTGACGCTCGAGATCCGCGACGACGGCCCCGGCTTCTCCGCCGAGGTGCTGCTGCGGGCGGGCGAGCCCTACGTGACCACCCGCAGCCCCGACCGCGCGGCGGGGCAGGCGCAGGGCGGCACGGTCGGCGCCGGCCTCGGCCTCGGGCTGTTCATCGCCAAGACGCTGATCGAGCGCTCGGGCGCGCAGATCACCCTGTCCAATGCCTCGGCGCCGGGCACGCATGGGGCGCAGGTCCGGATCTCCTGGGCGCGCCACATCTTCGAGCGGGGTGCGGCGCTGCGTCATGCCCCCGAATTCGGCACACGCCCACCCCTGCCCGCGGGCGATGTCGCGCCTATATAAACTCTCAACGAATACAGCGAAATCTTTGAGGAGCTTCTCATGCTGACGCAATCGAGCTCGTCGGGCGCCCCGGATGCCGTGGCGCTCAGCGACGCCGACCCGCTGGCCGCATTCTCCGACCGCAGCCTCCTGATCGTCGACGACGACAAGCCGTTCTCGACCCGGCTCGCCCGTGCGATGGAAGCGCGCGGCTACCACGTCCAGGTCGCCGAGAGCGTGGCCGAAGGCGTGTCCGTGGTCGAGGCGCGGGCGCCCGCCTTCGCGGTGATCGACATGCGGCTCGGCGACGGCAACGGCCTCGACGTGATCGCCCGCCTGAAGGAGCGCCGGCCGGAAGCCCGCGGCGTCATCCTGACCGGCTACGGCAACATCGCCACCGCCGTCACCGCCGTGAAGCTCGGGGCCTTCGACTACCTGGCCAAGCCCGCCGACGCCGACGAGATCCACGGCACGTTGATGGCGCAGCCGGGCGAGCGGGCCGACCCGCCCGAGAACCCGATGTCCGCCGACCGCGTGCGCTGGGAGCATATCCAGCGGGTCTACGAGCTGTGCGGACGGAACGTCAGCGAGACCGCGCGCCGGCTCAACATGCACCGCCGCACCCTGCAGCGCATCCTCGCCAAGCGCGCCCCGCGCTGAGGCGGGGGCCACCCGCGAGGGGCGCTTGCCGGTTGCACAGCATGCGACAATCGGGGTACTGCCGCCGTCGTAAGCGGGACGCGAATCCGTGCCGCCGGCGGAAGGGGTCCTCGTGAACGCCCGCAACCTGATCACGATCCTCAGCATGATGGTGCTGGTGGGAACGGAAGTCTTCGCGGTGGCGATCGCCGCGGGCTGGGCCATCGCAGGCCTGTTCGAACTCGGCGACACCGTCGGCCATGTGCTGATGGGTCTGTTCAGCCTGCTCGCGGCCTGGATCATGTTCCAGCTCTGGCAGCGCGCGACGAGCATCGAGCCCCTGCGCGCCGCGCCGCGGGCCGCCCGCCGGTGACGGACGGCCACGACACCCGCGGTGTCGGACCCCGCCCCGACGCCCGCCTTCGCCTCCTTCCGTTCCAGACCCTGCTGAGTGGCCCATCATGAAAGCCCGCATCGTCGTCACGCTGAAGACCGGCGTCCTGGACCCGCAGGGCAAGGCCATCGAGGCCGCGCTGAAGTCCTTCGGCATCGAGTCGATCGAGGGCGTCCGCCAGGGCAAGGTGTTCGACATCGAGGTCGCCGCCACGGACCGGGCCGGCGCCGAGGCCACCCTCAAGACGGCCTGCGAGAAGCTCCTGGCCAACACCGTGGTCGAGAACTACGCGATCGAGATCGCGTGATGCGCGCCGCGATCGTCGTCTTCCCCGGCTCGAACCGCGACGCCGACGTCGCCCGCGCGCTCCGGCTTGCCGGCGCCGAGGTCACGACGATGTGGCACGCCGACGCCGCGCTGCCCTCCGGCACCGACCTCGCGGTCCTGCCCGGCGGCTTCTCCTACGGCGACTACCTGCGCTGCGGCGCCATCGCGGGCCGCGCCGCCGCCATGGATGCGGTCCGCGCCCACGCCGCCCGCGGCGGGCTCGTGCTCGGCATCTGCAACGGCTTCCAGATCCTGTGCGAATCCGGCCTGCTGCCGGGCGTGCTGATGCGCAACGTCGATCGCCGCTTCATCTGCCACCGGCAGACCCTGCGCGTCGAGCGCGCCGACACCCGCTTCGCCAGCGCCTACGCCAAGGGCGACGTCATCGACGTCTGCGTCGCGCATGGCGAGGGCAACTACTTCGCCGACCCCGACACCCTCGCCCGGATCGAGGGCGAGGACCGGGTCGCGTTCCGCTACTGCGACGCCGACGGCCAGGTGACGACGGCCGCCAACCGCAACGGCTCGCTCAATTCCATCGCGGGGATCTACTCCGAGGGCGGCAACGTCCTCGGGATGATGCCGCACCCGGAGAACTTCGTCGAAGGCCTCGTCGGCGGCACCGACGGACGCGGGTTGTTCACCAGCCTTGCGGCCTGAACCTGCGGCGATACTGATCTCGGGTAGGCCCAACGCGGCGACGACTTGAGGAACGCGCCCGCGTTAACGGCGCGTTAACCTCTTTTGTCCAATCTCACCGTAGTCCAGATGTCTGGATGTCGAGTGAGACCTCCGTTCCGCTCTGTTTGATGCCTCCCTGAGACTCCAAAGCCGCCCCCGCAGGGCGGCTTTTTTTGTCTCGGATCGCCAGGCGGCCGACTGACCGCATCGCCGGACCTCACGGCGTTCGGAGCGGGCGCGGGTTCCCTCTCCCGTGCGGGAGAGGGACAGGGTGAGGGATGAGAACTCACCGGAGAGGGCAACACCCCTCGCCCCAACCATTCTTCCCTGGGCAGGGTGTGATCGCAGACGGCGACCTGTTCTTGGGAGAAACCCGCCGGCAGCACCGCGTCATCCCGGGGCCGGGCAGCGGAGCCCGGGATCCAGAACCGCAGGTCGCACCGGACTTGGCACCGTCGGCGGTTCTGGATTCCGGGCTCGCCTGCGGCGCCCCGGAATGACGGTGCGGTGCCGTGTGATCGCCCTGCCCCCGGGGAGAGCGAGCCGTGCGGGGCGACCAGCGATCCGCAGAGAGCCTGGCGGCGTCCGCTCAGTACAGCCCGCCGGCTTGCGCCGCGCGGTCTGCGTCCGCCGGGACGGCGGCGGGGGCCGCGGCCTGGCCCGCCGGGGCGACGTAGGAGTCGGGCGGCGCGGTGCCGGGCTTGAACGCCTCGAGGATCGTGCCGGCGCCCTCGCCCGAGCCGGCGCGCATGCCGGAGCCCAAGGCCACGCGGATCAGCTTGATCCCCGGCGGCACCCGGAACGGCGTCGGGGGCTTGTCCTTCAGGGCGACCTTCAGGAAGTCGAGGGCGATCGGCGCGGCGAGCCCGCCGCCGGTGGCGCGGTCGCCGAGCGAGCGCGGCTTGTCGAAGCCGATGTAGATGCCGACCGCGAGGTCCGGCGAGAAGCCGACGAACCACGCGTCCTTGGCGTCGTTGGTGGTGCCGGTCTTGCCGGCGAGCGGCTTGCCGATCTGCTTCAGGATCGTCGCGGTGCCGCGCTGGACCACGCCCTCCATGATCGAGACCATCTGGTAGGCGGTCAGCGGATCGAGCACCTGCTCGGAATCGTCCACCAGCTTCGGCTCGTCCTGGCCCGACCACTTCTCGGCGTCGCAGCCGACGCACTTGCGGCCGTCGTGCCGGTAGATCGTCTCGCCGATCCGGTCCTGGATCCGGTCGATCAGCGTCGGGCGGATGCGGCGGCCGCCGTTGGCCAGCATCGAGTAGGCGGTGACCATCCGCATCACGGTGGTCTCGCCGGCGCCGAGCGACATCGGCAGCACCGGCAGCATGTCGTCGTAGACGCCGAAGCGGCGGGCGTACTCGGCGATCAGCGGCATGCCGACGTCCTTGGCGAGCCGGACCGTCATCAGGTTCTTCGAGTGCTCGATGCCGTAGCGCAGGGTGTGCGGGCCGCCGGACTTGCCGTCGTAGTTCGAGGGCGTCCACGCCTCCTGGCCGGGGCCGGCCTCGATGGTGATCGGCGTGTCCTGAACGATCGAGGACGGGGTGTAGCCGTTGTCGAGCGCCGCCGAGTAGACGATCGGCTTGAACGACGAGCCGGGCTGGCGCATCGCCTGCGTCGCGCGGTTGAACTCGGACTCGTCGTAGGAGAAGCCGCCGACCATGGCGTGCACGCGGCCGGTGTTCGGGTCCATCGCGACGATGGCGCCGGACACCTCGGGCTTCTGGCGCAGGCGGTACTGGCCGCGGCCGCCGTCCATCGCCTCGACGTAGACCATGTCGCCGGCGGTGAGGTTCGCCCGGCCGGCCCAGCGCATGCCCTCGGCGGGGATCGTGCCGGTCTCGCGGTCCTTGGAGACCTGGCCCGAGGCCTCGCGCTTGGGCTGGAGGCCGACCTGCAGGCCGCCGGCGCCTTGCCCGAGCACCACGGCGAGCCGCCACGGGGCGACGTCGCCGAGCGCGCTCACTTCGGACGCCGCCATGCCCCAGTCGCGCCCGGTCAGGTCGACCTTGGTGACGGGGCCGCGCCAGCCATGCGCCTGGTCGTAGCGCACAAGGCCGTCGACCAGCGCCTTGCGCGCCCAGCCCTGCATCTTCGGGTCGAGGGTGGTGCGCACCGAGAGGCCGCCCTCGTAGAGCTTCTTCTCGCCGTAGCGCTCGGAGATCTCGCGGCGGACCTCCTCGGTGAAGTAGTTGGCGTTGGCGGCGTTCGGGAAGGCGACGCGCGGGTTGACGCCGAGCGGCATCTTCTTGGCGGCGTCGGCCTCCTCCTTGGTGATGTAGTTGTTCTCCGCCATCAGGCGGATGATCTCGTTGCGGCGGTCGAGCGCCGCCTGGGTCTTGCGGTAGGGGTGGTAGTTGTTCGGCCCCTTCGGCAGGGCGGCGAGGTAGGCCGCCTCGTTGATCGTCAGCTCGTGCACCGACTTGCCGAAATAGTCCAAGGCCGCCGCGGCGACGCCGTGCAGGTTGCGGCCGGGCACGATGGTGCCGAGGAAGATCTCGTTGAGGTAGAGCTCGAGGATCTTGTCCTTCGAGTAGGTCGCCTCGATGCGCAGCGCGATCAGCGCTTCCTTGATCTTGCGGTCGAAGGTCTGCTCGTTCGACAGAAGGAAGTTCTTGGCCACCTGCTGGGTGATGGTCGAGGCGCCCTGCTTCTTGCCGCTCTTGGCGTTGGTCAGCGCCGCGCGCACGATCCCCTCGGGATCGATGCCGCCGTGCTTGTAGAAGTTCTTGTCCTCGGCCGAGAGGAAGGCGGCGACGATGATCTTCGGCATCGCCTGGATCGGCAGGTAGAGCCGGCGCTCCTTGGCGTACTCGGCCAGCAGCGAGCCGTCGGCGGCGTGGACGCGGGTCATCACCGGCGGCTCGTAGTTGGCGAGCACGGCGTGGTCCGGCAGGTCCTGGCTGTACTTCCAGTAGAAGAACGCGCCACCCGCGGCCGCGAGCACGAACAGGACCGCGCAGGCGCTGAACAGGAAGCCGAAGAAGCGAAGGATGAGGCGCATCCGGTTTCCCGTCGATCGGTTTCGTCGGCCGTGCGCGCGAGCGCATCCGGCTAGGGGGGTCGGGGCTGCCCGCAAGACGCAGGCCGATCCGGCGTGCCCGCAGCCTTGAAGGTCCCCGTCGACGATGACCGATGAGAGGACGGCGCGACGGGGTCTCGAGTGCCCCGTATCGACACCGGATCTATGGTGAAACTGGGGCGATTGCCGCCGAGCGGCGGTTCGGCGAGGCCGGCCGCACCAGGCTGGCGCGGTTGCCGAAGAACTGGTCGATCGCCTTGGCCATCGAGCCGGTGACGGAGGCGCGCCACTCGGCCGATTGCAGCAGGTCGAGGTCGCGCTGGCTCGACAGGTAGCCGAGCTCGACCAACACGCTCGGCACGTCGGGCGAGCGCAGCACCTTGAAGCCGGCCTCGCGGTGCGGCTTCGTGCTCATCTCCATCACCGGCCCGAGCTGGCCCATCAGGGTCTTGGCGAAGCCGGACGAGAAGCCGCGGGTCTCGCGCAGCGTCAGTTCCTGCAGGATGTCGGCGATCTCCGGCGGACCCTCGCCGGATTCGGCGCCGGCGGCGGCGTCGGCCTTGTTCTCGCGCTCGGCGAGCTTGGCGGATTCGCTGTCGGTGGCCTTCTCGGAGCCGGTGTAGATCGTCGCGCCGCGCACCTGCGGCGCCGACGAGATCGAATCCGCGTGGATCGAGACGAACAGGTCGGCCTTGGCGTCGCGGGCGATGCGCACGCGCTCGGAGAGCGGCACGTAGACGTCGCGGTCGCGGGTCATCGCCACGCGGTAGCGGCCGCCGGCCTCGAGGCGGGAGACCAGCACCTGGGCGAAGCCGAAGACGATGTCCTTCTCGAACACGCCGCCCACCGCGATCGCGCCGGGATCGATGCCGCCGTGGCCGGCGTCGACGACGATCAGCGGGCGGCGGTCTCCGGCCTCCACCGGCGCCACCGCCTTGCCGGAGGCGGGCGCGAGGTCCCCGGCGCTCGCCGCCTTGCGGAAGCTGTCGCGGTCGGCGCGCTGGAACGGGACGGTGAGGATCACCGCGCCGTCGCGCGCGCGCGTCGTGGTCTCGATCCGGCCGACGGTGGCGGGGCCGGCGAGGTCGACGACGATGCGCGAGCGGCCCGGCGCGAACAGGCCGTAGCGGAACGACTGCACCAGGCCCTCGCGGCGGCGGCCGGTCTCGGGGGCGAGCTGGAAGTTGACCTCGGCGAGGTCGATCACCGCCCGGTCCGGGCGCTCCATGACGAAGGCGCGGGCGTCGACCGGCTTCGACAGGGTGAGGGTGAGCTTGGTGCCAGCAGGCGAGGCGGCGAGGTCGGCCGCGATCGCGACCGCCGGCGGCGCCCGGTCCTGCGCATGCGTCGGCGACACGGCGAGCGCCGGGTTCAGGGCCACGGCCAGCGTGAGGATCGCGGAACGGATCAGGCGCGCGGATCGCAGCATCGGTCGGCCTCCCGAGCCTCCGATACGGCATAGGAGCGACATGGTTAACCGAAGGTTTCCGGCTACGCTTCGTTCGGGCGGCGCCTGTGGCCGCGCCGCGACAGGGGATTGGCGCGGGGAGGCGGGAGCGCTTACGCGCACATCCGCTCTTTGGGGAGCTGCCGGGTTCACACAGTTCGCCGCGCATGCCGAACCAAGCGCGGGCTTCCTCTCCCGTTCGGGAGAGGGGGCCGTGCCGTGCTCCGCGCGATCCGTCCAGAGCGGGCATGCGGACAGGTATGAATTCGACAGCGCGGAGGGGGGATAGGCGCGCCGCGCCTCCCTCAGCGCTGCGCGACCATCCGCGTCGCGCGGCGGGCGAGCTCGCTCCAGCAGGTGAGCGAGGCGTCGGCCGCGCGCTGCATCTCGTTGACCTGCAGGCGGATCGCGTCGGCCGGCGAGCGCGCGTCCTTCAGCGCGTTGAGGTGGGTGAGGACCGCGGAACTCTCGTCGCGCATGAAGGCGAACAGGGTCTCGCCGAGGCCTTCGAGGTCCTGGCGCAGGGCCGGGACGGGACGGCGGCCGGCCCGCCAGGAGGCGGGCGAGGGCAGCGCGCCGTCCGACAGACTCACCGGCGCCTCGCCGGCCTCGGCCGGTGCGGAAACGGGCTCGGGCGGGCGGGACGGCGCGGCGGGTTTCAGCGGCACCACGTTGGTGTAGGCGGGGGCAGCCTCGGGCTCCGCGGCCGCGACCGGCGCGGCCTCGACGGGCGGGCTCGGCTCGGGAGCCGCCGCGATTTCGGGTTCTGCGACCGGCGCCTCGGACTGCGCAGACGAGGTCCCCGGCTCCGCGGACGGCGCGGCGACGAGATCGGTCTCCGCGAGGTCAGCCTCGGCGAGCTCGGGCTCGGCGAGGTTGGCGTCGGCGGGCACCGGCATCTCGGCCGGCGCGGCCTGCGGTTCGGCCGCGGGCGTCGCGGCGCTCAGCGCCTCGGGCGAGACCGTGTCGAGCAGGTGGGCGTGAAGCGGCTCGGGCGCGGCCTCCGACGGCACCGCCGGGAACGCGTCCTCGGCCGGGTGCAAGGCCGCCTCGAGAGCGCTGGCCTTCAGCGGGGTCGGCGCTTTCGCGGGCGGGCGGCGGCCGGTCGATCGGCCCTGCGGCGTCCGTTGCTTGCCCATCGTCGAAGTCCCTCGAGGCCGTCCGGATTCCGTTCCGGCTCGCGTGCGAATCGGAAACGGGCAGCAAGGTAGACCAGTTGCCGCCCGGCGCAACGTGTCGCCGGCCAGGCGGCGCTCGGCGCCGACGGGACGTCACGGCGCCGGGGCGGCCGGCATGTCCGGCCCCATACGGGGCCGGGCGTCGGCTCAGCGCGCGGCGTTCTGGGCGATGGCGCCGAGGTCCTTGGCCTGCGCCTGCATCGCGGCGATCTGGCTGCGGACGAACTCGGACTGCAGCTCGAAGGCCTCGCGCAGGTCCTTGGTGCGCACGAGCTTCTGCGCGAAATCGAAGGTGGCGTTGGCGTTGGTCTGGGCGTGGTCGAAGCCCTTGGCGACGGCGGCCTGCATCGAGGACTGGAGCGAGACGCCCGAGGTCTGGACCTGCTCGGCGGCCTTGAGCGCGTTGCCCATCAGGGTGCCGACGGCGGTGCGGGCCTGGTCGACGCTCTTCTCGGCGAAGTCGCGCATCTCGGTCGGGATCTCGAAATTCGGGGTCTGCATCTTCAGCTCCTCGGAGGTCGTCGTCCACCGGGCGATTTCGAAGCGATCGCCGGTGCCGACCGGATTTATGTTGCGTTGCAACAATAAGTCAAGACGTCTCATCGGAACAAAAAATCGTTGCCTAATCAACAGTAGAGCGGCTGCGGGTGCCTCCGTCCGGCGGCAACAGGCTCGGCACCTGACAGAATGGCCGTCGTGTTACTGCAATGGCCGACAGAGCAGAGGGACACGACGGCCCGGATCGCCGATTCATCGCTTGCGAACACCACGACGGCGCACGGAAACTTGACTCGCAACAGCCGATGCGTCGGGTTCGCGCGTCACAGCGGATGCAGGGTCGGGCGTTCGGCGGCGATGCCGGCGGGCTCTTGCTGCATCGCATCACGAGGCGTGCGCCGCAGGCCGGCATAGAGCGCGGCCGACGCCTCGGCGTGCCGTGCGATCGTCATCGGCGCGGCCCAGTAGCGGGCATGCGCCGCCCGGCCCATCGCGGCGACGCGGGCATCGTCGGCGAGCTTCGCGAAGGCAGCGGTGAGCGCCGCGGGCTCGGGCGGGACGACGAAACCGCTGGTGCCGTCCAGGACCTTCTCGGCGGCGCCGGACCGGTCGGAGGCGACGACCGGGATGCCGGCGGCGAGCGCTTCGTAGACGGTGAGCGGCCCGGTCTCGTACCAGCGCGAGGGCGCCGCGAGCGCGCGGGCGCGGTGGCGCAACTCCGCCTGCACGGCCTCCGGCGAGCGCCAGCCGAGCAGCTCGACGCCGGGCATGGCGCGCAATTCCGCCTCGAGAGGCCCGGTGCCGACGAACAAAGCCGTGAGGCCGGCCTGATGGGCGGCTGCGGCGACGAGGTCGGCGCCCTTCTCGCGGGTGAGCCGGCCGACATAGGCGACGGCGTCGCCCGCCTCCGGCGCGGCCGGGGCGCCGGGGGCGACCCGCACCGGGTTGTCGACGCGGTGGTGCGTCAGCCCGTAGCCGCCGAGCATCGTCCCCATCCGCGCCCGGCTCGCGTCGCAGACGTGGACCACGTGGAGCCCGCGCCCCGACACGGCCCGCCGCGCCGCCGCGGTGCGGGCGACCCGCACCAGCTTGTGCAGGCGGCTCTTGGCATCGCAGGGCGCCAGGATGCAGGCGGCGGACATCGGCGCGAGGCTGCAGGGCTCGCCCGCGTCGAAACGGTAGTGGACGCCGTTGGGGCAGGCGAGGAAGTAGTCGTGCAGCGTCAGCACCACCGGGGCGCCGGCCGCCAGCAGCACCGGGAAGATTGCGGGCGACAGGCTGCGGGTCCATTGGTGCACGTGGACGACGTCGGGCGCGACGGGGAGCCGCCGGAGGGCGTCCTGCAGCGCGCGCGCGGAGCGGGCGTGCCAGATGCCGGCCGCCGCCGCGGCCACGGGGTTGCGCGCCCAGACGTCGGGAAGGTCGAGGCCGATCCGGGTGACGTTGCGATGGTCGAGGAGCGGGTCGACCGGGCCGGCGACGCCCTGGACGTAGGTGACCCTCAGGCCGAGCTCGGCCAGCCCCCGGGCCGATTCCACGGCCACCTTCTCGGCGCCGCCGCTCGGGCTCGCGAACTCGGCCAGGATCACGACGTGCATGGCGACACCGGCACAGGAGGTCGGATGAGAGGCGGTCGAGCGGAGAGGACAACCGCAGATCGCCGACCCGCCCGAGGTTTACGCGGGATCAACTGCATTCCGGTAAACGTGGGGACATCCAGGGAGCGGGAGCCGCCTCGTGCACGTCGTCCTCGTCGCCGACCACGCCTACGTCAACGGCGGCCAGGCCAAGGTCGCGCTCGATTCGGCCCTCGGGCTCGCCGCCCGCGGCACCCGGGTGACGCTGTTCGCCGCCTGCGGCCCGGCCGACCCGCGGCTCGCCGCCGCCGGCATCCGCGTCGTCTGCCTGGACCAGGACGACATCTCGACCACGACCAACAAGCTCGCCTTCCTGGCGCAGGCGATCTGGAACCGTACCGCGGCCCGGGCGCTCGCCGCCGAGCTGGCCCTGTGCGACCCCCACGACACCGTGGTCCACGTCCACGCCTTCGCCAAGGCGCTGTCGCCGTCGATCGGCGTCGCCCTACGGCGCTCGCGGCTGCCGCTCGTCTACACCATGCACGAGTTCTTCCTGGTCTGCCCGACGGGCGGGTTCTACGAGTACCCGGCCGCCGCGATCTGCCACCGGACGCCGATGTCGGGCGCCTGCCTAACCACGAACTGCGACGCGCAGAGCTTTCCACGCAAGCTCGCGCGGGTGGTCCGCCACCTCGGCATGACCCAGGTGGCCGACCTGCAAAACCTCTTTCGCTACGTCATCACGATCAGCGACCTGCAGGCGCGGGTGGTCGGGCCGCTCCTGCCGCGCGGCACGCAATTCCACCGGGTCGACAACCCGATCGCGGTGGCGCAACGGCCGATGGCGGAGCGGGCGCCGGGCGACTTCCTGTTCGTCGGGCGGATCTCGACCGAGAAGGGCGCGCCGATCTTCGCCGAGGCGGCGCGGCGGGCCGGCATCCGCCCGGTCTTCGTCGGCGACGGCGAGCAGCGGGCGGAGCTCGCCCAGCGCTACCCCGAGGCGACGATGCTCGGCTGGCGCGACGCCGCGGGCGTGCAGGCCCTGATGGCGTCGGCGCGCGCGCTGGTCTTCCCCAGCGTCTGGTACGAGGGCCAGCCGCTCACGGTCTACGAGGCGCTGGCGCTCGGCACGCCGGTGGTGGTGAGCGACGCCTGCGCGGGCCGCGAGGCGGTGATCGACGGTGAGACCGGCTTCCTGTTCCGCTCCGGCGACCCGGACGCCCTGGCCGCCCACCTGCGCCGCCTCGCCGACGACGCCCTGGCCGCGCGGATGGGCCGGGCCGCGCATGCCCGCTACTGGGCCGCGCCGCTCACCCTCGACGCCCACCTCGACCGGCTCGGCGGCGTCTACGACGTGGTGCTGCGCGAGTCGGCGTCCGGCCGGACGGCCCGGCCCGCGGCCGCCGCCCTGCCGACGCGGCGTGAAACACCCGGGCCGGCCCGGCGTTGACGGTCATCGGCGCCGTCTTCGGCGCCTCGTGACGCAGGAGTTGCCCCGATGACCGACGACCACAAGACGCCGAAGGGCGCGGACAAGCCGGGGTTCCAGCAGGGCAGCGCCAAGCCCGGCGACGAGACGAACCCCGCCAACCGGCAGGACAAGCTGAACGAACGCCTCGACGACGCCCTCGAGGAGACGTTCCCGTCGAGCGACCCGGTCTCGGTGAAGATCACCAAGTAGTTCGTTTCGCGAAAAGATGTCGGGCCGGTGCGCGAAGGCGCGCCGGCCCTTTTTCATGGGCTTCCCGCAGGATGCGAAGTGCGTGTTCAGCGCCCGCGCAGGAAGAAGAACCAGATCAGGAGGATGACGGGGATCGGGATCCCGATGAGCCACAGCAGGCCGCCGGTCAGCATGTCATTCTCCTCTGAGTTGCATACGGAGAACCGGGCGATCCGGAAAACCGTTCCGGCGTGCGGAAAGCGCCGCGATCCCCACACGCCGTCCCCCTTGCGCTGGACGCCGGACGCACGATCCTGTTTCATCGGAACAAAGCAGCATCCGGGGGGCATGCCATGGCCGACGATCCGCACGCGCAGGGCCGCCTTACGCGGGCGTCCAGCTTCGTCTTCCTGCACACCGAGCACGCGATCTACGCGGCGCTCGGCCTGCTCCTGGCCTTCACGGCGCTGATCGCGCTGATCGACGCCGTCGGGCTCACATGGGAAGCGGTGCGCTCCCTCGGCGGGGCCACGCAGACGCTGGAGGTTGTCGACCGGCTGCTGTTCCTGCTGATGCTTGTGGAGATCCTGCACACGGTGCGGGTCTCGATGCGCTCGGGCCGGCTCACCTGCGAGCCGTTCCTGATCGTCGGGTTGATCGCCTCGATCCGGCGGGTGCTGGTGATCACCCTGCAATCCTCCGAGATCATGCACGGCAAGGATTGGTCGCCGGAGAAGGCGGCCCTGTTCCAGGCCTCGATGATCGAGCTCGGCGTCCTCGCCGGCCTGATCCTCACCATGGTGGCCTCGATCTTCCTGCTCCATCGCGCCCGCGACGACGACAAGCCGGCCGGCGAGGAGACGGACACGCTCTGACGCGGCGGCTCGGTAACCGGTACGGCGCGGGCGCGAAACACCGGCATCTGCCCGTTTCCGGAGATTGGCCATGCGATCCATCACGCGATCCACCCTGCGCCGCACGATCCCGCTCGCGCTCCTCGCCGCCCTGATCGGCTCTTTCGCCGGCACACGCGCCGACGCCGCCGGACGGCCGGTGGTGGTGGAGCTGTTCACCTCGCAGAGCTGCTCGTCCTGCCCGCCGGCCGAGGCGCTGCTCGGGCAGCTCGCCGGCGAGGGGCGCGAGGTTCTGCCGCTCGCCTTCCACGTCACCTACTGGGACCACCTCGACTGGCGCGACACCTACGCCCTGCCCGCCGCCACCGCCCGGCAGGCGGCCTACGCGAAAAAGCTCGGCGGCGGGTCGTACACGCCCGAGGCGGTGATCGACGGCCGGGTCGGGCTCGTCGGCTCCGACGCCGGCGCGGTCCGCGGCGCGATCGCGACGGCGCACGGCGCGGCCTCCGCGGAGGCGCCGGTGACGCTGGCGCGGCGCGGCGGCACCCTCGTCGTCGCGGTCGGCGCCGGGCAGGGTGGCGGCACCGTGACGCTCGTCGGGTTCGATCCGAGCCACGCCACCCGGGTCGCCCGCGGCGAGAACGCCGGCCGCACCATCGCCCAGGCCAACGTCGTCCGCGCCGTGTCGGACCTCGGCCGCTGGAGCGGGCAGGCGGCGACCTGGGAGACGCCGCTCCCGGCCGGCGCCGACGCCGCGGTGATCGTGCAGGGCGCCGACGGCCGGATCTTCGGGGCGGCGCGGCTCGGGCCGGCCACCTGATACCAAGTCTCATGGGTCAGAACCCATGAGGTCCGGCGGACGACCGCCGCCCCGCAGTCGCGGGGGGGCCGAACCTCGATGAGTCGGGCTCGGCGAGGTTCGGCATGAGCGTAACCTTCACGCCGCCCCGGCGAAGACGGATGCGGGCGATGGGCGCCCGACGTCGTTCCTGAGGCTCGCCGATGTTCCTGTCCGCCGTCGGCCCGGCTCCCACGCTGCGGGTGCGTTCCCCCGGCGGCGCCGTTGCGCTAGGGTCGGGGACACGACGCGGCGACAGGGCGGCGATGGCGCTCGAGGACAGTCTGGCGACGGCGATGGCCGCGGCGCAAGCGGGCGATGCGGCGGCCTACCGCCGGCTGCTCAACGCCTGCCTGCCGGTGATCGCAGGCATCGCCCGCGCGCAAGGCGTGCGCGGCGAGGCGGTGGACGACGTGGTGCAGGACACCCTGCTGACGATCCACAAGGCGCGGGCGAGCTACGACCCGGCGCGGCCGTTCCTGCCGTGGCTGCGCGCCATCACCCAGCGCCGGGCGATCGACCGGCTGCGCCGCGCGGGGCGCCGCCCGCAGGAGGTGCACGACCCCCTGGCCTACGAGGCCCACGCCGACGCAGGGCCCGCCCCGAACACCCGCATCGAGGCGGACGAGCGCAACGCCGCGCTGGCGCGGGCGGTGGCGGCGCTGCCGGACGGGCAGCGTCAGGCGGTGGAGCAGCTCGCCTACGCCGAGCGCTCGCTGGAGGAGGCGGCGGCGCTCACCGGCCGCAGCAAGGGTGCGCTGAAGGTGAACCTGCATCGCGCCCTGAAGGCGCTGCGCGGCACGCTGGCCCGGGACAAGGAGGGCGGCGATGCCTGAATCCGTGCACGAATCCCTGGTCGACGACCTCGTCGGCGGCCTCGCGCCGGTGCGCCGGCTCAGCCCGCCGGCCTGGCGCGCGGCGGCCTGGCTCGCGGCTGTGCTGGCGGTCGCCGCGATCCTGATGCCGATGGCCGACATGGACGGCCTGCGCATGCGCCTCGCCACGCCGGACCTGCGCATCGCGGCGCTCTGCGCCGGGCTCACCGCGATCACCGCCGCGCTCGCCGCCTTCATGACCAGCGTGCCCGGCCGCTCCCTGCGCTGGGGGCTGCTGCCGCTGGTGCCGGCCGCGTTCTGGGTCAGCGCGAGCGGGCTCGGATGCCTGCGCGGCTGGCTCGCCCCCGGCACCACCCCGGCCGACGGCCACGCGATGGAGGGCTGCTTCGCCTTCCTCGTCGGCGTGTCGCTGCCGCTCTCGGTGCTGCTCGTGGTGATGCTGCGCCGCGCCTGCCCGCTGCACCCGAACCTCACCGCGGCGCTCGGCGGCCTCGCGGCGGCCGCGGCGGCGGCGACCCTGCTCGTCCCGTTCCACCCGCACGACGCCACCGCGACCGACCTCCTGATCCACGCCGCCACCGTGCTCGGCGTGATCGGGCTGAACGGAATCTTCGGCGGGCGGCTGCTCGGGGGCGGCCCGGATGCGGGCGTGCGCGCCCGGAACGATTGATCCTCCGGCGGCGGTTGACCTTGCCACCATGGCAAGCTTCACGGTGGCCCACATCCCCGTGAGGAGCCTCGACCCCATGCGAAACATCGTCCGCCCCGCCGCGATCGCGCTGGCCGCCACCTTCGCCGGCGCGGCGCTGGCACAGAGCACGCCGCCGCGCATGGACCACGATAAGATGGGTCACGAGCACATGGACCATGCCGGGCGCCATCCCGCGCCGGCCGCCGGCGAGGCGCCCTCGACCCAGGCGTTCCGCGCCGTCGACGCGCGGATGCACGCCGACATGGCGATCCGCTACAGCGGCGACGTCGACGCCGACTTCGTGCGCGGCATGATCCCCCACCACGAGGGCGCCATCGGCATGGCGCGGGTCGCGCTGCAATACTCGAAGGACCCGGAGGTGCGGGCGCTCGCCGAGGAGATCGTCAAGGCGCAGGAAGGCGAGATCGCCCGGATGCGGGCGATCCTGGCGCGGACGGGCGCGAAGTAAAACGCGCTCTGCGGCTCCGAACGTTCTGTCGTGAGCCCCGATCCCGTTCGGCGCGGGTGCGGCCTTGACGGATCGGACGTTCGGCATCTTATAGGCATCCTGCGTACAGGAAGAACCGGTGTCGGCCTGCAAGGTTCGGATCGTCGTCGATCATGCCGCCAGCGACGACCCGATCTTCACGGTCGAGGTGCGGACCCCCTGGGGTTCGCTCGATGTGATGGCCGAGGTGACGCTGTCGGGACGCGTCCTGGAGCTGAAGGGCATGCACGTCGGCGGCGACCCGACGACGAAGTGGGGCGCGGCCGTGCTCCGCGACATCGCGCAGGGCGTCATGGAGGAATTGGATGTCGACGCGATCCACGTTGTTGGCGGCGTTCGGACCACGGGTGCAAATCCGGGACGAGACCCTCGTCCGCGACGGCTCCGCCGAACGCCTCAACCTCAAGCGGCTTCCGGGCTCGCACCTCGACACGGTGGCGGCGGCCCGCGCCCTGGTCCGTAGGCACCTTCCGGTGAAGGCCGCCCACGCGGTCATGACGGAGGTGTTCGACACGGGCGAGGCCTATGTCGAGCTCCCGAAGGTCGAGAGCCTGAGCCGCCTCGCCTCGGAGCTGACGGCGTTGGGCATCGCGGTCCGCAAGCACGGGCCGGACCCGATCTCCGTCCGGAGCGTGCGCGAGGCCCTGCGGCTCTCGCAAGCTCAGTTCGCGCTCCGGTTCGGGCTGGAGGAGGCGACGGTCAAGAATTGGGAGCAGGGCAAGTCGAAGCCGAACGCCACGGCCATGACATTGATCTGGACGATCCATCGCCACCCCGAGGCGGTCGTCGACGCCCTTGCCGTGAGCGGAACCGCGGTGAGCGGAATCGCGACCGAGGCGGAGCCAGTCGGCCACGCTTCGGCGGCTCTGGATTCCGGGCTCCGCTTCGCGGCCCCGGAATGACGGGGTGTTTGGCCAATGCCCGAGCGGCATGATCCCTGATCATCGGAGCCGACCCTGCCCTTTCGCCCGAATCGTGCTAGGCTTCGCCGCGATGCTTAGCGCCCGGCACCTCTTGCGACGGCTCGCTGCGATCCTTCGGGTCGCAGCGCTCCTCGTCATGGTCCCGGCCTTCGCCCAGGCGCATGCCGGGCACGCGCACGCGCACGCGCACCACACCGGCGCCGGCCATCCCGCGTTCGGCCATGCCGCGGTCGGCCACATCCTGAACGCCGCGGCCCAGCCGGATCCCGCGATGCAGGCGGCGGTCGTCGCCGCGGGAGACTCGGCGTCCGACCGGGCGGATTGCGTGGCCTGCCCGGGCTGCTGCTGCGCCCACGTCTTCGTCGCGGCCGCGGACGGGGACGGCGTCCGCCCCGACGACTTGAACGGCCTCCGCGTCGCGATGGGGCCGGAGACCGCGCGCCCGAGCGCGGTGCCCGAGGCCCTTCCCGAGCCCCCTCGACCCTTCGCCTGAGACCGCGCGCCGCCGGCCGGCGCGCACGACGCGGCTCGTCTGGTCGAGTCGCGCTCCGTCCCGATGCGAAAGTCGACCTCCCATGACGATCCGGCTTCCCGCCGCCCTTTCGGCGGCCCTCGTGGCGTTCCTGGCGGCCGCCGCACTCACCCTCGCCCCGTGGGCCGGCGCGGCGCGCGCACACGAAGGCCACGACCATTCCGAGGCCGCCGCGGCGCCCGGCGTCGAGGCCCCGCGCGGCACGTCGAGCACCGACGCCCTCGAACTCGTCGCGGTGGCGCGCGACGGACGGCTGACGGTGTTCCTCGACCGCGCCGACACCAACGAGCCCGTCGCCGACGCGACGATCACGGCGGAGACGCCGGCGGGCCAGGCGACGGCGGTTGCGGGCCCCGACGGGAGCTACCGCCTCGACGCCCCCTGGAGCGCGACGCCGGGCGCGTACGACGTGCTGTTCACGGTGACCGTCGGCGGCAGGGCCGACCTGTTCCCGGTCGACCTCGACGTCCCGGTGCCCCCCGCCCCGGCGGTCGAGCCCGCGCCCTGGCATGCGGGCCTCGCCGTCGCCCACGATTTCGGCGCGCACCTGCGCAGCGCCGACCCGATGCCGTTCCTCGTCGGGGGCGCCGGCTTCGTGCTCGGCATCCTCGCGACGGTGCTGATGCGAGCCCGCCGGGGCGTCGCGGCGGTCGCGCTCCTCGTGCTGGCGGCCGGGCTGCTGCTCGCGCCCTCCGCCTTCGCGCACGGCGACGACGACCACGACGCGCCGACGCCGATGGCCGCCGCCGGCGCACAGGACCTTGCCCGGCGCCTGCCCGACGGGTCGGTGTTCGTGCCGAAACCCACCCAGCGCGTGCTGACGCTGCGCACCCTCGTCACCGCGTCGGGCGTGCTGGCGCGGACCACGGAGCTGCCGGGACGGATCATCGCCGACCCGAACGGCAGCGGCGTGGTGCAATCCTCGGTCGGCGGCCGGCTGTCGCCGCCGGAATCCGGCCTGTTCCCGCGCCTCGGCTCGCCGGTGCGCAAGGGCGAGGTGCTGGCCTTCGTCACGCCGCCGGTCCAGGCGGTGGACGTGTCGGACATGCGCCAGCGCCAGGGCGAGCTCGACCAGCAGATCGCCATCGTCGCGCGCCGGGTCGAGCGCTACCGCAAGCTGAGCCCCGGCGGCGCGGTCTCGCAGGTCCAGATCGACGACGCGGACGCCGAGCTCAAGGGCCTGGTCGACCGCCGCAAGGCCCTCGACGGCGTCCGCTCGCAGCCCGAAGCGCTGGCGGCGCCGGTCTCGGGGGTGGTCGCCGAGGCCAACGCGGTCGCCGGCCAGATGGCGAGCCCGGGCGCGATGGTGTTCAAGATCGTCGACCCGGCCCGGCTCTGGGTCGAGGCCCTGAGCTTCGACGCGCTGGCCAGCACGGCCGACGCCACCGCGCGGCTCGCCGACGGGCGCCGGCTCGAGCTGGCCTACCGCGGCGCCGGCCTCGCCGACCGCGCCCAGGCCGTGCCGATCCAGTTCGCCGTGCGCGACGCGCCGCCCGAGCTGCGCACCGGCCAGTTCGTGACCGTGCTCGCCGCCACCGACACCCAACAGACCGGCCTCGCCCTGCCGCGGCTCAGCGTGGTGCGCGGCGGCAACGGCCAGACCCTGGTCTACGAGCACGTCGCGCCGGAGCGCTTCGCGCCGCGCGAGGTCCAGGTCGAACCGCTCGACGCCGCCCGCGTGCGGGTGGTCTCGGGGCTGAAGCCCGGCCAGCGGATCGTGACGCAGGGCTCCGAACTCCTCAACCAGATCCGCTGAGGAGGCCGGCATGTTCACGTTCCTCGTCACGCAGGCCCTGCGCAACCGGCTGGCGGTGCTCGCCATCGCCGCGATCCTCGTCGTCTACGGCGCGTTCACCGTCACGCGCCTGCCGGTCGACGTCTTCCCCGACCTCAACCGGCCCACCGTCACGATCATGAGCGAGGCGGAAGGCCTCGCCCCGCAGGAGGTCGAGCAGCTCGTCACCTTCCCGCTGGAGACGCAGATGAACGGGCTGCCCGGCGTCACCCGCGTGCGCTCGGTCTCGGGCGTCGGCCTGTCGGTGGTCTATGTCGAGTTCGACTGGGGCACCGACATCTACCGCAACCGCCAGCAGGTGGCCGAGCGCCTCGCCATGGCGCGGCCGCAGCTGCCGGCGGAGGTGAGCCCGACCATGGGTCCGATCTCCTCGATCATGGGGCAGATCGTCATGGTCGCGCTCACCGGCGACACGGTCGACCCGATGCGCCTGCGCGAGATCGCCGACTTCACGATCCGGCCGCGCCTGCTGTCGATCCCCGGCGTGGCGCAGGTGATCCCGATGGGCGGCGAAGTGCGCCAGTTCCGCGTCGCGCCCCAACCCACGGCGCTGCGGGCGCTCGGCGTGACGCAGGCGCAGCTCGAGACCGCGTTGGCGCAGTTCGGCACCAACACCGGCGGCGGCTTCACCGACCAGTACGCCCGCGAATACCTGATCCGGAACCTCGGCCGGACCATGAACCTCGACGACCTGCGCAACATGGTCGTCGCCACCGTGGACGGGCGGCCGGTCTACCTGCGGCAGGTGGCGGAGGTGTCGTTCTCCGCCAAGGTGAAGCGGGGCGACGCCGGCTACATGGGCGCGCCGGCGGTGGTGATCTCGGTGGAGAAGCAGCCCGGCGCCGACACCGTCGCGCTCACCGGGCGGATCGAGGCGGCGCTCTCGGAGATCACCGCGACCCTGCCGGCGGGCGTGCGCGCCGACCGGCTGATCTTCCGGCAGGCGAACTTCATCGAGACCTCGATCCGCAACGTCGAGCAGGTGCTGGTGGAAGCGATCGTGGTGGTGGCGATCGTGCTGTTTGCCTTCCTGTTGAACCTGCGGACCACGGCGATCTCGCTCACCGCGATCCCCGTCTCGATCCTGGCGACGGCCATCGCGTTCCACCTCGCCGGCCTCTCGATCAACACGATGACCCTCGGGGGGCTCGCCATCGCCATCGGCGAGCTCGTCGACGACGCGGTCGTCGACGTCGAGAACATCTTTCGCCGGCTCAAGGAGAACCGCGCGGCGGGCGACCCGCGCTCGACCTTCGCGGTTGTGGTCGCCGCCTCGCAGGAGGTGCGCTCAGGCATCGTCTACGCGACGATGGTGATCGTGCTGGTGTTCGTGCCGCTGTTCGCGCTCTCCGGCATCGAGGGCCGGCTCTTCGCCCCGCTCGGCCAAGCCTACATCGTCGCGATCCTGGCGAGCCTCGTGGTCTCGATCACCCTGACGCCGGTGATGGCCTACTACCTCCTGCCCGGCCTCAAGCGCCTCGACCAGCACGAGAGCGGGTTGATCCGCCGGCTCAAGCGCGCGCTGGCCGCGACCCTGCGCGTGGCCCTGCCCCGCGGGCGCCCGATCCTGCTCGCGGCCGCGGTCGCGGTCGCGGCGGCCGGCGTCGCGGCGGCGTGGCTGCCGCGCGCCTTCCTGCCGCCGTTCAACGAAGGCTCGTTCACCGTCAACATGACGTTCAACCCCGGCATCTCGCTGCCCGAGAGCAATCGGATGGGGCTGGTGGCCGAGCGCCTGCTCCTGGAGATCCCCGACGTGCGCTCCGTCGGCCGCCGCACCGGCCGGGCCGAGCTCGACGAGCACGCCGAGGGCGTCCACTCCTCCGACCTGGAGGTGGACCTGAAGCCCGGCGCCCGGGCCAAGGACGCCCTCGTCGCCGACATCCGCTCCCGCCTCGCCCTGCTGCCGGTCGGCGTCAACGTCGGCCAGCCGATCTCGCACCGGCTCGACCACATGCTCTCGGGCGTGCGGGCCGAGATCGCCCTGAAGATCTTCGGCGACGACCTCGACACCCTGCGCAGCCTCGCCGGAGACCTGCGCCAGCGCCTGGCCGCGATCCCCGGCATCGCCGACCTGCAGGTCGAGAAGCAGGTGCTGATCCCGCAGCTCGAGGTCCGGGTCGACTACGCCCGGGCCGCCCTCTACGGCGTGCAGCCGGCGGCCCTCGTCGAGCAATTGAGCCGGCTCTCGAACGGCCAGGTGGTCTCGCGGGTGGTGGACGGCGTCCGCCGCTTCGACGTGGTGATGCGGCTGTCCGACACCCAGCGCACGACCCAGGCGCTCGGCGACCTCCTGGTCGAGACGCCGTCCGGCTGGGTGCCCGCGCGCCAGATCGCCGACATCCGCGAGACCGACGGCCCGAACCAGATCCTGCGCGAGAACGCCAGGCGCAGGATCGTCGTCCAGGCCAACACCGCGCCGGGCGCCGACATGGGCCGGGTCGTCGCCGCCATCCGCGAGCAGGTGGACGCCACCCGGTGGCCGCCGGGCTACGCCACGAGCCTCGAAGGTTCGTTCCAGGCGCAGGGCGAGGCGGCGCGCACCATCGGCCTGCTCTCGCTCGTCTCGCTGGCGCTGGTCTTCACCCTGCTCTACGGGCGCTACCGCTCGGCGGTGCTGACCCTGATCATCCTCGGCAGCATCCCGCTGGCGCTGATCGGCTCGGTGGTCGGCCTGTGGCTCGCCGGGCAGCCGCTCTCGGTCGCCTCGATGATCGGCTTCATCACCCTCACCGGCATCGCCACGCGCAACGGCATCCTGAAGATCAGCCATTGGCTCAACCTCGCGATCCACGAGGACCTGCCGTTCGGGCCGGACCTCGTGATCCGCGGCAGCCTGGAGCGGTTGACGCCGGTGCTGATGACGGCGCTCGCGGCCGGCATCGCGCTGGCGCCGCTGCTGGTCGGCGCCGACGCGCCGGGCAAGGAGATCCTGCACCCGGTCGCGGTGACGATCTTCGGCGGCCTGATCAGCGCGACGCTGCTCGACACGGTGCTGACGCCGATCCTGTTCCTCGCCTTCGGCCGCAAGCCGCTGGAACGCCTGCGGGCCGCCGCCCGCGCGGAGGCGCCGACCGGAGTTGCGACGGCCGAGGCGTTTTGACGGGTCGTTCCGCTACGTCTCCCTCCCCCCTAGGACCGCTGCGCAGTCAGACGACGGCTCCGGTACGGATCGCGCGAGACGCACCGCGGCTCCTTCTCCCGGGGGGAGAAGGCTGGGATGAGGGGCGTGACCTCTCCGGCCAGTTCTCGCCCCTCACCCCAACCCTCTCCCGCCCGGGAGAGGGGGCCCGCGCTTCGTCGCGAAGATGTCGAGGCCTTGCGAAGGACCTTCGACAGACCTCCCCCCGTAAAACCCAGGAGCCCCTCATGCGCCCCATCCTCGCCACCGCCCTCTTCCTCACCCTCGCCGTCCCGGCCCTCGCCGCCGGCCCGAACGGCGGCGTCGTGGTGGTGGCGGACGGGCATCCGATCGAGTTCGTCGCCTCGGACGCCGCGCTGACCTTCTTCGTCACCGACGACGACGGCGGCCCGGCCAGGACCGTCGGCGTGACGGGCAAGGCCTTCGTCCAGGCCGGGGGCCGGACCGAGACGGTGGCGCTGGCCGGCGCGGAGCCGAACCGGCTCGTCGGCGCGCTCAAGGCGCCGCTGCCCGCCGGCGCCAAGGTGGTGCTGTCGGCGCGGATGCACGGCCACACCCTGCAAGCCCGCTTCGAGAGATGAGCCCTGCCCTTTCGGTGATGCGCCCGATGCCGTAAGGCCCGCGGGACCACACCAGGGCCTTTCCACCGCATGATACGCCTCGAAAAGATCGGCAAGCAGAACGGCCGGCAGATCGTCTTCATCGAGGCGTCGGCCGCCCTGCAGAAGGGCGAGAAGATCGGGCTCGTCGGCCCCAACGGCGCCGGCAAGACCACCCTGTTCCGGATGATCACCGGCGAGGAGGAGCCCGACGAGGGCCAGGTCTCCACCGATCGCGGCGTCACCATCGGCTATTTCAGCCAGGACGTCGGCGAGATGTCGGGCTGCAGCGTGGTCTCGGCGGTGATGGACGGCGCCGGCCCGGTGAGCGCGGTCGGCCTGGAGATGAAGGCGCTGGAGGCGGCGTTCTCCGATCCCGACCGGGCCGACGAGATGGACGCGCTGATCGCCCGCTACGGCGAGGTCCAGGCGCGCTTCGAGGAGCTCGACGGCTACGCGCTCGAAGGCCGGGCCTACGAGGTGCTGGCCGGCCTGAGCTTCAGCCAGGAGATGATGGACGGCGACGTCGGCAAGTTGTCGGGCGGCTGGAAGATGCGCGTGGCGCTGGCCCGCATCCTCCTGATGAACCCGGACGTGATGCTGCTCGACGAGCCGTCGAACCACCTCGACCTGGAGAGCCTGATCTGGCTCGAATCCTTCCTCAAGGGCTTCGAGGGCGCGCTGCTGATGACCTCGCACGACCGCGAGTTCATGAACCGCATCGTCGGCAAGGTGATCGAGATCGACGGCGGCACCCTCACGACGTTCTCCGGCGACTACGCCTTCTACGAGCAGCAGCGGGCGCTGAACGAGAGCCAGCAGCAGGCGCAGTTCGAGCGCCAGCAGGCGATGCTGGCCAAGGAGATCAAGTTCATCGAGCGCTTCAAGGCGCGGGCGAGCCACGCCGCCCAGGTGCAGAGCCGGGTGAAGAAGCTCGACAAGATCGAGCGGGTGGAGCCTCCGAAGCGCCGGCAATCCGTGACGTTCGAGTTCCAGCCGGCGCCGCGCTCGGGCGACGACGTCGTGATGCTCAAGGGCGTGCACAAGCGCTACGGCAGCCGCACGATCTACGAGGGCCTGGATTTCGGCATCCGCCGGCGCGAGCGCTGGTGCGTGATGGGCGTCAACGGCGCCGGCAAGTCGACGCTTCTGAAGCTCGTCACCGGCTCGGCCGCGCCCGACGACGGCACGGTCGCGGTCGGCGGCAGCGTCAAGCTCGGCTACTTCGCCCAGCACGCCATGGACCTGCTCGACGGGGATCTGACCGTCTTCCAGGACCTGGAAAGCACTTTCCCGCAGGCCGGCCAGGGGTCTTTGCGGGCGCTCGCCGGCTGCTTCGGCTTCTCGGGCGACGACGTGGAGAAGCGCTGCCGGGTGCTGTCGGGCGGCGAGAAGGCGCGGCTGGTGATGGCCAAGATGCTGTTCGACCCGCCGAACTTCCTGGTGTTGGACGAGCCCACCAACCACCTCGACATCGGCACCAAGGCGATGCTGATCGACGCGCTGTCCAGCTACGAGGGCACGATGCTGTTCGTCAGCCACGACCGCCACTTCCTGGCCGCGCTCTCGAACCGGGTGCTCGAACTCACCCCTGACGGCATCCACCAATACGGTGGCGGCTACACCGAGTACGTGGCCCGGACGGGTCAGGAGGCACCGGGCCTGCGCAGCTGAAGGCGCGACGAGGGCGGTGACCTTCGCGCCTGCGTAGACCGCGAGCTGTTCGAGGCGCCTATACGTGGTCCCACCCAGGGAAGACGGCGGCCGACCGCACGACCATGCGTTGCAGACCTCGCCCTAGTCTTGTCGAATCCTTTAGGTGATTGACATAGGTTAGGGTTATCGCGGGCCGAGGCCGATCGCGGTCCGCGCCAGCAGGGGTCGAAGAACGTGTCGCTGCCCTTGCTCTCCTTCTCCAGCAAGGCCCTGCGCCCGGCCGTCGGGTTCGACGCGTATCACGCCCTCTACGCGACCGGCGCCGACGTGACGCGCACGGACGGGGCGTTCCACGCCGAGGTGCGGGCCTACCGCTTCAACCGCATGCTGGTGTTCGAGCGCCGGCTCGCCGGCGTCGGCCACGACCGCGACGTCGCCCGCGTCCGCCGCGACGGCTTCGACCACCTCACGCTCCACCTGCTGCTCTCCGGCAGCCTGGTCGCCGGCGCGGAGGGCGAGGAGCGCCGCCTGCGCCCGGGCGAGATCCTGGTCATCGACACCAGCGCGCCGCAGCGGAACCGGTGCGACGACACGCACACGATCACCGTGGCGGTGGCCCGCGACCAGATCGGGACGCTGATCCCGGACCCGCGGGCCTTCCACGGCACGGTGCTGTCGCAGCGGGTGGCCGGCGTGATCGCCGACCTGATGATCTCCTTCACACACCGCGTCGAGGCGCTGACCCCGGACACGTCGGACCAGTTCGGCCCCGTGCTCGGCATGCTCCTGGCCGCGGCCCTCAAGGGGACGCCGCCGGGTGCCGAGGCCGTCGCCGCGTTGGGGCAGCCCGACGGCGGACGCCGCCGGAAGGTCGAGGCGTTCATCGAGGCGCACCTGTCGGACCACGGCCTCGACGCCGACGCGATCGCCGGCGGCGTCGGGATCTCGCGCACCGTGCTGTACCGGTGCTTCGCCGCGGACGGCGGCGTCGCGCGCTTCATCCAGCTGCGGCGCCTCGAACGGATCCGCAACGTGCTGCGCCGCCGCGGCGGGGCGCACCCGCTGGCGGCGATCGCCCACGCGCACGGCTTCTCCAGCGAGCAGCACCTCAACCGCGCCTTCCGCTCGACCTTCGGCCGCCCGCCGGGGCAGTTCCGGAGCATGATCGAGCAGCTGCGACGCGCGAAGGACCCGGGCGACGGCCGGACCCAGCCGCTCAACGACTGGTTGATCGAATTGTACTGACGCGGGGATGCGCCGATCCGGCCCGCCCGGGCAGGCAAGGACCGCCCGGACAGGCAAGGACTGCCCGGACAGGCAAGCACCGCCCGCGGCGAAGCCTGCGTATGGCAACCGTTCCTCAGCACATCCGTGCGAGCGTGCCGTGTGCCGGCTGTGGCGTTGGCGCCACCATCCACCGAACCAGCGCGCAGCACACCCAACACGCTTTGACGCGGGGGCGCGATGGGTTTAAAGGGCTTAACTGAAGTTAAAGCAAGAACCGTGCCTATTGCGTAGCAACGCGGGGCGCGGCCTGTTCACCGAAGAGGACCGAGGCGACGCGATGAGTTTGCTGCAACGGCTGGAAATGCGCCAGGGCCAGTCCCTGGTGATGACACCGCAGCTTCTGCAAGCGATCAAGCTCCTCCAACTCTCCCAGCTCGATCTTGCGGCCTACGTCGACGCCGAGCTGGAGCGCAACCCGCTCCTGGAGCGCGCCGAGGCCGAGCCGACCGACGGCCCGGGCGAGGCCGCGAACGCGGAACCCGCCGCCGAGGCCTTCGCGGACGGGGCGGAGTGGAAGGCCGCCGAGGTCGACCCGGGCCGCGGCGAGATCGACGGCGACTTCGACGCCCGCCTCGACAACGTCTATCCCGACGACGCGCCGAGCCCGATCCGCGAGGCGGCCACCGGCGACATGCTCTCGCTGACGCCCGCACCCTACGGCAACACCGGCGGCAGCTTCGATTCGGAGGCCCCGGACTTCGAGGCGACGCTCACCGTCGAGACGTCGCTCCGCGAGCATCTCGGCCGCCAGCTCGACCTCGCCACCCGCGACGCCACCGACCGGCTGATCGGCGGCTTCCTGATCGATGCGGTGGACGAGGCCGGCTACCTCCGGGAATCGATCGACGCGGTGGCCGAGCGCCTCGGCGCCTCCCTCGACCGGGTCGCCGGCGTGCTCAAGCTCGTCCAGAGCTTCGATCCGGCCGGCGTCGCCGCGCGCGACCTCGCCGAGTGCCTGGCGCTGCAGCTGCGGGAGAAGGACCGGTTCGACCCGGCGATGCAGGCGCTGGTCTCGCGCCTCGACCTCGTGGCCAAGCGCGACTTCTCCGCCCTCCGGCGCCTGTGCGGCGTCGACGACGAGGACCTCGTCGAGATGCTGGGCGAGATCCGCCGGCTCGATCCCAAGCCCGGCCGCGCCTTCGGCTCGAGCGGCGTCGAGGTGCTGATCCCCGACGTGTTCGTGCGCGCCGCCCCCGACGGCTCCTGGCTGGTGGAGCTCAACGGCGAGGCGCTGCCCCGCGTCCTGGTCAACCAGAGCTACTACGCCCGCGTGGTCCGCGGCGCGAAGGCAGAGGGCGACAAGGCCTTCCTTTCCGAGGCGCTGCAGACCGCGAACTGGCTCACCCGGAGCCTGGAGCAGCGGGCGCGCACCATCCTCAAGGTCGCCACCGAGATCGTGCGCCAGCAGGACGGGTTCTTCGTCCACGGCGTCACGCACCTGCGGCCCCTGAACCTCAAGACGGTCGCCGAGGCGATCGGCATGCACGAATCCACCGTCTCGCGCGTCACCTCCAACAAGGCGATCGGCACCAGCCGCGGCACGTTGGAGATGAAGTACTTCTTCACCGCCGCGATCCCCGGGGCCGCCGGCACCGCCGCCCACTCCTCGGAGGCCGTGCGCCACCGCATCAAGCAGCTCGTCGACGGCGAGACCTCGGACGACGTGCTCTCCGACGACGCCCTGGTGCAGAAGCTGCGCCACGAAGGCGTCGACATCGCCCGCCGCACGGTGGCGAAGTACCGCGAATCCCTGCGCATCCCCTCGTCGATCGAGCGCCGCCGCGAACGCTACGCGCAGGGCGGGATGGTGGCGGGGGTGATGATGGCGCGGTGAACGCGCCGCGAGCGGGCTCTTCGCCCGCCGCGCTGGAGGATGACGGCGCTGCCGCGCAGGGCGGTTTCAGGCCCGCCCCGGCGGTTGGACCGTGACCGGCAAGGCTTCTCACGTCCGTTGACTTCGCCTGCGCCGGCTTCTCTACTCCCTCCCCCGTCACGCCGACGGGTCGGCGTTCCGCCGAATCCCGCTCGCCGCGGTCGGCGGGCGAAAGACCAGGGTCAACCGCACCGGAGGATACATGGGGTCATTGCGCGTCACGGGCCACGGCCTGGACCTCGGCGAAGCCCTCAGGGGCCGTGTCGACGAGCGGATGGCGGCGACCCTGTCAAAATACCTCGACGGGCACATGAACGAGAGCAGCACCGGCCACGTCACGCTCCGGCGCGACGGCTCGGCCTACCGCACCGATTGCGTGCTGCACCTCGTCTCCGGGCTCACCATCGAGGCGTCGTCCACCGCGCACGACCCGCGCGCCAGCTTCGAGCAGACCGCAGACCGGCTGGAGAAGCGCCTGCGCCGCTACAAGCACCGGCTCAAGGAGCACGCCCAAGGACCGAACGGGGGGCCGAACGGCGCCGCGATCGAGGCGGCCTACGCGGTGTTCGCCGCGCCCGAGGACGACGAGGACGAGGACGAGCCCGACGACGGCGCGAGCCACCCGCCGATCGTGGCCGAGAGCACCAAGACCCTCAAGCGCCACTCGGTGAGCGAGGCGGTCACCGCGCTGGACCTCACCGGCGCCCCGGTGATCGTCTTCGTGCATGCTGGCACCGGCCGCATCAACGTCGTATACCGGCGCAGCGACGGCGCGATCGGCTGGGTCGACCCGCCGAGCGCGGCGGCCTGAGCCGAGGACGCCGGAACCGGCCCTCGGGGCGGGGATTGGTGTTTTTGGGGCGCGGCCGCGCGGACAACGCGGTGCGCGCCCTCTTCATGGGGGCGTGGCCCCCATGGTTCGAGAGCGGGCGGGCGGTCCTTCGATGCCGATGCTGGAATTCCTCGATCCGGATTCCGTGGTGCCCTCGCTCCGCGCCCGGGCCAAGAAGCAGGTGCTGCAGGACCTGGCCGCCCAGGCGGTCCGGCGCCTGCCGACGCTCGACGTCCGCGACGTCTACGAGACCCTGCTGCAGCGCGAGCGCTTGGGCTCCACCGGCATCGGCGACGGCGTCGCGATCCCGCACGGCAAGCTGCCGGGCCTCGACCGGCTGTTCGGGCTCGTCGCCCGCCTCGACCGGCCGGTGGACTTCGAATCCCTCGACGGCCGCCCGGTGGACTTCGCCTTCCTGCTGCTCGCCCCCGAGGGCGCGGGCGCCGACCACCTCAAGGCCCTGGCCCAGGTGGCGCGCATCCTGCGCGAGCCCGGCATCCTCGACCGCATCCGCGCGGCGCGCGACGCGCACGCCCTCTACGCGCTGCTCACCCACACCTCGACCTCGCAGGCCGCATGACCGGGCGTCGCGTGAGCCGGCCGCGGGTCTTGCCGTTCGCCGTGGCGGCGACGCTGCTCGCCGTCCCGCACGCCGCGCGGGCGCAACAGGGCGCGGCCGACGGCACCTGCGCCCGTGACGTGCTCGTCGCCCAGTCGATGCAGCGCCAGGCGATCGACCAGCTCGAGCAGGCCGACGGCGACGACGCCAAGAGCTGCCGGATCTGGCGCCGCCACGTCGACACCATGCGCCGCGTCGCCGGCGTCTACGGCCGCTGCCTCTCCGGCGGCGAGCGCGGCGCGCGCCTGAGCCAGGTGCAGGACTCCGAGAAGGAATTCTCGGCCGCGATCAAGACGCGCTGCCGGGGCTGACCCGCCGGCCGGGCTGCCGCCCACCTTCGTTCCCGACGGCTTGCCGCGTGCGCCCCCCTCGCCCCGCTTGCGGGGAGAGGGCTTGGCCGACCTCGTCGTCGGCCGAGCGAGGCGGCAGCCGACGGTGAGGAGCCGATCCGGATGAGCTTCCTCCGTTCGCTCCCCCTCACCCTCGCTTCGGCTTCGCCTTTCGCTTCCCGGCTGCACGACGGGGTGCGGCCGGGCCTCTCCCCGCATGCGGGGAGAGGGGAAGCCCACGGTTCATCCGATGGGGCGAGGCGTTTACGAGGCACGGAATGCCCGGCTTTCCGGTGCGTCTCAGCGCTCATCGCGAAACCGTTCCCAGGAAAACGGTATTTTTTCGCGAAACGCCACGCTTTCTCGAGTCGGCGCGAAGATGTCTTCGAAGAATATAGTTCGGAACGCTTGGGGCTGCGACGGGATTGATTGGGGGTAACAGTAGAGGAAACCGCCTTGCAACGCCATCTGACTGCCATCGCGCTCGTGACCCTGCTCGGGACCGGCATCGCCTCCGCTCAGACCACGACCACGGGCACCCCCGCGCCGGACGCAAAGTCCAGCGAGAAGTCCGGTGGTCAGGAGGCCGTGACGCGGCCGAACACCGACCGCCCCGACGCCTCCAAGCCGGCCACCGCCAACGCGGCCGCGAACGCGAAGCTGGAGGAAGGCGCCAACAGCTTCACCGAAGCCCAGACGCACAAGCGCCTGGAGGATGCCGGCTACAAGGACGTCCGCGGCCTGAAGAAGGACGACAAGGGCATCTGGCGCGCCGAAGCCGTGCTGAACGGCAAGCCGGTCAAGGTCGGCGTCGACTTCAAGGGCAACGTCGCCGCGCAGTGAGCGCCGTCCCCGGACGGTTCGAGCGCAGCCGCGCGATTTTCGACGACATCCAGGATTTGACCATGGCACATCAGACCATCACCGCCCTCTATGACGACTACGACGCGGCCAGCACGGCGGTGACCCGCCTTGAGGCCGCCGGCGTCTCGCACGGCGACATCAGCGTCGTCAGCAACAACGAAGGCGACCGGCATGCCGGCCGGCTCGGGACCGGCGACCACGCCGACACCGCGCACAAGGCCGAGACCGCAGCCGGCACGGGCGCCTCGCTCGGTACCGTCGTCGGCGGTGCGACCGGCCTCCTCACCGGCCTCGGCCTTCTCGCGATTCCCGGCGTCGGCCCGGTCGTCGCCGCAGGCTGGCTCGTGGCGACCCTGACCGGCGCCGGCATCGGCGCCGCCGCCGGCGGCCTCGTCGGAGCCCTGACGGGTGCCGGCATCAGCGAGACCGACGCCCACACCTATAACGAGGGCATCCGCCGCGGCGGCACCCTCGTCACGGTGCGGGCGGACGAGGCCCACGCCAACACGGTGATGGACATCCTCGAGGAGCACGGCTCGGTCGACGTCGGCGAGCGCTCGAACAGTTGGCGCTCCGAGGGCTGGAGCGGCCCGGCGCTGACCGCATCGGACCCGGCCGGCCCGACGCCGACGAACGGCCTGCCGCCGAACGCAGGCGGCCGCCCTGGCGTCCGCACCTACCCCGCCCGGCCGCTTTAAGCGGTCTCGCTTAGGGTCCGTCGCCCCGGCGGCGGCCCACGATCTTCAGCCCCGCGGCGCCCCGGCGCCCGGGGCTGATTCGTGTTCGGAAGACAAAGGGGCGTCTAGCGCAGGTCGCGCAGCAGCGGCTCTGCGACCATCCGTACCGGTGCCTTCACAGGCTTGCCGCGGCCGATCAGGATCGCGACGCGGGAGCTCTCCGGATCGGTCTCGAACCGGGTGCGGACCCAGGCCACCAGGAACTTCAGGTATTCCGACGCCAGCAGTTTCGTGGCCGAGGGGCTGTGCCACCAGTCGGCGCCGTCGAACCCTTCGGCGATCACCGGATGGGGCACGATCCGGTCGCCCCCCTGCAGGGCGTGGTCGAGCTCGATCAGCGTCCGCGGCATGTGGTAGTTCGAAGTCACCACCGCGACGGTGCTGAAGCGGTTGTGGCGCATCCAGCGCCGGGTCTCGATGGCGTTGCCGATGGTGTTGCGCGCCCGGTAGTCGAGATCGACGCAGCAATCGATCCAGTGGCGCTGCGTCGGGTTGAGCCGGGCGATCTCGTCGCGGCTGGTGCGCTCGTTGACGCCGGTGATCAGCAGGCGCCGGCCGTAGCCGCCGGCCAGCAGGTCGATCGCGTCGCCGATGCGCTGGGCGCCGCCGGTGAGCGCGACGATGCCGTCGGCGCGGCCCTGCGGCACCCGCTCGCTGCGGTCCAGGGCGGCGACGAAGGCGAGGAAGCCGGCGACCAAAGCCACCGCGGCGAGGCCGCCGAGGCCGAGGATCGTCAGCGCCACCGGGCCGAGGGGCCGCGCGGCCGGCGCCGCGGGCACCGCGGGCACCGAGCGCGGCTCGGCATCCCAGACCCAGCCGGTGAGCTCGGCAAGCTCGTCACCCGGGCCGGCCCGTCTCGGATCGAAGGCGCGCGCCATACGCGTGGTCATGCTC
This sequence comes from Methylobacterium cerastii, assembly GCF_022179125.1. Taxonomy (GTDB): domain Bacteria; phylum Pseudomonadota; class Alphaproteobacteria; order Rhizobiales; family Beijerinckiaceae; genus Methylobacterium; species Methylobacterium cerastii. The sequence goes on from NZ_BPQG01000008.1 coordinate 115,600, forward strand.
GCTGAGGATAGCGCCGAATGCGGCGGGGCGGAGGCGACATTTGCGGCGGCGAATCCTTTCCGGAGGGTTAACGGTTCGCCAAGCGCTTTCGATCACGGGGGTTTTCGGAGCGGTTCGCACAGGTCGCCCGGCCGCGCCCTCAGGCCAGGAACCGCCGCACGGTCAGCCGGGAGATCACGGCGGTGACGAGCGAGGCGATGACGCCGATCGCCATCACGCTGGCATAGCCGCGCCAGCCGATGTGGAAGGCGCCGAACAGCGCCTCGACCTCGTCGCCGGCCGGCCCCGAGCGCCAGTTGCGGGCGAGCAGCCCGGCCAGCGCGAAGGCGGCCAGCGCCGCCGCCGAGCCGATGATGCCGCCGCGAAGCCCGAGGCCGAAGAACCGCCGCTGGAAGGCGCGGGCGATGAAGTCGTCGTCGGCGCCGACGAAGTGGAGCACCTCCACCACCTCGCGGTTGCCCGCCATGGCGCCGCGGGTGGCGAACGCGACCGCGAGGCCGGTGGCGACCAGGACCAGCGCGACGATGCCGACGCCGATGCCGACGAAGGTGTTGGCCGCGGTCGAGAGCCGCTGCAGCCAGAGCGCGTGGTCGTCGAGGCTGGCGACCCCCGGCATCGCCTCGGTGAGGCCGGCGCGCAGGTGCTTGAGGTCGGGCGTCTGGTCGCCGAGCTTCAGGGTGATGAGGCGCGGCACCGGCAGGTCCGAGAGGTCGAGGCCGCTGCCGAGCCAGGGTTCGAGCAGGCGCTCGGCCTCCATCTTGGAGAACACCCGCGTCGCGGCGATACCGGGCTCGGCCTTGGCGATGGCGTCGGCCCGCGCGATGTCGGCGTCGAGGTCGCGGCCCGGCGCCGGGCGCACTTGGATCGTCACCTCCTGCGCCACCGTGCCCTGCCACTGCCCGGCACTCGACGCGACGATCTCGGCAGCGCCCGCGCAGAGGCCCGCCAGGAAGGTGAGGATGGCGATGACGGCGGCGAGCGACCGGCTCGCGGCGGAATCGGTCGGCACCAGGGGCGCGTTGCGCCGCAGGGTCGGGGGAAGCGCCGGCTCGGCCGCTGGCCGATCGACGGGCTTGCGGGCGGCGGCCTGGGTGCGTTCGCGGGTTGCGTCCATCAGCCTTCGATCCGCAGGCGGCCGTCCCCGATCACCATCCGGCGCGCATCGACCGAATCCATGATCCCGAAATCGTGGGTGGCGATGATCACCGAGGTGCCGAGCTTGTTCAGTTCGAGGAAGAGCCGCAGCAGGCGGCGGCCGAGGCTCGGGTCGACGTTGCCGGTGGGCTCGTCGGCGAGCAGCAGGTCGGGGCGGGCGATCAGCGCGCGGGCGATGGCCGCGCGCTGCTTCTCGCCGCCAGAAAGCAGCGGCGGCAGCACGTGCATGCGCTCGCCGAGGCCCACCCAGCGCAGCAGCTCGACCACCTCGGCCCGGTAGCTGGTCTCGGCCCGGCCCTGGACGCGGAGCGGCAGCGCGACGTTCTCGTAGGTGGTGAGGTGGTCGAGCAGGCGGAAATCCTGGAACACCACGCCCATCCGGCGCCGCAGCCCGGTGAGCGACGCGCTGGAGATGCCGCTGACCTCGTTGCCGAACACCGAGACCAGCCCGCGGGTCGGGCGCACCGAGAGCAGGATCAGCCGCAGCAGCGTCGTCTTGCCGGCGCCCGACGGCCCGGTGAGGAACTGGAACGAGTGCGGCTGGATGCGGAAGCTCACGTCGGACAGCACCTCCGGCCCGAGGCCGTAGCGCATGCCGACGTTCTCGAACTGGACCACCGGCCCTTCCGCGCCGGAGAGCAGGCTTTTCGTCGTCGCCGTTTCGCGCAAGGGCCCGCCCGCTCCCGTTCCATCCCGTCCACGACGGGATGACCGCCGCGCATGGCCATTTCAAGCCGGTTCTCAGCAGTTTCACCGGAGCTTAACCCTAACCGCCGAGGATCGCCCAAGGGTTTTCGCCGCAGGTCCCGCGCGGCGGCGCCCGTCACCGAGCGTGCCGCGTATGCTGATCGTCTGCCCGACCTGCGCCAGCGAGTACCGGATCGACACGGCCCGCGTCGGCACCGAAGGGCGCTCGGTACGCTGCGCCGCCTGCCGCGAGACGTGGTTCGTGTCGCCGGCGGAGGTCGTCGCCGCCCACGAGGCCGAGTTGCAGGCGGCGAGCGCCGCCGCCGACGAAGCGGTCTCCGCGGAGGCCTGGGCCGAGGCCTCGGCCGCGGTGCGCGAGGCGGCGACCCCTGAGACGATCGACAACGTGCCCGACGCCCCGCGCCGCGCGAAGGCGGGAAAGCCCAAGCCCGGCTACAAGCCGCTCGGCAAAGGCGCGGGCAAGGGAGCGGGCAAGGGCGGCGTCGCCGCGCTGTCGCCGGCGCTCGCCGCAGGCCTCGTGGTGCTGGCCGCGATCCCCCTCGCCTGCCTCGCCCGCGTGCAGGTGGTGCAGGCGCTGCCGCAGGCGGCTGGGCTGTTCGCGCGCATCGGCCTGCCGGTGAACCTGCGCGGCATCGAGATCCGAGACGCCACCGCCCTACGGAACCAGGCCGGCGGCGAGCGGCCGGGCGAATTGGTGGTCGAGGGCGACCTCGTCGGCACCGCCCGGAACGGGATGCCGGTGCCGCCGATCAGCGTCCTGGTGCGCGACGCCGCCGAGCGGGTCGTGAAGACCTACACCATCGCCCCGCCGCGCAGCCGCCTGGCGCAGGGCGAGACCGCGCGGTTCGCAGCCCGCTTCCCCGATCCGCCCGAGCAGGGACGCGGGGTCGAGGTCCGCTTCGCGGATGCGGTCAAGGCGGAAGACGTGAAGGTGGAGATGAAAGGTGATGTGAAGATGGATGTGAAGGGTGATGTGAAGACGGATTCCGCCACGCCCTGACGCATTTTCGAGCACGGGGCCGTGGTCCGCGCGCGCGGGAATGGGCTATGAAGGGCGCATGACCACCACGCCCTCCCGACGCGTCCGCGTCCTCTTCGACGAAGCCACCATCGCGACGCGCAACGAGGCGTTGGCGCGCGAGATCAAGGCCGCCGCCCCGCAGAACCTGCTGGTGGTGGCGGTGCTCAAGGGCAGCTTCATGTTCGCCGCCGACCTGCTGCGCGCCCTGCACCGGGTCGGGCTGTCGCCGCAGGTCGAGTTCGTCCACCTGTCGAGCTATCGCACCGGCACGGTCTCCTCCGGCCAGGTCGAGATCCTGCGCGACGTGCAGAGCGAGGTGCGCGGCCGCGACGTGCTGCTCGTCGACGACATCCTCGAATCGGGCCGCACGGTGGTGTTCGCCAAGGACCTGCTGATGGCCCGCGGCGCGTCCCGCGTCCTCACCGCGGTGCTGCTCGAAAAGCCGGGCAAGCGCGCGGTGCAGATCGACGCGGACTTCGTCGGCTTCACCTGCCCGGACGCCTTCGTCGTCGGCTACGGCATGGATGCCGCGCACGCCTTCCGGCAGCTGCCGTTCGTCGGCGTGGTCGACTACGACAGCCCCGATCCGGACCTGTTCGGCGGCGCCTGAGCCGCGATCCGACGCGCGGCATTTTCGCAACCCGCATGCGGCGCACTACATCGTGCGCCGAAATGTCTTGACAGGGCGGCCCTTGTTTAGACGTTCTCCAGGCATGACCGGGCTGCACGGCCCTTCTTCGACGGATCGAATACAGGCGACATGGCGCGCATCCTTCTGGTGGATGACGAAGAGACGGTCCGCGGCTTTCTCAAACGGGGCCTCGAGATCGACGGCCATGCCGTGGTCACGGCGATCGACGGCAGCGACGGCCTCGACCGGCTGAACGAATCCGACGGCGCCTTCGACCTGATGCTGACCGACATCCGGATGCCGCTGATGGACGGCATCGCGCTGGCGCTCGCGGCCAAGCGCGACTTTCCGGACTTGACCATCCTCCTGATGACGGGCTTCGCCGACCAGCGCGAACGCGCCCGCGGGCTCGACGCCATCGTCACCGACGTGCTGACCAAACCGTTCTCGCTGGCGGACCTGCGCGCCACGGTGAGCCGGGCGCTGGCCGCCTGAAGGGGCGGCCACCCGCTCCGCTTTGAGAGCATCCCCTCTCCCCGCATGCGGGGAGAGGGCTTTGCCGACCTCGTCGTCGGCAAAGCAAGGCGGCAGCCGAAGGTGAGGAGCTTGGCCGGACGAGGCTCCTCCGGAAGCTCCCCCTCACCGTCGCTTCGGCTCCGCCTGCGCTACCTGGCTGCACGACGCGGTGCAGCCAGGCCTCTCCCCGCGTGCGGGAGAGGGGAAGTCGGCTCCACCTCACACCACCAAGTTCACGATCCGCCCCGGCACGACGATGACCTTGCGGGGCGTCCGGCCTTCCAGCGCCCGCTGGACCGTCTCGTCGGCGAGCACCAGGGCCTCGACGGCGGCGGCGTCCGCGTCGCGCGGAACGGTGACGTCGCCGCGCTTCTTGCCGTTGACCTGGACCGGCAGGGTCACCGCATCCTCGACCAGGAGCGCCGGGTCGAAATCCGGCCACGGCGCCTGCGCCACGAGCCCGTCGCGGCCGAGCACCGCCCAGCAGCTCTCCGCCAGGTGCGGCATCATCGACGCGATGAGCTGGACCAAGATGCCGGCGGCCTCGCGGCCGGCGGCCGCCGAGGCGCCACCACGGAACGCCTCCTCGAGGGCGTTGGCCAGGGTGTAGACGTGGGCGACGCAGCGGTTGAAGCGCAGGCGCTCCACGTCCTCGCCGAAGGCGGCGAGCGCTTTGTGCGCGGCCTTGCGCAGGGCGAGGTCGCCGTCGCCGGAGCCCGAGGCCGCGACGGCGGCGTTCACCAGCCGCCACACCCGCTGCACGAAGCGGGCGGCGCCCTGCACGCCCTCCTCCGTCCAGATCACGTCGCGCTCAGGGGGTGAATCCGAGAGCATGAACCAGCGTGCGGTGTCGGCGCCGAAGGAGGCGATGATGTCGTCGGGATCGACGACGTTCTTCTTGGACTTCGACATCTTCTCGATCGGCCCGATCGCGATCGGGCCGGAGGTTTTCACGTGGAACCCGCGGCGCTCGCCGGCCTCCGTCGTCAGGCGCACGTCGGCCGGCGGCACCCAGGCGCCGGCCTCGTCCTTGTAGGTCTCGTGGACGACCATCCCTTGCGTGAACAGCCCGGCGAACGGCTCGGAGACGCCGGACCAGCCGGTCGCCTGCATCGCGCGCATGAAGAAGCGCGCGTAGAGCAGGTGCAGGATCGCGTGCTCGATGCCGCCGATATATTGATCGACGGCAAGCCAGCGGTTGACCGCCGCCGGGTCGGTCGGCCGGTCGGCGAGCCAGGGCGCCGTGAAGCGGGCGTAGTACCAGGACGAGTCGACGAAGGTGTCCATCGTGTCGGTCTCACGCCGCGCCGCCGCGCCGCAGGACGGGCACGGCACGGTGCGCCAAGCGTGGTCGCGCTCCAGTGGGTTGCCGGGCTGGTCGAACGAGACCGCCTCGGGCAGCTTCACCGGCAGGTCCGCCACCGGCACCGGCACCGGGCCGCAGGCCTCGCAATGGATGATCGGGATCGGGCAGCCCCAGTAGCGCTGGCGCGAGACGCCCCAGTCGCGCAGGCGGAACTGCACCTTTCGCGCTGCGACCGGCGCGCCGGACAGCACCTCGCCTTCGAGGCGACTCGCCACCGCTTCGAAGGCTTCGTCCGTGGTCAGGCCGTCGAGGTCGCGCGAGTTGATCATCCGCCCGTCGCCGTCGAAGGCGGTGTCGGTGATCACGAACGTGGCCGGGTCCTGGCCCTCGGGGCAGACCACGGGGGTGTTGCCGAGGCCGTACTTGTTCGCGAAATCGAGGTCGCGCTGGTCGTGCGCCGGGCAGCCGAACACCGCCCCGGTGCCGTACTCCATCAGCACGAAGTTCGCGACGTAGACCGGCAGCGTCCAGGACGGGTCCAGGGGATGGCGCACGGTGAGCCCGGTGTCGTAGCCGAGCTTCTCCGCGGTATCGATCGCCGCCTGGGCCGTGCCCATGCGGCGGCACTCGGCGATGAAGTCCTGCAGCTTGGCGTCGCCGGGGGCCAGGGCGGCCGCCAGGGGATGGTCGGCGGCGATGGCCAGGAACTTGGCGCCGAACAAGGTGTCGGGCCGGGTCGTGTAGACCTCGACCTCACGGATGGTCGCGTCGGCCGCGCGTTCCGCGAGGGCCGTCTCGGCGTCCGGCGACAACGCGAACCGGACCTGCAGCCCCTGCGAGCGGCCGATCCAGTTCTTCTGCATCAGCCGGACCTTCTCCGGCCAGCGCTCGAGCCCGTCCAGCGCGTCGTAGAGGTCCTGCGCGAAGTCGGTGATCTTGAAGAACCATTGCGTCAGCTCGCGCTGCTCGACGAGCGCGCCGGAGCGCCAGCCGCGCCCATCGATCACCTGCTCGTTGGCGAGCACGGTGTGGTCGACCGGGTCCCAGTTCACCTTGGCGGTGCGGCGCGTGACCAGCCCCTTGCCGAGGAAGTCGAGGAACATGCGCTGCTGGTGCTTGTAGTAGTCCGGATCGCAGGTCGCGACCTCCCGGCTCCAGTCGAGCGACAGCCCCATGGATTGCAGCTGCCCGCGCATCGTCGCGATGTTGGCGTAGGTCCAGTCGCGCGGGTTGGTCTTGCGCTCGATCGCCGCGTTCTCCGCCGGCAGCCCGAAGGCGTCCCAGCCCATCGGGTGCAGCACCGCGAACCCCTTGGCCCGCTTGTAGCGCGCCACCACGTCGCCCATCGCGTAGTTGCGCACGTGGCCCATGTGGATGCGCCCCGACGGATAGGGGAACATCTCCAGCACGTAGTATTTCGGGCGGGCGTCGGCGTTGTCGGCCTCGAACAGGCGCGCCTGCGCCCAGGCCTCCTGCCAGCGCGGCTCGGAATCCTTGGCGTTGTAGCGCTCGAGGGTCTGGTGGCTGGGCGGGTTCGTCATGGCGTCGTCGGGAACCGGGATCAGGCGGGGCGGGCCGGGGAAGCGGCGGCGTTAGCACATTCGCGCCGGGCTCGGCCAACGGATCTACCTGCTCGGCCGACCGCGTCGAGCGGGCGAGAGCTTTGCACCGCGGGCACGATCCCGGCATTGAGGCGCCAGATCGCCTATGTCGATGCCGTGCCGCTGGACAGCGCGGCGGCGTGGACCACCTCTCACGCAGCGACCGCCGGACGCCCCCGGAAGGACCCCGATGACCGACACACCGATCGATACGCCGCCGATCCCGGACAAGCCGCCCGTCGGCGAGGCGGACGTCGCCGCAGGCCTCGCCGAGGTGCGGACCGGGATCGCCCGCGCGGCCGAGGATTGCGAGCGCGATCCGGCCGGGATCCGTCTGATCGCCGTCTCCAAGACCGTGCCGGCGGAGGGTATCGTGCCGGCGCTGGAGGCCGGCCAGCGCCTGTTCGGCGAGAACTACGTGCAGGAGTCGAAGGCCAAGTGGCCGGCGCTCAAGGCACGATACCCGGACGTGGAACTCCATCTCGTCGGGCCGCTGCAGTCGAACAAGGCGCGCGAGGCGGTGGAACTCTTCGACGTGATCCACTCGCTCGACCGGCTGTCGCTCGCCGCTGCGCTGGCCAAGGAGATCGCGCGGACCGGGCGCACGCCCAAGCTGCTCATCCAGGTCAACACCGGGGACGAGCCGCAGAAGGGCGGCGTGTCGCCCGCCGACCTCGACGTGCTGCTCGCCGAGTGCGTCGGCACCCACGGGCTGGCGATCCAGGGCCTGATGTGCGTTCCGCCGGTCGAGGACCCGCCCTCGGCCCATTTCGGCCTGCTCGCCGCGCTCGCCCGCCGGCACAACCTGCCGATCCTGTCGATGGGCATGAGCGCCGACTACGGCGCCGCGATCCAGATGGGCGCGACCCATGTCCGGGTCGGCACGTCGATCTTCGGCGCGCGGACGCGAAAGGCCTGATCGGCGCACGCGCCATCGCGAGTCCGCAGCCTCGGGAGAGGCGACGGCGTCGGCCATCGCAAGGGATCGGACATCGCAAGGGAAAGGACGTGGTGGGGGAAGTAGGACTCGAACCTACGAAGCTTACGCAGCGGATTTACAGTCCGCCCCCTTTGCCGCTCGGGACATTCCCCCAAAGGGCGGCCCATCGGGCCGCGCGGGGCTCTTATGGTGAGGGGGTGGCGGCGTGTCAACCGTGCGGGACGGCCCACAGGGCAGGACCGGCGCGTCAGCGCCCGACGGCGTTCGAGAAGCCGTTGATCACCACGACGCCGGCGACGATCAGGCCGAGGCCGAGCAGGGCCGGGGCGTCGAGGCTCTGCCGGAACACCAGCCAGCCGACGAGGGAGATCAGCACGATGCCGACGCCCGACCAGACCGCGTAGGCCACGCCCATCGGGATCGTCCGCAGGGTGAGCGCGAGGAAGAAGAACGCCACCGCGTAGCCGGCGACCGTGATCAGCAGCGGCACCGGCCGGGAGAACCCGTCCGACGCCTTGAGCGCGCTGGTGCCGACGACCTCGGCGACGATCGCGATCATCAGGTGGACCCAGTGCACGGCCGCAAAGCTCCCGGTTCGATGGATCGGCGGTTCGGGCCAGGCTTCGGAACCCCGCGCGCCCCGCTCAGGCCTCGCCGCCGCCGAGGACGAGGCGGAGCGAGCGAGCGAGCTCGTCGCGGCGGTAGGGCTTGTTGAGCACCGGCAGCTCGCCGCGGCCGATGACTTGGCCCTCGTCGAGGTCGGCGACGTAGCCGGAGGTGAGCAGCACCTTGAGGCCGGGTCGCAGGCGCTGCGCCTCCACCGCGAGCTGCGAGCCGTTCATGCCGCCGGGCATCATCACGTCGGAGAACAGGATGTCGATGCGCTGGACGTCCCGGAGATGGGCCAGCGCCTCCGCAGCGTTCCGCGCCACGACGACCTTGTAGCGCAGTTCCTCAAGGCTCTCGACGGCCATGGTGAGGACCTGCTCGTCGTCCTCGACGAGCAGCACGGTCTCGCCTTCGCCGGCGCGGCGCAGCGGCAGCACGCCGCGTTCGCCCGTCTCCGCCTCCTCGCCGGCGGGGTCGGTCGAGCGCGGGAAGCGCAGCCGGAAGGTGGTGCCGCGCTCCACCTCGGAGTCGATGGCGACGAAGCCCTTGGCGCTGCGGGTGAAGCCGTAGACCTGGCTCAGGCCGAGGCCGGTGCCCTTGCCGACCTCCTTGGTGGTGAAGAACGGCTCGAACACCCGCGCCAAAAGCTCCGGCGCGATGCCGCTGCCGGTGTCGGACACCGCGATCTCGACGTAGGCGCCCGGCGGCACGCCCTTGTCGGCCACCGCCGCGGTGTCGAGGCGGAGGTTGCGGCTGCGGATCTCGATCCGGGCGTGACCGGCGTCCGCCTCCATCGCGTCGCGGGCGTTGACGACGAGGTTGAGGATGGCGGCCTCGAACTGGGCCGGGTCGATGCGGATCGGGTCGAGGGCCGGGTCGAGGTCGAAGGCCAGTTCGATCGCGCCCCCGGCGGCGCGCTCGGCGAGCGGCCGGAAGTCGATGAGCAGGCGGTTCGGGTTGAGGGTCTGCGGCCGCAGCATCTGGCGCCGGGAGAAGGCGAGGAGCTGCTGCGTCAGCTGCTCGCCGCGCCGGGCCGCCGTCATCGCGGCGTCGGCCAGGCGCTTGACCCGCTCGACGTTGTCGGGCTTGCGCAGCACCATGTCGAGGCCGCCGACGATGACCGTCAGCAGGTTGTTGAAGTCGTGCGCGACGCCGCCGGTGAGCTGGCCGATCGCCTCCATCTTCTGCGCCTGGCGCAGGGCCTCCTCGGTGTTGCGCTGGTCGGAGCGGTCGAGGACGATTCCGGCCATGCGGACGGGGGTGCCGTCGGCGCGGTACTCGGCCCGGCCCTTGGCCGCGACCCAGCGCACGGTTCCGTCGGGGCGCACGATCCGGCATTCGAGATCGAGCGTCCCGGCCCGCGCCGCCTGCGCGAAGGCCGCTTCCGCCGCCTCGCGATCCTCCGGGTGGATGTGGGCGAGGAAGGTCTGCCGGCCCCAATGCGGCAGCGGCGTGGCGTAGCCGAAGATCGCGTCGTGGCGGTCCGACCGACGCGCGGTGTCGGTGAGGAGATCGAGGTCCCACGTCCCCATCCCGGCGGAATCGAGGGCGAAGGCCAAGGTTTCGCGGGCGGCCTCGACCTCGCCGGTGCGCTCGGCGACCCGCCGCTCCAGGGTCTCGTTGGCGATCCGCAGGCGCTCCTCGGCCCGCTCCCGCTCGCGGATGTGTTCGCGCGCCTGGTATTGGCGCCGCCGCACCCGCAGGGCCGAGGCGACCGCGCTGACCAGGGTCTCGGCGTTGATCGGGCGCTCGAGCAGCACGACGTTGCCCAGGCGCTCCACCATGGCCGCGCCCTCCGCGGGGCGGCGCCCGGCCTGGCGCGTCGCCAGCATGATGAAGGGGAAGTCCGACCAGGGCGGCTGGCGCTCGATCCAGGTCCCGAGCGCGTCGGGGTCGACGTCGAGCAGGGCTTCCTCGGTGACGATCGCCGAGCCCGCCCGGCCCGCGAGGGCGGCGAGCCACGCGGCCGCGTCGGGGCAGACGGCGACGCGGGTGCCGGACTTGGCCAGCAACCGCTCCATCACCGCGGCGTCGCGCCCGCGCGGCGCCAGGATGAGGACGCGGGTCTCGTCGAGGTCGGGCTCGGTCATTCCGCCGGTTCGCTGCGCAGCATCGCGACCTTGCCGCCATAGGCCGGCAACCCCGACAGCACCCCCTCGAAGTCGGTCAGCGCCTCCCCGACCTGGATCCCGCCGCGGGAGAACCGCAGCTCGCGGATGGTGCGCTCGTGGGCGTTGACCCGGCTCTTCACCGTCGAGAGCGCGGTGCGGACCTCGCCCTTGGCCTCGAAGTAGCGGAACAGCAGGATGCCGTCGCTGAGGTAGCTCAGGTCGAGGTCGGAGCGCACGTCGCCGATGACGCCGTGCTGCCCGAGCACCAGCAGCGTCGTGACGCCCACCTGGTTCAGGTAGGTCAGGAGTTCGTGCATCTGCAGGATCAGGAACTGCTCGCCCGGCATCGCGTGGATGTAGGCGTTGAGGCTGTCGAGGGCGACGAAGGTCGCGCCGCGTCGCTCGACCGCCTCGCGGACGCGGCAGGCGAACTCGCCCGGCGCCAGCTCGGCGGGGTCGACCTGGGCGATGGTGAGGGTGCCCGCATCGAGATGCGGCTGCAGGTCCATCCCAAGCAGGGCGGAGCGCGCCAGCAGCGTCGCGCGTCCCTCGTCGAACAGGAAGTAGGTGGCCCGCTCGCCCCGCTTCAGCGCCGCCAGCATGCAGCGGACCGCCGTCGTGGTCTTGCCGGCGCCGGACGGCCCGAGCAGCAGGGTGTTGGTGCCGCGCACGAGGCCGCCGCCGAGCAGCAGGTCGAGGCCGGGCGCGCCGGTGGAGCGGGTGACCGGCGCGAAGTCGACGCCGTGCTCGGCGGCGACCAGGGTCGGGAACAGCGCGATCCCGCCGGTCTCGAGGATGAAGTCGTGGTAGCCGCCGCGGCTCTTCACGCCGCGCATCTTCAGGACGAGGAGGCGGCGGCGGCCCGCGCCGAAGTTGCGCTGGTTGTGTTCCAGCAGGAAGACGCCGTGGGCGATGCTGTGGAGCTGCACGTCGGCGGTGCCGTCGTCGAGCAGGAACACCGTGCAGCCGCGTGCCGCGAAGAGCTGCTTCAGCGCCAGGATCTGGCGGCGATAGCGCAGCGGGTTCTGCGCGAGCAGCCGCAGCTCGGACAGGCTGTCGAACACCACCCGGTCGGGCTTTGCCGCGTCCACCCGCTCCATCACCTCGCGGACGGTCTCGCCGAGTTCGACCTCGGAGGGGTGCAGCACCGACTGCTCGCTCTCCGGATCGAGGCCGAGCTCGTTGACCAGTTCGTAGAGCTCGACTCCGTCGAGCGACCAGCCGTGCGAGGCCGCCGAAGAACGCAGCTCGTCCGCGCTCTCCGACAGGGTGACGTAGAGGCAGGTCTCGCCGCGGGCGACGCCATCGAGCAGGAACTGCAGGGCGAGCGTGGTCTTGCCGGTGCCGGGCGTGCCTTCGAGCAGGTAGAGGCGCCCCTTCGTCAGGCCGCCGGCGAGGACGTCGTCCAGTCCCGCCACCCCGGTCGAGAGGGTCTCGCGGGAGAAGGAGGCGACGCGGGTTGGTTGATCCATCGGCTTCGCCATCACGGATGTGGTGCAGTCACCTGCGGAAGAAGCAGCCGCCTGCGAGAGATGCAGTCACCTGCGATGGAAGGCGTGCCGGCGACGGGCCGGCGCACCGTGCGAGGTGCCCTATGGCGCGGCGCCTCGCCCGACACGAACGACCTCGCCCCGACGGCACCTGCCTTTGCCTCAACGCGGGGCGCGCCGATAGGTCCCCTCGGTCCGCAGCCCGCCAAGGCGCCGGTCGCGACAATTCGGATCATCCTGACCTCGTCGCTTTGCGCCTATGTCGCAGTATCATCCGGCTCTGCCGGGCGTTCCCAAGATCCGCTCGCCGACGACTTTTCAGGACACCATGCTTCGACTGCTCATCGCGGACGGCAATGGGCGCGAAGACCGCGCGCAGCACGTCACGGCCACCGGACGCACCTCGGCCGAATCCTACGCCGACGTCGTCCACGCCTACCACCCCGAGGCGCAGTGCCGCCTCGTCAGCCCGGCCGACGCCGACGCCGGCCTGCCCGAGGGCGCGGGGCTCGCCACCTACGACGGCGTGATCTTCACCGGATCGACCCTGAAGGTCGCCGAGCGCAGCCCGGAGGTGATGCGCCAGCGCGACCTGATGCAGGCGGCGCTGGAGGCCGGCCTGCCGGTGTTCGGCTCGTGCTGGGGCGTCCAGCTCGCGGCGGTCGTCACCGGGGGCGACGCCGGCCCCAACCCGCGCGGCCCCGAATACGGCTTCGCCCGCCGCATCGCCGCGACGGCCGAGGGCCGCGACCACCCGCTGCTGTCGGGCCGCGGGGCGGCATGGGACGCGCCGGCGATCCATTCCGACGCGGTGATCGTGCCCCCGCCCAGCGCGCGGGTTCTCGCCGCGAACGCGCTCCTCGACGTGCAGACGATCGAGATCCCCCACGGGGACGGCGTGTTCTGGGGCACGCAGTATCACCCGGAACTCGACCTCGACGAGCTTGCCGCGATGCTGCGGGTCTGCGCCGAGGCCGTGGTCGAGGCCGGCCTCGCGCCCGACGCAGGCGCGGTCTCGGACTACGCCGCCGAGATCGAGGCGCTGCACGCCGCCGCGGACGCGTCGCTCGCTTGGCGACACGGCCTCGGCGCCGACGTCCTGGAGCCGCGTCAACGCCGTCGCGAGATCGGCAACTTCCTCGACCGCCTCGTCGCGCGACAGGCCGGCTAGGGCGGTTCCGGTCGGCCTTGCGTTCGCGGCGAAGCCTCAGGCTGCCTCGGCCATCGTCCCGTCGTTCGTCGCGACCTCGTCGGTGTGCACGTCGAAGCGCATCAGGTAGGCGGTGCCGAAGCTGGTGGTGAGAGCGCAGTCCGTCGCGTCGCGCCCGCGGGCCATGACGATGCGGGCGATCCGCGGCGTGTTGTGGCGGGCGTCGAACGTGTACCAGCGGTCTCCGAGGTAGACCTCGAACCAGGCCGAGAAATCCATCGGCGCCGGGTCCTTCGGCACGCCGATGTCGCCGAGGTAGCCGGTGGCGTAGCGGGCCGGGATGTTCATGCAGCGGCAGAGCGCGATCGCCAGGTGGGCGAAGTCGCGGCAGACGCCGACGCGCTGGACGTAGCCGTCATGCGCGGTGCGGGTGTTGTCGGCCCGCTGATAGTCGAACTGCAAGTGATTGTGCACGAAGTCGACGATCGCCTGCACCCGTGCCCAACCCTCCGGCGTCGCGCCGAACAGCGACCACGCGGTGGCCGAGAGCTTGTCGGTGTCGCAGTAGCGCGAGCCGAGGAGGAACGGCAGAACGTCGTCGGGCAAGTCCTGCACCGGGTGCTGGCGGGCCTCCGGCTCATACGCGTCCGGCTCGCCGGAATCGCGGATCGTGAAGTCGGCCGACATCGTGATCCGGCCGCCCGGGGCGACGATGCGGGTGCAGACGTTGCCGAAGGCGTCGACGTGCTGCGTCGCCAGCACCGGCGGATCGAACGCGATGACCTCCGGCGTCACGAGGTCGACCCGGCGCTCCGGCCGCACGTTGAGCAGCAGGTTCATCGGGGTCGGGCCGAAGGTGTTGAAGGCGATGGTGAAGCCGGCTTGGACGAGCATCGGTGGATCCGTGACGGCCGCGAGCGAGGGCGCAGGCGGGGCAGAGGCGAGAGCGTGGACGCGCCTTGAACACGGACGCTATGCTCGAGGTTCCGCAGGTCAGATGTGCTTGCCGCGCAGGTTCTGCCCAGAGAAACGGCAGTTTTTGTCCGATCAGGACCCGGGCGTTGCTGCAAGCCGGTAGAACAGTCGGCGGAAATCAGAGACGCGGTCGAGGACATAGCGCCAGCTCCCTCCTCTTGCAGGAGAGGAGGGACGAGCGCAGCTTCACCTGCGCGATACGTCTGCAGCTTGAGGAAATACCCCCGGCGCCGCGGTGTGGCGCTGATGATGCATCGCACGAGGCGTCGACCCTTCGGCCCCTTGGGATGCCATGACCGTTCCCCTGCCCTCCTCCACCCCCGCCGCGGCGATCCTCGGCCGCGGGACCCGCGCATGAACGAGGCGATCGCCTGGGCGGAGCGGCGCCGCATCGCCGAGCAGGCGCGCGGCGAGCGGGCGTGGTCGCTGTGGGGGCCGTATCTGAGCGAGCGGCAATGGGGCACCGTGCGCGAGGATTACAGCCGCGACGGCAACGCGTGGCGCTCGCTCACCCACGAGGAGGCCCGCTCGCGCGCCTATCGCTGGGGCGAGGACGGCCTGGCCGGCATCTGCGACGAGCGCGGGCAGCTCTGCCTCGGGCTGGCCTTGTGGAACGGGCGCGACCGCATCCTGAAGGAGCGCTTGTTCGGCCTCACCAACGAGCAGGGCAACCACGGCGAGGACGTGAAGGAAGTCTACCACTACCTCGACGCGGTCCCGAGCCACGCCTACCTCAAGTTCCTCTACCGCTATCCGCAAGGCGCCTACCCCTACGAGGACCTCGTGCGCGAGGGCCTGCAGCGCAGCCGCGAGGTTCCCGAATACGAGATCGAGGAGACCGGCCTGTTCGAGGGGGCGCGCTTCTTCGACGTGACGGTGGAATACGCCAAGGCGGACGTCGACGACGTCCACGTCGCGATCACGGCGACGAACCGCGGGCCGGAGGCGGCCGACCTCCACCTCGTGCCGCAGCTCTGGTTCCGCAACACCTGGTCCTGGCGGGAGGACGGGGCGCAGCCGCGTCCGTGGATCGGGCGCCACCCCGAGGGCGGGGTCGCCTGCGAGCACCCGCGGCTCGGGCGCTACCGGCTGGCCTTCGAGGGCGGGCCCGCGTTGCTGTTCTGCGAGAACGACACCAACCTGCGCCGGCACGCGGGGCAGCCGGACGCCGAAGGCCCGTTCAAGGACGGGCTGCACGCGGCGATCGTCGAGGGCGACGCCTCGGCGGTGCGCCGGGACGCGGGGACCAAGCTCGGCCTGCACTACGCCCTGCGCCTCGAGCCCGGCGAGACCCGCCGGGTACGCCTGCGGCTGTCAGCCGGGACGCGGGCGCGCCCGCTCGACGCGGACGATGCGATCCGCACACGGCGCATCGCCGAAGCCGACGCCTTCTACGACGACCTGCAGGACGGGATCGCGGACGCGGAAGCCCGCACCATCTTCCGGCAGGCGTCGGCCGGCCTGATCTGGTCGAAGCAGCTCTATGCCTACGACGTGCGGCGCTGGCTGCAGGGCGATCCGGCCCAGCCGGTGCCGCCGCGGGAGCGCGACGGCGGTCGCAACACCCAATGGCGCCACTTCGCCGCCTCCGACGTGCTCTCGATGCCCGACAAGTGGGAGTACCCGTGGTTCGCCGCCTGGGACCTCGCCTTCCACTGCCTGCCGCTGGCGCTGCTCGACCCGGACTTCGCCAAGAAGCAGCTCCTGCTGCTGACGCGCGAATGGTACATGCACCCCAACGGCCAGCTCCCGGCCTACGAATGGGAGTTCTCCGACACCAACCCGCCGGTCCACGCCTGGGCGACCTACCGGGTGTTCGAGATCGACCGCGACCGCCGCGGCGGCCGGGGCGACCTCGCCTTCCTCGAGGGCGTGTTCCACAAACTCCTGATCAACTTCACCTGGTGGGTGAACCGCAAGGACGCCGGCGGCCGCAACGTGTTCCAGGGCGGCTTCCTCGGGCTCGACAACGTCGGCGTGTTCGACCGCTCGCGCCCGCCCCCCGGCTTCGGCATGGTGCACCAGGCCGACGGCACCGCCTGGATGGCGATGTACGCGCTCAACATGATGCGCATCGCCCTCGAGCTCGCGCTCCACAACGACGTCTACGAAAGCACAGCGTCGAAGTTCTTCGAGCACTTCCTGCTCATCGCCGAGGCGATGACCGACATGGGCGGCGAGGGCTTCGGCCTGTGGGACGAGGAGGACGAGTTCTACTACGACGAGGTCGACATGCCCGGCGGCGGGATGCTGCCGTTGCGCGTCCGCTCCATGGTCGGCCTCGTGCCGCTGTTCGCGGTGGAGGTGATCGAGCCCTTCGTGCTCCAGCGCCTGCCGGACTTCGCCCGGCGGCTCAACTGGCTCCTGGAGAACCGCCCGCACCTCGCCTGCCTGGTCTCGCGCTGGGACGAGGGCGGCGTCGGCGACCGCAAGCTGCTCTCGCTCCTGCGCGGCCACCGGATGAAGGCGTTGCTGCGGCGGATGCTCGACGAGGCCGAGTTCCTTTCGCCCTTTGGCGTGCGCTCGCTCTCGAAGGCGCACCGCGACCAGCCCTACGTGCTCAACGAGTTCGGCGCCTCGTTCACGGTGCGCTACGACCCGGCCGACTCGACCTCGAACATGTTCGGCGGCAACTCGAACTGGCGCGGGCCGGTCTGGATGCCGACGAACTACCTGATCATCGAGGCCCTGCGCCGGTTCCACTCCTATTACGGCGCCGACTTCCTGGTGGAGTTCCCGACCGGCTCCGGCGCGATGCACACGCTGGCCGCCATCGCCGACGCGCTGCAGGAGCGGCTGATCGACCTGTTCACCCGCGGCGCGGACGGCCGCCGCCCCACGGACGGCGACCGCGTGCCGATCCCCCCGGTGGACGGCGCCGAGGAGGCCCTGCTGTTCCACGAGTTCTTCGACGGCGACACCGGCCGGGGCCTCGGCGCCTCGCACCAGACCGGCTGGACCGCGCTGATCGTCAACCTGCTGCACCACCGGGCGCAAAGGGGCGGGACCTGAGGCACTGGGACCGCAATCTCCGCGGGGGCGTGCGCGGGTGTGGGAGCTTGGCCGACGCGGCCACGAAATGCCATGAAGGCCGACGCGATCGAAGCCGGATCGACGGCATGAACTTCAGGTTGAGACGATGACGGCCCGGACTTCGAACCGCCAAGCCGCGTGGGTTCCCCAGAGCGAGTTCGCGGCCCGCATCGCGTCCGCGCGTCAGCTTCAGACGTTCAACGACCTGAGCAGCTTCGCGATCAACTTCGACGTACTCCGCTCGGTGAAGCCCGACATCGAGATGGCCGGCAACAAGAGCAGCACCTTGTGCCTGTGGGAGACGCGCTCCTCCAGCGGCTTCATCACCAAGCCGCGGGTCGCCGTCGACATCCTGACGGTCCGCTTCATCGCGAACGGGCACATCATCTACCGCAACCAGTCGGGCAAGACGCAAGGTACGCCAAAATACGCGACCCTGGTCGACTTCGAGGACGTCAGCGAGATCCAGGCCTCGCCGGCCTTCAGCGCGATCAACGGAACGATCACGCTCGAAGCGCTCTCGGCGGCCAACGCCGCGCTCACGGGCGGACAGCCGGCTCTTCCGGCCTTCGCCCCGATCGCAGACGTCGCCACGCCGGGCATGATCGCCCTGTTCTTGATGATGCGGCAGGTGCAGCGCCGCGGGCAGGAGGCGGGTCGCGGCGGCGACATCGCCTTCCCGCTGGTCCAGGAGATCCTCAGCTACCAGCTCCTGTCTGTCTGGCCCAGGCGCGCGGGCGTGGCGACGATTGCGACGACCGACGCCACGGCCTCGCGCTTCACCATCGCGCTCGACTTCATCGAGGCGAACCTTTCGCAACCGCTCACGCTGTCGCTGATCGCCGCGGCCGCCGGGCTCAGCGTTCGCTCCCTCCAGAGCCAGTTCCGCAACCGGACTGGGCAGACGGCGATCGCCTTCATCACCGAGCGGCGGCTCGCGCGCACCCACGAGGATCTGACCTCCGCGTCCGCCGCCGCGGTTCCGATCGCGGAGATCGCGCGGCGCTGGGGCTTCGTGCACATGAGCGACTTCGGCCAACGCTATAAGCGTGTGTACGGGCGCACGCCCTCCCAGGCACGGCGCGAGGCCGGACGGCGGGGATGACCCGCAACGGAGCGACGACGCCACGCCGGGCGCGTGGCGTCGTCGGGTTCCGGTCTTCGGCCATGTCCCGGCAGGATGGCCCGCCGAAACATCGGGATCACGCGGCCGGAAAGGCGGTCACCGACCGGTCGTGGTGGTCGACTTCACCGGCTTGGAGCCGGGCTCGTGCGACATGGTCTTCGTCCGAGACTCGACGCCCTCGCCGTCGCGAACCTTGGTCTGGGTATGCGACTTCGAGAAGGTGCCGCCGTCATGGGCCATCGCCTTCGATTGCCCGTTGAGCCCGCCGTTCCCGGTCTCGTTGACGTGCGAGCGGTCCATCGTCTTGCCGCCCGCCGCGCTGCCGCCGGTGGCCAGGGACGAGCCCGTCGCGCCGTTCGCTCCCGTCGAAGTCCCGCCGGTCCCGACGGTCGAGGCGGAGGTGCCGCCGGCCGCCGCCGAGCCCGCCGTGCCGCCGGTGGCGCTGCCCCCGGTCTGGGCGAGCGCCGGGACGACGAGGAGCCCGAAGGCGGCGAGGGGGGCGATGAATCGGATCGTCATGTCAGCCTCACTTCGTGGTCTTGGGGACGGTGACGACGCAGTCGCCGGCGCCGGTGGTCGTCATGGTGGTGCCGCCGGAACTCGAGCTGGAGGCCGAGCTGCTGGTCGAGCCGCTCCCGGACCGCGTGGTCACCGAAGGACCGCCCGTGGTCGCGCTCCGCACGCCGTCCGCCCCGGCCGTGACCGAGCTCGACATCGTGCCGGCGTTCTTCGCGTCGTCGGAATGCACGACCTTGCACGGCTTTCCGTTCGGGCCGGTCGTCACCGTCGTGCTGCCCGAGACGCCGTTCGGGCCGGTCGTGACCGTGCTTGTCTGGGCTTGGCCGGTCGCGACGCCGGCGAGGACGAGGGCGCCACCGAGAAGCGGCAGGATCAGGCGAGCCATGGTCAGGTCTCCTTGATGGCGGGGAGGGAATGAAAGGCGCGGTGCGAAGGTCGAGGAGGGCGCGGCTCCGAGGAGCCGCGCCCGATGTCGCCGTTCCAGAGCCGGATCAGCGCTTGTTGTGGCCCGGTGCGTTCTCGGAGTTGCCGGGGCCGCCGCGGTCATGACCGGACGCGCTGCCCGACATGCCGGACGAGGAACCGCCCGTGCCCATCGAGGAGCCGCTGGTGCCCTTGCCGGCCGAGGAGCCGCCGGTGCCGACCGTCGACCCCGAACCGCTGCCGGCGCCCGCCGACGAACCGCCGGTGCCGACCGTGGACGAGCTCTTGCCGCCGCCCGCGGAGGAGCCGCCGGTGCCCACGGTCGAACCCGAGCCGCTGCCGGATCCTGCCGAGGAGCCGCCAGTGCCGACCGTCGACGAGCTGGTGCCGCCGCCCGCCGAAGAGCCGCCGGTGCCCACGGTGGAGGACGACTGCGCGAGCGCCATGGCGGCGCCGCCGATGACGAAGGTGGTCGCAAGGGCGGCGACGCGAACGTGCTTTGAGATGTATTATCTCCGTTTATCCGGTTGTACGGGCCATAAACGGACAGCATAAAAAAAACCGTTCCGCGGTATTTCTGCACAATTCTGCAAATCGATGACATGAACAGCAGTTAAACGAAATTGATATGCTTCGTTCATCATCCCGCAAACTGGCATGCGGCATCGCCACCGGAGGATGACCTCGGCGCGCCGCCGCGAACGACCCGTCGTCGCGGCCGGCCCGGTCTGTGCTGGCGGTGCGTCGGACGGGTGCTGCAGGGGGCGAGGAACGGCGCTGGCGGGCAAACCGTTCCGGCCGGAGGCCTAGCGGCGCGCGATCCCATCGGCCTTCCCCCCGCGCACGAGCCGACCGCCGGACGGACACCTCTCCGCCCGAGCGGATCGAGCCGGGCGGTTCGCGATGGATCGCTTCAGGGACGTCCGGACGGTCGTCGCGTTATCGGATTTCGCTCGTCACCCGACGCAGGCGACGGCGCCGGACGCGCGCGTTACGGCGCCCACTGCCAGAACACCGAGCTTGCGAACGAGAACACCGTCTCGCCGCGCTGGTTGACGCCGACGTTGTCGGCGAAGGCGAGGCCCCAGCCGGGGCGGGAGGCGGAGGCGCGCTTGTCGGTGAGCGTCGTGGCGTAGCGCACGGTGTCGCCGGCGTAGACCGGCCTCAGCCAGCGCATGTCGCGAAAACCCGGCGAGGGGCCGGTCGCCGGCGCCTGCCCGCGGGCGGCGGTGAAGGCGTGGTCGCGGGTGCGGGTGGCGAGCAGCCGCTTCATGTAGGCGGCGGCGGTGTGCCAGCCCGAGGCGCACAGGCCGCCGAAATGCGTGGCCTTGGCGGCCTCCGGATCGGTGTGGAACACCTGCGGGTCGTAGGCGCGGCCGAAGTCCAGGATCGCCTCGGCCGAGAAGGCGTAGGCGCCCAAGTCGCGGGTGGCGCCGACCGCGGCGTCCTTCAGGAACGGCACGATCTCGGCGTCGTCCGGCTCGACCAGAGGGGCCGGAACGCCGGTCTCCACGACCCGCGGCGCCGCCGGCTCGGCCCCGCGGCGGGCCAGCATCACCGTGAACGCCTGGGTCATCACCGCCTCGCCGCGGTCGTTCTCCAGGGTCAGCAGGCAGACGGCGAAGCCCCGATCCGGCTTCGAGGCCGAGGCGCGGGTCTCCTCGACGCGCAGGGTGGCGGAGAGCGAATCGCCCGGCAGCACAGGCTTCAACCAGCGCAGCTCGGCGACGCCGGGCGATCCGAGCGAGGAGTGCCCGCCCATCGGCCCGGCCTGCAGCAGCCGCATCCCAAGGGAGGCCGTGTGCCAGCCCGACGCGATCAGCCGGCCGGCGAAGGTCTTCTCCGCTTCGCGCTCGTCGAGGTGGAACGGCTGCGCGTCGAACTCCCGGGCGAAGGCGACGATGTCGTCGCGGCTCACCGTCAGCCGCGCGCCGCCGCGAACCTGGCCGGCGGCGAAATCCTCGAAGTAGAGGCCTGACATGGGCATGTCTCCGTCTGGACGCAGGTGGTCCGGCGCGGCCGCGCGCGTCAGTTGGCGAAGCGGAAATGCAGCACGTCGCCGTCCTGCACGAGGTACTCCTTGCCCTCGAGCCGGAGCTTGCCGGCGTCGCGCGCGCCCGATTCGCCCTTCAGCGTGGTGTAGTCGGAGAACGCGATCGTCTCGGCGCGGATGAAGCCCTTCTCGAAGTCGGTGTGGATCACGCCGGCGGCGGCCGGCGCGCGGGTGCCCTTGGTGATCGTCCAGGCGCGGGCCTCCTTCGGGCCGACGGTGAAGTAGGTGATGAGCCCGAGCAGATCGTAGCCGGCGCGGATCACCCGGTTCAGGCCGGGCTCGGCGAGCCCCACCGCCTCGAGGTAGTCGCCCTGGTCGGCGGCCGGCATCACCGCGATCTCGCTCTCGATCTTAGCCGAGACCACCACCGCCTGCGCGCCCTCGGCCGCCGCGCGCTCCTGCACCGCCTTCGAGTAGGCGTTGCCCTTGTCGGCGTCGCCCTCGTCGACGTTGCAGACGTAGAGCACGGGCTTGGCCGTCATCAGGCCGAGCTGCTGGAACAGCTTCTCCTCCTCCGGCTTGCGGGCGACCATGCGGGCGGGCTTGCCCTCGCGCAGGTACGGCAGGGCGCGGTTGACGAGGTCGAGGAACTCCTTGGCTTCCTTGTCGGCGCCACGAGCCCGCTTCTCCAGGGCGACGACGCGCTTCTCGAGGCTGTCGAGGTCGGCCAGCATCAGCTCGGTCTCGATGGTCTCGATGTCGGCGCCTGGGTCGACCTTGCCCTCCACGTGGGTGACGTCGCCGTCGTCGAAGCAGCGGACCACGTGGGCGATGGCGTCGCATTCGCGGATGTTGGCGAGGAACTGGTTGCCGAGGCCCTCGCCCTTCGAGGCGCCGCGCACGAGGCCAGCGATGTCGACGAAGGTCAGCCGCGTCGGGATGATCTCCTTCGACGAGGCGATCCGCGCCAGGTCGTCGAGGCGCGGGTCGGGCACCGCCACGTCGCCGACGTTCGGCTCGATGGTGCAGAACGGATAGTTCGCGGCCTGCGCCGCCGCCGTCTGCGTCAGCGCGTTGAAGAGGGTCGACTTGCCGACGTTCGGCAGGCCGACGATGCCGCATTTGAAGCCCATGGGGTCAGGTCCGTTAGGTGAGCGCCAGGGTGGCGCGGGCGCGAGGCCCGAAGGGATTGATGATCGTCAGGGACTCGACGGCTTGGCCGTCCCGCATATCTTCAGAGACGTAGGCCTGGCAGCGAGCCTGAAGCGCCGAAGCGAGGGCGATGCTGTCCCACCAAGACAGGCGGTGCTTAGCAGACACGCGAATCGCCAGACGGTGGGTCTCAACGTCGAGCGGGGCGGTGCAGGCATGGTGGAATGCGGACAGGTAGCGCTCGATGTCGGCCGGAGGAACGAGCTTCTTCCTATAGGCCGCGACCCAGACGCATTCGTTCAGAATTTGCGGGCTGACGACCAGACGTCCCTGCGTCAGAGCCTTCGTGATCACCTCCATACTCATCGACCGCTTCGCCGGATCCTTCGGATCCAGGGCGTAGATCAGGATGTTCGTGTCGAAGAAGAGCCGACCTGTCATAGATCTCGTCGCGCGTGGGGAGGTTCTCGGCGATGCCGGGCCATCCGGGTCCCTCGAAGAAGTCCTCGAGGATCGCAAGCTGGTGCGCAAGCTCGGGCGCCCGGCGGTCTGCCAGCGCCTGGGCGACGAAGCGGGACAGGCTTTGGCCCTGCTTGGCCGCTTCCACGCGCGCCCAGGAAAACAGGTCCTCGTCGAGGGTGATGGTGAGGTTCTTCATCGGACGGCCTCCAAGGCCTTCGATATCGTGTCCTCGTGTTTTCGTGTCAATTCTTGGCGGCCTTCTCGCCCGGCCGCTTCACGTCGGCCCAGCCACGGCCGACCATGGCGAGGTGGACCTTGTTCTGGAAGCTCTCGTTCTCGTTCGCCGCGAGCAGCGCGATCTCGTCGGCGACCGCCCGGCACAGGTCCTCGACCCAGGGCTCCTCGGACTTCGCGAAATCGTTGAGCACGTAGGCGTGCACCAGGGCCTTGTCGCCGGGGTGCCCGATGCCGAGCCGGACGCGGCGATAGTCGTTGCCGCATTGGGCGGTGATCGAGCGCAGGCCGTTGTGCCCGGCGTTCCCCCCGCCGAGCTTCACCCGGATCTTGGCCGCGGCGAGGTCGAGCTCGTCGTGGCATACGATCACGTCGGACAGCGCGATCTTGTAGAAGCGCTGCGCCTCGGCGACCGAGCGGCCGGACTCGTTCATGAAGGTCTGCGGCTTCAGGAGGATCGCGCGCTCGGCCCCGAACGAGACCTCGGCGGCCTCGCCCTGGAAGCGTCGCCGGAACGGGCTCGCCCGGTGGACCCGCGCGATCTCGTCGATCGCGAGGAACCCGATGTTGTGGCGGTTGCGCGCGTAGGCTTTGCCCGGATTGCCCAGGCCTACGATGAGTCGCATGGCGACGGACTCCGGCCTTCCAAAACAAGAACGCCCCGGCCTCGCGGCCGGGGCATCGTTTCGAAGCCGCACCACCACGAGGGCGGTGCGGGAGGATCGAGCCGCGAAGGGCTCAGTCCTCCTTCTTCTCCTCGGAGGCTTCGGCAGCGGCCTCGGCCTCTTCGGCCTCGGCTTCGACCTTCTCGGCCTCGGCTTCCGCCGACTGCGCCTCGGCAATCGCGGCCTCCTCGGCCTCGACCTCGGCGCCGAGCACGGTCGGCGGCACGACGTTGGCGATCGGGTCGGTGGCTTCGCCGGTGTAGACGACGCCGGCCGGCAATGTGACGTCGGAGACGTGGATCACGTCGCCGATCTGGCGGCCGGTGAGGTCGATCTCGATCCCGTCGGGGATCTGGTCGGGGGCGACCTCGACGGCCAAGGTGTGCAGCGAGATGTTGAGGGTGCCGCCCTGCTGCTTGATGCCCGGGGCCGCGTCCTCGTTGTGGAAGTGCACCGGCACCTCGACGGTGACGGTTTGGCCGGCGACCACGCGCAGGAAGTCGACATGCATCGGCACGCCGCTGACCGGGTCGAGCTGGAAGTCGCGCGGGATCGCGCGGGTCTTCTTGCCGCCGGCGTTGATCTCGAACAGCGTCGTTTTGAAGCCGCCGGCGTAGATCAGGGTGCGGGTGCGGATGAGGTCGATGGCGATCGACTGCGGCGGCTGGCCTCCCCCGTACACGACGGCGGGAACCTGGCCCTGGCGACGAACGGCCCGGGCGGCCCCCTTGCCGACCCGGTCGCGTGCCACGGCCTCAAGCGTCTTGACTGCGCTCATGGCGTGATCCTTTGATTGATGAATGGTCGGGGAAACGACGAAGGCCGCCCGAGACGGACGGCCGAACCGAAACCCCACGCGCCCGTGCCTCCAAGGGTGTCTGGCGGGCGTGGAGCGCCTATAGCGGGCTTGGGGCCGGATGGCAACGCGGCGCAATCCTTCGCCGGGCGCCGCAGCGAGCCTGCCCGTCGCCTCTCGCAATCCTATAAACCGAACTCGGCTTTGAGAGTCGTGAGATCCGCGAGGAACTGATCGCGCATCTGCATCGTGTAGATTCTGAGAATGCGACCATCGTTCTGACGCGCGACGATCTTGGCCATGTCCGCCATCCTGGCTTTCCAGGTCGTGCCGTCGGTCATGACCAGCAACGCGGCATCTCGGCGTTTCGCCTCGATGATGGCGTCGAGATGGCCCAGGATGTCCGTCAACTTCGAACCGGTCGCGCCGTAGGCCTTGGCCTCGATGAGGATGAGCGGACGGGTCCGGCCGGGGATGGAGATGTCGCATTTCGCGATCTTGCCGCCGACGCCCGTGAACGTGCATCGCAGTTCGTAGGCCCCTTCCCCGAATACCTCTCTCACGATGGCTTCTGCGAAGTCTTCGAGGCCGCGCCCCCGCTTCTGCCCAGACAGGAACGCCGCCCGATCCGTTTGATAGCGCGTCACCCCGATACCGCCCTTGCCGAGCGCCTCGCGGAGAAGCGCCTCGGACTGGTCCTTCGAGAGGCCGAGGAACAGCCTGCAACACAAAAGCCCCTCGTCGAAGTGGTCGTCGAGAAGCGCAGCCACATCGGCCCGGCCGTATGCCTCCTTCACGCCGAACGCCGTCAGCTTGGCGATGACGTTGCCGGCCGTGGCATCCATCCAGTCCACATCGAGCGAACCGAGGGCTTCGGCGATCTCTTCGGCCCCCTGATCGACGACACGCATCAGCGCCCCACGATCAGATACTCATCGACGGACGCCCGCTTAACGGCGACGTGGGTGCCGAAGTGGTACCGATGAGGGCGCGTATAGACCTCGACGTTGCGCTTGTATTTCCTCAACAATATCGTCAACTGCTCCAGATCGGGAAAACCATTCGAGCTGTAGCTCATCACGATAGTCTGCCGCCTGAAGCGGGCGAACATCCGATCGAAGGCATCTTCGGACTGGGATCGATAGCTGAAAGGCGTATAGCGCTTGGCGATTTTTTTGACCTTCGTACCATCCATGATGTCGAGATCTTTCCAATAAACGGAAAGTCCTTCCACGAAGGGGTAGCGCTTGATGTAGCAATTATCATCCGCACGTGGAACGTATGGCGGATCGAGGTAGACGAGATCGATTCCTTGCGCGTCGGCGTCGAACACGTCGCATCTGAGCGCCCGGTTTTCGAAAGCGTTGGAGAAGACGGCTTCGTTGTAGACGGCGACCTGTTCGAGAAAATGCTGTTCGATGCTCAAGCGCAGATCGCGTCGGCCATCGTCGTAGCGCGCCGGATCGCCCGAGATCGTGAAGACGCCGCGCGGCTGCTTCTTGAGGCACGATCGGACGAGAGCCGAGACCGCGAGAGCACGTTGGTGATCGCATTCGAGCTTGGTCAGGTTCGCCGAAATCCGGTCCAGGAACCGCAGGTCCTCCGGACGAAAGAACACCCCCGTGAAGGTGCGCTCTATGAACGTATCGGCTCGATCGTTACGGGACAGAAGCCTATCGAGGGCGTCGGCGTCGATCCGAGACTTCGAGTTTTCGACGAGACCCTTTGCGACGGTCGCCGAGACGTTCAAGAAGTCGGTCGCGACCACCCGCCGTCCCATGGCCTTCATCAGATAGGCGACGGAGCCACTGCCGCTGAACGGATCCATCGCCGTCTCGAAGTCGAGGCCTTGGAGCACGCCATGGATCCAAGGCAGCAGCCGCTTCTTCGATCCCATGTATCGCAGCTCGGGAAAGGCCGCCGCCCTGCCCGGCAAGGACATCGCGCCGCGTTCCGCGTCGCCCGCCTTGATCTGTAGCGCGTTCGGGACCGCAACGTTCATCGATCGCGCATCTCCGACCAGAAGGGCTCGTGACCGGCGCGCCTGAACACGCCACCGTACACGCGATAGGACGGCCGGTTGCGATGTCGTCATCGCCTTTCACGCTTGTCCAAAGGCGGCGGCAGAGGGCCTCACGTCCTTCCGTCTGGATCGTCCAGCGCCGCCGACACCAGTATCTCCAGCGTCTCGGGCGTCTGGAAGTGCAGCGCGACCGGCAGCACCCGCACCCGCGCCGCGAACGCTTCGGGCAGGCGAACGCGGTCCTTCTCGGTGGTGGCGAGTTCCGCGCCGAGGCCGTCGGCCTCCGCCGCCAGCCGGGCCAGGTCGGCGTCGCGGTAGGGGTGGTGATCGGGAAAGCTGCGGGTCGCGGCGACCTCGGCGCCGGCCTCGCAGAGCGAGGCGAAGAACTTCTCCGGGCGGCCGATGCCGGCGAAGGCCAGCACGCGCCGGCCCGCGACAGCGGCGACCTCGGGCACCAGCCGGGCGCGATGCACCGGCAGGCCGTGCGCCTGCGCCTCAGCCGCCACCGCCGCGCCGGCGGGGCCCGCGCCGATCAGCACCAGGCCGCCGACATGCGGCCATTGCCGCGCCAGCGGGGCGCGCAAGGGGCCGGCGGGGACGCACAGCCCGTTGCCGACGCCGACGCCTGCGTCGACGACGGCGAGCGCGAGGTCCTTCGCCAGGCTCGGGTTCTGCAGCCCGTCGTCCATGACGACGACGTCGGCGCCCTCCGCCACGCAGAGCCGCGCGCCGGCGACGCGGTCGCGGGCGACGACCGTCGGCGCGTGGCGGGCGAGCAGCAGCGGCTCGTCGCCGACGTCGCGCCAGCCATGGCGGGCGGGATCGACGAGGACGGGCCCGGGCAGGCGGCCGCCGTAGCCGCGGCTGAGGAAGGCGGGCGTGCGCCCAAGCTCGCGCAGCAGCACGGCGAGCGCGATCGCGCTCGGGGTCTTGCCGGCACCGCCCAGGGTGAAGTTGCCCAGGCACAGGACAGGGCACTCGCCCCGCGCGCCGGGCCGGTCCATGCGGTTCCCGGCGGCGCGGCCGTAGGCGCGGCCGAGGGGCGCCAGCAGGCGCGCGGCCGGATGGTTCGCGTCGCCTTGCCAGAAGCGGGGGGCGCGCATCAGTCCTGGTGGAACGCGGCGAGCTTCATCTGCGCGATGAAGGGGTCGAGCACCGCGAGCGTCCGCTCCACCGCGCCCTCGAACGGCACCAGGGCGCGCTGTCCGGCCCGGGTCATCGCGGTGATGCGGTCGGGGGCGGCCATGAGGTCGGCGAGCGTCGCGGCCAGCTCGGCCGCGTCGGCGACCGCGGCGGCGCCGCCGCCGGCATCGAGCGCGCGGTAGACCTCGGTGAAGTTTTCCGTATGCGGGCCGTGGAGCACGGCGGCGTCGAGGCGCACCGGCTCGATCGGGTTCTGGCCGCCATGCGGCACCAGCGAGCCGCCGAGGAACACCAGCGGGCTCAGGCGGTAGAACAGGCCGAGCTCGCCGATCGTGTCGGCGACGTAGAGGTCGACCGACGGGTGCGGGCGCCCGCCGGCCGAGCGGCGCGCGCTGCGCAGCCCTTGAGCCGTCGCGCAGGCCGCCACGTCGCCACCGCGATAGGGGTGGCGCGGGGCGACGATGGTCAGGAGCCGCGGGAACCGGTCTTTCAGCGCCGCATGCGCCTCGGCCGCCGCCGCGTCCTCGCCCGGATGGGTGCTCGCTGCGACCCAGACCGGGCGGTCGCCGATCATGTCCCCGAGATAGGCCACCTGCTGCCGGTCGGCCGGCTGCACCGCGGCATCGTACTTGAGGTTCCCGGCCACGCTCACCCGCGGCGCGCCGAGGCGCACGAAGCGCTCGGCGTCGTCGCGCGTCTGCGCAAGGCAGATCGCGATCCTCGCCAGCAGCGCCTTGGCCGTGCGCGGCGCGCGCGCCCAGCCGGCGAACGACTGCTCCGACATCCGTCCGTTGACGAGCAGCAAGGGGATGGCGCGGGCATGCAGCGCCACCACGGTGTTGGGCCAGATCTCGGATTCGGCGACCAGGGCGAGGTCGGGCTGCCAATGGTCGAGGAAGCGCGCGACCCAGCGCGGCGCATCGAGGGGCATGTACTGGTGTACGGCGCCCGCCGGCAGGCGCGCGCCGATCAGGTCGGCGGCGCTGCGGGTGCCGGTGGTGACCAGCACCGAGAAGCCGCGGGCGATCATTCCCTCGACGAGGCCGACCAGCGAGAGCGACTCGCCCACCGACGCCCCGTGCATCCAGACCAGCGAGCCCACGGGCCGCGCCCGCCCGGGCAGGCCGCGGCGCTCGGCCAAGCGGGTCGGGTCCTCCTTGCCCTTGCGCGCCCGCCACGCCAGCAGGCCGGCCACCGCCGGCTCGCCGAGCCACAGGCCGCCGTGATAGGCCTTGAGGGCCAGGGTGAGCGGCGGTGCCCTCATGCCGTCACCGTCATGCCGCCTCGGCGCGGGGCGCACGCCCGAGCCAGTTGTCCCCGACGCGGTCGAGCCGCCCGACGAGGGTGTAGGCCCGGTCGTGCACCCGGTTCATCTCGGCCTCCAGGCGGACGCGCAGGGCCTCGAACGTCTCCGGGTCGGGGTCGCGCGGCACGCGGATCGCCTCGCCGAAGACCACAGCGCCGCGGCCGAACGGCAGCCCGAGGCAGGCGCGGTCCCAGCTTCCGAAGCGGATGTGCCGGCTCGTCACCACCGCCACCGGCACGATCGGCCGGCCGGAGAAGCGCGCCAGGGTGAGGATGCCGGCGTCGGCCCGGCGCGAGATCTTGGGCACGTCGGCGCTGAAGGCGACGATCTCGCCGTTCTTCAGGGCCCGCATCATCGCGCGCAGCCCCTCGGCGCCGCCCTTGGCCTTGGCGTCCTTGACCACCCGGCCGCGGGCGCCGGAGGCACGGATCACCCGCACGCCCATCCGCTCCAGGGCGATGGTGTTGATGTTGCCGTCTGGGTTCTTCGAGATGATCGTGGCGACCCGGTCCACCGGCCTCCCGGCGAAGGACACCATGATGTGCTGGCCGTGCCACATCCCGGCGACGAAGGGGGACATCGCGTCGAGCCAGGGGTCGGCGTTCGCCGGCTCCACGGTGAAGCGGTTGGTTCGGCGCACCAGCGTGAGGTAGCTGGCGGCGAGCCGTCCGAGCGCCGCCTGCACGGCCGGATGCCGGATGATGCGCTTGCCGAGGCTCATGCGACCGCCTCGGGGGTGCCGCGCGAGGGCGCGCGGCGACGCGGCGTGCGGACGGCAGGAAGGGTCGGCATGGGGAACATGTCTCGCTTTCCAAGGCTCGGCCGGGTTCGCGCGATGGCGTGGCGGCCGGAGGGAGGCAAGGTCGCCGACCGGCCTGGCGACGGGTCGGGCGTTCGGACGCGACAACGGGACAGCGCCGTCCCGCGCAGCCCGGTGGCTCTCTAGACCCGTCGTCGCAGCCTGCGCAACCGAGACCCGGAGCGGTTCGGGCCGCTTGAGCCGCGCCGCGTGTCCAAAGACACCGCGAAACCGCGCTCTTCCGGCTTGTTTGGATCGATTCCAATATGTAGATTGGAATCGATCCAGACAGGATGACGATCATGGAAGCGGTCCTCCACGGCGACACCGACGCAGCCGCACCCGGCGACGACACCCACCGCGCCTTCGTGCTGGCCTACGTGCAGCCGGGTCTCGCCGGGCTGATCGACGGATCGGTCTCGACGTTGGCGCCGATCTTCGCCGCCGCCTTCGCCACGCACAGCAACGGCGCGACCTTCCTCGTCGGGCTCGCGGCCTCCCTCGGGGCCGGGATCAGCATGGGCTTCACCGAGGCGCTCTCCGACGACGGGCGCATCACCGGGCGGGGCAGTCCGTGGATGCGCGGCCTCGTCTGCGGCGCGGCGACCGCGCTCGGGGGGCTTGGCCACACCCTGCCCTACACGATCCCGGGCCACTGGCCGAACGCCTTCGCGCTGGCCACCGGCCTCGCGGTGCTGGTGGTGGCGATCGAACTGGTGGTCATCGCCGCGATCCGCACCCGCTACATGGCGACCCCGTTCGGCCGGGCGGTGCTGCAGATCGTGCTCGGCGGCGCGCTGGTGCTGGCAGTGGGGGTGCTGATCGGCAGCGCGTGAGGCGGGTGCGCGCCCATTCCCCGCGATCGAGGCGCTCACCACTTCGTCGCAGGCTTCGGGATCGGCGAAACTGAGCCGTGCCGCCGCCGATACCTTGAGTCATGTGGTATCTTTACGGACTGACGATCCTCGCCGGGCTCGCGAATGCGGTCCAGCCGGGACAGAACGCGGCCCTGTCGAAGTCCTTCGGGCTTCCGGTCACGGCGGCGGTGGTGATCCTCTTCGTCAGCACCGGCTTCATGCTGCTGGGCGGCCTCGCCTTCGGCAAGCTCGGCGTGCCGAGCTGGCAGCAGATGGCCGAGGTGCCCTGGTGGGGCTGGCTCGGCGGCTGTCTCAGCGTCCTGCTGATCCTGGCCCAGCTCTATGCCGCCCCTTCCCTCGGGGCCGCGTCCTTCCTCGGGATCGTCGTGACGGTGGGCGTCGCCGCCTCGATCGTCCTCGACCATTACGGCTGGATCGGCTTCCAGGTCCATCCGGCGAGCCTGTGGCGTGTCCTCGGGGCGGGCCTGATGATCTTCGGCGTCGGCTTGGTGGCGCTGACCTGACGTCCGCCCCACGCCGGCCCCTCGGGCACGGCGCCTCGCTTGACGCGGCCGGCCCCAACCGCGATGCGATGGCCCGGTGTCCTTCCGCCTCGCCCACCTCACAGACCCGCATGTCGGCCCGCTGCCGCGGCCGCGCCTGCACCAGCTCTTCGGCAAGCGCGCGACGGGCTACGCGAACTGGCGCCGCGGGCGCTCGCGCAGCCACGACATGGAAACGCTGGCTGCCTTGGTCGCGGACCTGAGGCTGCAGGCGCCGGATCACGTCGCCTGCACCGGCGACCTGTGCAACATCGGCCTGCCGAGCGAGTGGGACACCGCGCGCATCTTCCTGGAGGCGCTCGGCACGCCGGAGGCGGTCAGCTTCGTGCCCGGCAACCACGACGCCTACGTGCGCGGCTCGCTCGAAGGGCTGCTCGCGGCCTGCGGCGCCTGGACCGCGGACGACGCCGGCGGAGGCGGCACGTTTCCGTACCTGCGCCGGCGCGGGCCGCTGGCGCTGGTCGGACTGTCGAGCGCGATCCCGACCGTGCCGTTCGTCGCCACCGGCCGACTCGGGCCACGCCAGATCGCGGCGGCCGAATCGTTGTTGCGGACGCTGGCGACAGACCCGTCGCGGCCGGCCCGCGTGGTGATGATCCATCATCCGCCCCATCCCGGCGGGGCGAGCCCGGGCCGCGACCTGCGCGACGCCGCCCTGTTCAGCGCGATGCTCGGCCGCGTCGGCGCCGACCTCGTCCTGCACGGGCACAACCACGTGGCGAGCGTCGCCCACCTGCCGGGACCGGACGGGCGGGCGATCCCGGTGGTCGGCGGCGCATCCGCCTCGGCCCGGCCCGGCGCGCATGCGGGCGGGCACGGCTCGGAAGCCGCGCGGCGGGCGGCCTACATCCTGTACGCGTTCTCGGAGAACGGGGGGCGCCACGTCGTGTCGGCGACGCAGCGTGGGATCGGAGCGGGCGGGACCGTGACGGACCTTGGCCCGCTGACGCTGGGCTGACGCTTCGATCGGGCGACCCGGTGCGCGAGGCGGCCGGGCCGACGCTCGGATCAGGCGGAGGCGGCGAGGAGCCCGGAGAGCCGACGGTCGCCGATGCTGGCCTCGTAGCGTTCGGCCTGGAGGCGCGTGAGGCCTGAGATCAAGGCAGTGGACCCGCGATAGACCGTATAGGTGCCGTCGTGGGTGGGCTTGACGCGAATCGTCTCGGGCATGGGGGCCATCCTGTGCTGCGTTGATCGTCTCGTGAGCCGTCGATCTGCTTCCGCGGTGATTCTCTCCTCGTGTATTGATGCTCGACGTTACCGCTTCGTCACCCTCGCGCAAGAGCAGCCAGGGGCGGATACCTAAGTAATTTTGGATACGATTGCGACGGCCCGCGCGCCTGGTGCTGCGCTGCGTCAGCGGCCGGATGGCTGCAACGAAAAAGCCCGTCGGCTTTCGCCGACGGGCCGGTGGCAGGGGCCACGTTCCCGGGTTCGAGGGTTGGTGTCCGGCGTTCGTCCCAGGGCGCTCAGGGCCGTGGGGTCGGGCGCCTAAAACCCTCCCGAAAACCTCTATCCCTGTCGGTGGACGCTCGGCGGATCGTCCTGGTCACCGGCACCGGTGTCGGCGGAATGGACGTGGGTCGGGCTTGCATGCATGGCAGACCTCCTCTTCGTCTCGATCCGGCGCCGGGGCCTCTGGAGAGGAAGCCGCGTCGCCATGAGGAGAGGCTAGACCCGTCCGGGCCGGACTGGCAAGGCCATTCTTTCGAATTCCGCAGCCGGCTCACGGCCGCCGGGATTCAGGCCCGCGCCGGGCCCCGCGGG
This sequence comes from Methylobacterium cerastii, assembly GCF_022179125.1. GTDB lineage: Bacteria > Pseudomonadota > Alphaproteobacteria > Rhizobiales > Beijerinckiaceae > Methylobacterium > Methylobacterium cerastii. Next base: position 148,674 of record NZ_BPQG01000008.1, read on the forward strand.
GCGGCAGATCCAAGGATCGCGGCGCCCGCCAGCCCGGAGAGCAGGGAACCGACGAGAACCCCGAGCTTCACCTCCGTCTCGTGGGCGGCGTCGGTGAAGGCGAGCGCGCCGATGAACAGGCTCATGGTGAAGCCGATGCCGCAGAGCACCGCGACGCCGTAGACCTGGCGCCACGTCGCCCCGCCGGGCCGGTGCGCCAGCCCAAGGGAGACGGCGAGGCGCAGGGCGGCGAAGACGCCCACCTGCTTGCCGACGAACAGCCCGCCCGCGACGCCGAGCGTCACCGGGTCGAGGAGCGCCCCCGGGGACAGGCCGAGCAGGGGCACCCCGGCGTTGGCGAAGCCGAAGAGCGGCACGATCCCGAAGGCGACGAAGGGGGTGATCGCGTGCTCCAGCCGGTGCAGCGGCGAGGTCGCGTCCTCCGGCCGGCCCGGGCTCGGGCGGATCGGGATGGTCATCGCCAGGAGCACGCCGGCCACCGTGGCGTGGACCCCGGAGCGCAGCACCAGCACCCAGAGCACGAGGCCGAGCAACAGGTAGGGCGTGAGCGCGGCGACGCCGGCGCGGTTCAGGCCGACGAGGATCGCCAGCACCAAGGCGGCGAGGCCGAGCATCGTCGGGTCGAGGCCGCCGGTGTAGACCAGCGCGATAATCACCACGGCGCCGAGGTCGTCGACGATCGCCACCGCGCTGAGCAGGATCTTCAGCGACACCGGCACGCGCTTACCCAGCAGCGCCAGGACGCCCAGCGCGAAGGCGATGTCGGTGGCCGCCGGGATCGCCCAGCCCCGCGCCGTCCCGGTGCCCGCGTTGAAGGCGAGGTAGACAAGGGCCGGCACCGCCATGCCGCCGATCGCCGCGATGCCGGGCAGCGCCCGGTCGGGCCAGGTCCGCAGGCGGCCGTCCAGGGCCTCGCGCTTGATCTCCAGGCCGACGAGCAGAAAGAACACCGCCATCAGGCCGTCGTTGATCCAGTGCTGCACGCTCAACGGACCGAGCGGTGCGTGCAGCGCGTGGGCGTAGGTCTCGGCGAGGCCGGTGTTGGCGACGACGAGCGCGCAGGCGGCGGCCGCCATCAGCACGAGGCCTCCGGCCGCCTCGCTGGCGAGCGCGTTACGGATCGCGGAAAGGGGGCGCGGCTTCGTCATGGCGCCGGGGGTGCCCGGCTTTGCGCCCGCGGGCAACCCTTCGCACCCTCCCTCGCGCTCGCCTTCGCCCTCGCGGGCGACCCCGCCGGTGGCGATCCCGGCCCGGGCCGGCTATGCCAGAACGGATGACGCAAGGACGCGCGATGACCGCAACGACGACACCGGAGCATCCGGCCCTGCACCGAAAGGCGGTCGGCGCCGTGGTCCTCGGCAACGCGCTCGAATTCTACGACTTCACGCTCTACGTTTTCTTCGCCGTTCCGATCGGCGCGGCGTTCTTCCCCTCCGCCAACGCCACCGACAGCCTGCTCGCCTCGCTCGCCCTGTTCGGCATCGGCTACGTGATGCGGCCGATCGGCGGCATCGTCATCGGCGCCTTCGCCGACCGGGCGGGCCGAAAGCCCGCCATGCTCATCACCATCGCGCTGATGGCGGTCGGCATGCTGATGCTGGCGCTGGCGCCCTCTTACGCGACGCTGGGGGGTTGGGCGCAGGTCATCGTCATCGTCGGGCGGCTGATCCAGGGGCTCGCGCTGGGCGGCGAGGTCGGCCCCTCCACCGCCTACCTGCTGGAGGCGGCGCCGCCGAAGCACCGCGGCTTCGTGGCGAGCTGGCAGATCGCCAGCCAGGGCTGCGCCGCGCTGTTCGCCGGCGTCGTCGCCACCGCGCTCACGTTCTTCCTCGGCGAGGCGGCGATGGCGGAGTGGGGCTGGCGCATCATGTTCCTGCTCGGCGTCGGCGTCGTCCCGGTCGGCCTCGTCATCCGCAGCCACCTGCCCGAGACGGCGGGCGAGGGCGAAGACCCGGCGGCGGCGGCCTCCACCGGCGCGGTGGTAATGCGGCTGCTGCGCGAGCACGGGCGCCTGCTGCTCCTGACCTTCGTGGTCATCGCCGCCTCGACGGTCTCGAACGCCATCGGCACCAACATGCCGGTCTACGCCCGCGCCACCCTCGGCCTCACCGAGACCGTCTCGACCGCGGTGCCGATCGCACTCGGCCTCGCCTCGGTGGTGTTCCCGCTGCTGGGCGGCTGGCTCGCCGACCGCTTCGGCCGGCGGCCGGTGCTGGTCTGGCCCCGCGCCGCGATCGTGGTGCTGGCCGTGCCCACCTTCTGGTGGCTGGCGCAGTCGCCGACCGCGGCCTCGGTCTACGCGGTGACGTTCCTGATGTCGGCCCTGTCCTCGATCAACGCGGCGGCAATCATCGTCGCGATCCCCGAATCGCTGCCGCGGGCGGTGCGCAGCGCCGGGCTGTCGATCGTCTACGCCTTCTCGGTGTCGATCTTCGGCGGCAGCACGAACTACGTCGTCAACAAGCTGATTGCGATCACCGGCGACCCGCTGGCGCCCGCCTACTACCTCGTCGGCTTCAGCGTGCTCGGCACGATCGCCGCCTGGATGATGCACGAGACCCGCGGGCGCGACCTCGACGCCGACACGGAGGCGTAAGGAGACCGCGGCGCGGACAAGACCATTTTCCTGACGCGCACCGGCATCCGCCGCGGGCGATAAACGCTCAGTGCAGGTTCGAGCCGTCCTGCGCGGTCTCGGATACGCGTGCGAGCTCGCGCCCGATCTCGTGCAGCGCGACCTCGACCGCCGCCAAGGCGCAGGTGCCGCCGTCCTGCATGATCAGCGCGTGCGCCGTGATCAGGTGGTCGGCGACCAGCTCCAGGACCGAGCGCGGCTCGGATTCCGCCACCGGCGACGGACGGCTGAAGCGACCGAGCGCACCGCTCGCGGTGCCCTTCGGCGGGGGGGCCGCGAGCAGGCTGATCGAGCCGAGGAATCCGAGGAAGGTCCGCTCCGGCGGCCCGAAGGACGGCACCGCGCCGGCCGCGACCCAGATCGCCCGCCCGTCCGGCGAGAGCAGGCGGTAGCGCACGGTGAACTCGCTCCGCGCGACGGTCGCCTCGGCCACCACGGTGCCCACGATCGCGAGGTCGTCCGGATGGATGACCTTGCTCCAGCCACGTTGGGAGACGTCTTCAAGCTGTTGACCAGTCAGAACCGTCCATTCCTGACTGAGATAGACCATCTTTCCTACGGCATCCGTGACGAAGATCATGGCCCAACCTCGGCTATAGCCAGGCTATGCCGCAGACTTACGCGTCAGGCAATCGGACATCGCTGCGATTCGTCTGCCGGACCCGGACTTCGCGTCTCGTTCCAAGGTGTTATGGACGTCGGCAGGGCGCGTGGACATCGGTGCCTGCGAACGTGGTCACCGGTTCCTCGACCGGTTCGGGACGTGACGCCAGGTTCCGGACATGCCGCCGTGTGCAGAACATGCCGCCGGGTTCAGGGCGTGGACCGGTTCATGACGTGCGGCCGAGCGCGGCGCGGATCAGCGCCAGCCCGTCCGGGCTCGACCATTCGGCCGGCCCCTTCATCACTCCGATCGTGCAGCCGGCGGGGTCGACGAGCAGCGTCGTCGGCAGGCCGGGCGAGCCGGTGTCGCGCTGCACCGCCGGCAGGACGCGCCCGCCCGGGTCGGCATAGTAGGCCAGGCGCGCGATGCCGTTGTCCCGCATCCAGACCGGCGGCTTGTCGAGGTTGCGCGTATCGAGGTTGATCGCGACGACGGCGAAGTCCTTGCCCCCGAGGGCGGCCTCGAGCCGGTCGAGGGCCGGCATCTCGGCCTTGCACGGCGCGCACCACGTCGCCCACAGGTTCACGAGGACGAGACGGCCGCGGAAGTCCGAAAGCCGCACGTCCGCCTGGGCTCCTTCGCCCCCCACCTCCTTGCCCGGGCCCTTGAACGCGATGTCCGGCGCCTGTCGCGCCTTCTCGGGCGCCTGCATCGCCGCCACGTCGCCGCGGGCGGCGGCGTCGACCCGCGCCACGGCGGCGGCCGAGGCGGCGCAGGGCGCCGGGGCGTTGCCCGGCCCCGCACCGGTCCCGTATAGGGCGAGGCCGGCGGCCAACGCGGTGACGAGGCCGGCGCCGACCGCGGCGCCCATCAATCGTCCAGGCATCATCGTTGCGTCCCTAAGAGCATTTCGAGCGCGGTGGATGCCGGCTCGCGTCAAGGAAATGCCACCACACGAAACGCTCTTGCGCGAGCGGAAGGATCGGGAAGACCATGAGCAACCGGATGTGGGGCGGACGCTTCGCGAGCGGCCCCGCCGAGATCATGGAGGAGATCAACGCCTCCATCGGATTCGACAAGCGCCTCGCGCCCCAGGACATCCGCGGCTCGCTGGCGCACGTCGCGATGCTGGGCGCCCAAGGCATCCTGCCGGCCGACGATGTGGCGGCCATTCAAGACGGACTCAAGGCGGTCCATTCCGAGATCGAGGCCGGCACCTTCGTGTTCCGGCGTGAGCTCGAGGACATCCACATGTCGGTGGAGAGCCGGCTCACCGAGATCGTCGGCCCGTCGGCCGGGCGCCTGCACACCGCGCGCTCGCGCAACGACCAGGTCGCCACCGATATGAAGCTGTGGGTGCGCGACACCCTCGACAACCTCGACGCGCAGGCCGCCGGGCTGCAGCAGGCGCTGGCCGAGAAGGCGTTGGCGCATGCCGGCACCGTGATGCCGGGATTCACCCACCTGCAATCGGCCCAGCCGGTCACCTTCGGGCACCATTGCCTCGCCTACGTCGAGATGCTGGCGCGCGACCGCGGCCGCTTCCGCGACGCGCGCGCCCGGCTCAACGAGTGCCCGCTGGGGGCCGCCGCCCTCGCCGGCACCTCGTTCCCGATCGACCGGCACGCCACGGCCGCGGCGCTGGGCTTCGACCGCCCGACGGCGAACTCGCTCGACTCCGTCGCCGACCGCGACTTCGCCCTGGAATCGCTCTCGGCCGCCTCGATCTGCGCGATCCACCTGTCGCGCTTCGCCGAGGAGCTGGTGGTGTGGACCTCGGCGCAGTTCGACTTCGTCAGGCTGTCGGACGGCTATACCACCGGCTCCTCGATCATGCCGCAGAAGCGCAACCCCGACGCGGCGGAGCTGGTGCGGGCCAAGAGCGGGCGCATCGTCGGCGCCCTGATGGGCTTGCTCACCGTGATGAAGGGCCTGCCGCTGGCCTATTCGAAGGACATGCAGGAGGACAAGGAAGGCACCTTCGACGCGCTGCAGGCGCTGTCGCTGTGCCTTGCCGCGATGACCGGCATGGTCCGCGACCTCGAGCCGAACGCGGGCGTGCTCGCCCGCGCCGCCGGCTCCGGCTACAGCACCGCGACGGACCTCGCCGACTGGCTGGTGCGGGAGCTCGGCCTGCCGTTCCGGCAGGCGCACCACGTCACCGGCCGCCTCGTCGGCGTCGCCTCGGGCAAGGGCGTCGGGCTGGAGGCGCTGTCGCTGCCCGAGATGCAGGAGGCCGAGCCGCGGATCACGCAAGCCGTCTACGCGGTGCTGGGCGTCGAGAACTCGGTGGCGAGCCGGGTCAGCTTCGGCGGCACCGCGCCGGCCAACGTCCGCGCGCAGGCCGAGGGCTGGCTCGCACGGCTCGCGGAGCCGGTTGCCTGAAAATGGTGCAGAGCAACCGAAAGCCGGGTTCGTGCGTTCACGGTCCAGCTAGGTAAGCTCTGCTACACCGGCGCGAGCGCATCGGAGACCGCAGCATGCCCGTCGAGAGTTGGACGAAGCCGGAGGAGACTCCGGCGCTCGCCGCCACCGCCACCGCGATGATCGATGCGGCGCTCGTCGGCTCCGGCCTGTCGCGCGACGCCTACTGGGCCGCCGTGCGCAAGGGCTACAACACGCCCTACAACGATCCGCAGCCCAAACCCGCGCCTGCCCCGACTGCGCCGCCCCCCCCGGTGCGGATCGACCTCGACGAGGTTCCGGCTCTGCCGGTGGCGGCGATGGCGGCCCAGAACGCCGCCACCGAGATCCACGCCGGCTGACGGCGGCAGGTCGCCGGCATGCAGGTCGCCGCCATCTTGCCCAACCGTCGCCCAAGCTTCATGACTTCCTGAGGCCGGTGCCGGCTTCGCACCGGCCGAGGCTTCGGCGTGCGGGCCGCGCCGACACGCTGACCGGGACGTGATGATGCGATTTGCCCTTTGCCTGCTTCCGTTCGGCGCCCTCGCGCTGGCGGCCCTCCTGCCTGCCGGCGGTGGCCGGACCCTCGGGATCGCCTCCGCCTCCGCGCAGGAGGCCGAAGCCCCCGAGGCAGCCACGCCGAGCCGCCGCCGTCGAGGCGGCCGCGATCGGACGGCCAAGGCGACGCCGGGCAAGGCTGCGCCGACGCCGCCCGGCATGCAGCAGGCGACGCCGGTGGCGATCTTCGGCGATTGGAACGTGTTCGCCAGCGGCCAGGGAAGGACCCGCCTGTGCTATGCGATCGCGCAGCCGCAGACCCGCTCGCCCGCCACTCTCAAGCGCGACACCGCCTACCTCTTCGTCACCGTGCGCAAGGGCGAGAACGTCCAGAACGAGATCGCGGTGATGCTGGGCTTTCCCTCCAAGCCCGCCGCGGCGCAGGCCAAGCCCGGTGCGGCAGCCGCCCCCACCGACCCGGCGATCACCCTGGGCAGCGCCCGCTACGGGCTCGTGGTCAAGGACGGCAACGCCTGGCTGCAGAACCCTTCCGAGGAAACCCGCGTCGTCACCGAGATGAGCGGCCGGGTGCCCAAGCTCCTGGTCAAGACCGTCTCGATGCGCGGCAAGCCGACCAGCGACGAGTACGCGCTGGCCGGCTTCGGCGAGGCGATGAAGCGCACGCGCGAGGAGTGCAAGTAGGAGCGGGACCCGGCTTGCCGGCGCCCGTGCCGTCATGCCTGCCTGATCCCGGTGCGTCGGGTGCGGCCCCCCTCTCCCCGCGGGCGGGGAGAGGCCTGCAGGCACCTCGTCGTGCCTGCAGGAAGCGGAGGCGAAGCCGAAGCGGCGGTGAGGGGGAGTCGACGAAGGAGGCTCGTCTGTCGATTCCCCCTCACCGCCGGCTGCCGCATCGCTTCGCCGACGAAGACGTCGGAAGATCTCTCTCCCCGCGTGCGGGGTGAGGGGTGCGCGGCAACCTCAAGGATCGCGTGTCTTCGGGGGTGAAAAAACCCGGTCCCTTAGACGGCGGCCAGCCTCCCGCCGCCCTGCCCTAACCCCGCCGCCGTCCGCGTGGTGCGGGCCCGGAAGCGCTCGCGGGCGGCGCGGGCTGCCTGCTCGGTGCTGCGGAAGACCGTGCCGTCGAGGTCGTCGAAGGCACGGGCCGAGGAGAAGAAGCGCACGCCGCCGGGCTCAGGTACGGCGATGCCGGCGGCGATCTCGCCGACTTCGATGATCCGGGTCGGCGGCGGCTCCGCGTGCAGGCGGTTGCGGGCGCGTTGGGCCAAATGGTCGGCGAAAAGATCGTGCGGCGGCGCGGCCTGCGCGGCCGGATGAAGCTGAGGCATGGAATTCTCCCGGGGCCGTTCGTGGGCCGGCGTTGCAGGGCGGTCGGATCGTCCGTCGGCGCGTGCGTCAGCCGCGACAGCGACGGCGGGGCATCGCACCCTGCAGGGGGAGAGCGGACTTCGAAGCGTATCGGATCACGAAAAAGCCCTCCTGACGATGAAGGACCGCCGGACGGCGTTGTCCGGCAGTGCTTTAGCGTTTGATGACGCGGCGCAAGCGAGGCTCTTCAAATCACCGCGGCCGGCGATGCTTGGCATCGCCCTGTCTGACTAAGATGGACATTGCAGGCCTCCGCGTCAAAGGAAGCCGTTTCCGTTTTTCCGAAGGTTTCGGGCAAAAAACGCGCGTCGCCGCCCGCACCGGCAGCCCGATCCTGCCTCAGGCCTGCGCGGAGGTCGCAGCAAGGGTCTCGGCCGGAAGCGCGGCCAGGAGCGCGGAGAGGTCGCGGTGGTCGCGGTAGACCCGGGCGGCGCCGGCCGCCAGCAGGTCGGCGCCGTCGCGGTCGTGGCCCCAATGGCCGCCGCCGGCGAAGCCCAGCACCCGCATCCCGGCGGCCCGCGCTGCGGTGACGCCGGGCACGCTGTCCTCGATGACCAGGCAGGCGTCGGGGGAGAACCCCATCCGCGCGGCGGCGTGCAGGAACAGGTCGGGGAACGGCTTTCCGCGGGCGACCTCGACAGCCGAGTAGATCCGCCCCTCGAACAGCGGCAGCAGGCCGGTGAGGCCGAGCGAGTGGCGCAGCCGCACGGGATCGCTGCTCGAGGCGACGCAGGTCGGCAGCGACAGGGCCGCGACGGCGTCGGCGATCCCGGCCATGGCCTGTAGCTCCGCGTCGAAGATCGCCAGGGTCTCGGCCTTCACCGCCGCGACGAAGCCCTCGGGAGCCGTCACGCCGTAGTCGCGTTCGACGTGGCCCATGATCGAGGTCATGGAGGTGCCGGCGAAGCGCGCCCGCACGGTCTCGACGTCGATGGCGACGCCGATGCGGTTGAGCCCGGCGGTGAGGCAGGCGAGGCTCAGGGGCTCGCTGTCGACCAGAACGCCGTCGCAATCGAAGATCACGAGGGCCGGCGCCGGGGCCTGTAGGCTTATGCTCACGGAAGGTCGGTTCCTGTCGCCGGGATCACCCCTGTGGCACGGCGGGCGCGGGCGCGGCAACCGCTTGCGCGGCGCGGGCGGGGCTCGTAACCCCCTCAGGACCGGCCGACAAGCGTGCTCCCGAGACCCCGCGATGTTCCGTTTTCTCCTGCGCTTCCTCGGCTTCGTGCTGCTGGCCGGCGGCTTCGTCGCCCTGGTCTACGACGGGGCGCGCTCGGTCGCGAACAACGGCCTGCGGATCACACCGCTGAGCGAGCTGCTGTTCACCCTGTTCAAGGACAAGGCGAACGCGCTTCAGGGTGCGGTCGAGGGCGTCGCCCCGTGGCTGTGGAACCTCGCGGTGCTGCCGCTGACGCTGGCGCCGGCCTCGCTGCTCGGTCTCGGCCTCGGCGCGGTGCTGCTCTGGCTCGGCCAGCCGGCGCGCGAACCGATCGGGTTCCTCACGCGCTCCTGACGGCGTCCGCTTCATGAACCGGGCAGGCGACCCCATATACGGGCATCATCCGACCCTGCCCGAAGGACGCCCGATGCTGCACCTGTTCCGCAAGAAGGCCGAGATGCCGAGCCCGGCCGACGCCCTGCCCGGCCGCCCCGATCCGCTGCCGACCGACGAGACCCACTTCGTCAGCGGCAACCCGCTGAAGGGCCCGTATCCGCCGGGCATCGAGACGATCGGCCTCGGCTTCGGCTGCTTCTGGGGCGCCGAGCGCAAGTTCTGGCAGCTGCCCGAGGGCGTGTTCGTCACGGCGGTAGGCTACCAAGGCGGCTTCACCCCGAACCCGACCTACGAGGAGGTGTGCTCCGGCCGCACCGGGCACAACGAGGTCGTGCTGGTGGCCTTCGACCCGATGGTGCTGCCGCTGGACGCCGTGCTCAAGACCTTCTTCGAGAGCCACGACCCGACGCAGGGCTACCGCCAGGGCAACGACGTCGGCACGCAGTACCGTTCCGGCATCTACCTCACCGATCCCGCGCAGGAGGCGACGGCCAAGGCCGTCCGCTCGGCCTACGCCGCGGCGCTGAAGGCCCGGGGCTTCCCGGACATCACCACCGAGATCGTCTCCGGCCAGACCTTCTACTTCGCGGAAGGCTATCACCAGCAGTACCTCGCCAAGAACCCGGCGGGCTATTGCGGCCTGGGCGGAACCGGCGTGGCCTGCCCGATCGGGACCGGCGTGGCGGCCTGAAGGCTTGGAACGTCAGCCTGCGATCCGTTCGCCGGGTTCCGCACCCGTCCGCATCGACGCCTGGCTCTGATCGAGACCACGCATCCCCTCGCCCCGCCTGCGGGGAGAGGGCTTTGACGACCTCGTCGTCGGCAAAGCGAGGCGGCAGCCGAGGGTGAGGGGGCCGACCCGGAAGAGGCTCGTCCGGCTCCGCCCCCCTCACCGCCGCTGCGGCTTCGCCTCCGCTTCCCGCACGGACGACGAGGTCCGTGCGGGCCTCTCCCCGCTCGCGGGGAGAGGGGAAATGCGTTCCACCCGTCGAACGTCCGTGCAACCCTCAGGACATCCGCTCCAACGCGATCGCCGTCGCCTCGCCGCCGCCGATGCAGAGCGCGGCGATCCCCCGCCGTCCGCCGGTGCGGGCGAGCGCGGCGAGCAGCGTGACGACGATGCGGGCGCCCGAGGCGCCGATCGGGTGGCCGAGCGCGCAGGCGCCGCCGTGGACGTTGACGCGGTCGGGCGCCAGGTCGAGGTCGCGCATCGCGGCCATCGCCACCACGGCGAAGGCCTCGTTGATCTCGTAGAGGTCGACCTCGCCGGCCTGCCAGCCGACCTTGTCCAGGAGCTTGCGGATGGCGCCGATCGGCGCGGTCGAGAACCAGGCCGGGGCGGCCGCGTGGCTCGCGTGGCCGCGCACGATCCCGAGGGGCGCGACGCCGCCGCGCTCCGCCTGCGACCGGCGCATCAGCACCAGGGCCGCCGCGCCGTCGGAGATCGACGAGGCGTTGGCCGCCGTCACCGTGCCGTCGGGGCGGAAGGCGGGCTTCAGGGTCGGGATCTTCTCGGGCCGGGCCTTGCGCGGGCCCTCGTCGCTCGTGACCTCGCCGACGGCGACGATCTCGTCGGCGAAGGCCCCGTCGGCCGTCGCGCGCTTGGCGCGGGCCAGCGACTCGAGGGCGTAGGCGTCCTGCGCCTCCCGGGTGAACTGGTAGTGCTGCGCAGTGTCCTCGGCGAAGGTGCCCATCAGCCGGCCGCGGTCGTAGGCGTCCTCCAGCCCGTCGAGGAACATGTGGTCGATCATGCGCCCGTGGCCGAGGCGCTGGCCGGCCCGCGCCTTGTCGAGGAGGTAGGGCGCGTTCGACATCGACTCCATGCCGCCCGCGACCACGGTCTCGGCCGAGCCCGCCGCGATCATGTCGTGGCCGAGCATCAGCGCCTTCATGCCCGACCCGCAGACCTTGTTCAGGGTGGCGCAGGGTGTCGCGTCGGACAGGCCCGCGCCGAGCGCCGCCTGCCGCGCCGGCGCCTGGCCAAGGCCGGCCGGCAGGACGCAGCCCATCACCACCTCGGATACGCCGTCGCCGGAGAGCCCGGCTCGCGCCACCGCCGCGCGGATCGCCGCCGCGCCGAGCTCCGGAGCCGCGACGCGGGCGAGCTCACCCTGGAACGCCCCCATCGGCGTGCGCGCCGCCCCGGCGATCACGATCGGATCGGACATCCTCGGCTCCCGTGGCATCGTTTGGACAGGGGGACATTCCAATCCGGCGCCTAAGAGATGTCCAGCCTGGATGTGCCGCCCCGGGGTGTTCGGACGAAGCACCGACCTTACTCTGGCGCGGACCACCGTATTCACGCAGCACGCGAGAGGCGAGTCGACACCAGTGACGATCGGCTCGCCGCCGTCCTCCCGGTGCTGCCAGTGGGGTCGAAGAGAAATTCGCCACCTGCGATGCCCTCCCCCCTCTGCAAGGGAGGGAGATCGCGCGTCACACCCGGTCGCGCGCCGCGTGGAAACGGCGCCCCACCGACATCGGCGTCAGAGGGACATCAGGACGTTGACGGAGCCGACGGCGGTGAGGATGAGGCCGCAGACGAAGGCGCCGATCATCGCGTAGCTGAACAGCTTCATGGACGTGATTCCGTTCCGCTTCGCGCTCAGCAGCGGGGTCCGCCGCTGGTCTGGCCGTACTGCATCACCGGGCGGGTCTGCTGGTTGGCGTTGCCCTCGCTCGCCGAGCTCGGGGCGCACCAGGCGCTGCGCGGCGCCGGCACGGCGTCGAACCCGAGCGAACCGGTGGTCAGGTCGTCGTAGGGCGAGGGCGGGGCGACGCGGGCGGCGGGCGCCTCAGAGCGGAACGCCATCGCGGACGAGGCGGGCACAGCAACGCCGAGGATCAGAACAGCAACTGCGGCAACGGAACGGGTCTTCATGTGGATATAAGGCTCCTTCTTACAAGACTGTCCGCCGGTTCGGCGTCGATTCGTCTTGCATGAACCTTATATAGCTTGCCCATTCCTCTGGCGGCGTGACGCACCGCACGCGGCAGGGCGGATTAAAACGCTCAGGTGCCTCACGGCTTGAAGTAGGGCCGCGCGACGATCGCGGTCGGGTCTACCGGGCGCACGCGCTGGGCGTGGACCACGCGGTGGGCGGTCCGCACGGGGCGCGGGGCCGAGACCGGGCGGCGGGCGCGCGACTCGTCGAGGTAGTCCGCGCCGCCGACGCCGAAGGCGCCGCCCTGCACCACGCCGACCGAGGGCGGGCGGCCGAGGAAGAACTCCTCGGCCCCGCCGGCGCAGGCCGGCGCCGCGGCGAGGAGGAGGGTGGCGGAGAGGAGGAGGCGCATGCGGAGAGCTTACGGCGCGGCGCCTCCACGCCGCGTTAACGATGTAGCGAGAGCGCCGGGGCCGAGGCCGGCTCCGCGGCGAGGCTCAAGTCGCGGGGCTGAGATCGCAGATGCGGACCTGCGCCCGCTCGGCCCCGCGCCAGCGGTCGCAGGCCAGCGTGCCGGCGACGTGGAACTCGGAGCCGATTCCCGCGAGGATCGCCTGTCCGAGCGGGCCTTGCGCGCTCCGGAAGCTGATCGCGCCGACCGCCTGTCCGTCGCGGCTGCGCAGGCGCGCGCGGACATGGCCGTGGCCGACGAGGCCGGCGTCGACGATGCGATGGCGCGGCAGGGCGAAGACCGGCTCCGGCGCGCCCTGCCCGAACGGGCCGGCGCGCTGGATCAGGCGGACGGTCTCGGCGGTGGCGCCGCCGGCGCTGACCGTGCCGTCGAGGAGCAAAGCCTCGACCGCCCGCGCCTCGGCCACGGCCTCCGCCAGGTCCGCGGCGAGGAAGGCGGCGAAGCGCGTCAGGTCGGGGCCGGCCAGCGTCACGCCCGCGGCCATGGCGTGGCCGCCGCCCTTCGTCGCCAGGCCGGCTTCGACGGCGGCGCGGACCGCGTGGCCGAGGTCGGCGCCGGCGATCGAGCGGCCCGAGCCGGTGGCCGACCCGTCCGGCCGGAGGGCGAAGGCGAAGGCCGGTCGGCCGAAGCGCTCCTTGAGGCGCGCCGCGATCAGCCCGACGATGCCCGGATGCCACTCCGCGCTGCCTGCGACCAGCACCGGGCGATCGGGGTCGAGGGCGAGGGCGTGGTCCATCTCCGCTTCGGCTTCCGCCACCGCCTGAGCCTCGATCGCCTGGCGCTCGCGGTTCAGGCGGTCGAGCTCCACCGCGATGCGGGCGGCTTCGGCCGGGTCGTCGGTGGTGAGCAGGCGCGCGCCCAGGCCCGCATCGCCGATGCGCCCGCCGGCGTTGATGCGAGGGCCGAGCAGGTAGCCGAGGTGCCACGCCTCCGGCGGCCCGTCGAGGGCGGCGGCATCGAGGAGCGCGGCGAGCCCATGGCGGCCGCGGGCGCGCATCACGGTCAGCCCCTGGACCACGAAGGCGCGGTTGAGGCCCGTCAGCGGCACCACGTCGGCGACGGTGGCCAAAGCCACGAGGTCGAGGGCATCGGTGAGCGGCGGCTCGGGATGGGACCCGAAATACCCCTCCGCCCGAAGCGTGCGGGCGAGGGCCACCAGGGTGAGGAACACGACGCCCGCGGCGCAGAGGTGGCCGAGACCGGAAAGGTCGTCGAGGCGGTTCGGGTTCACCAGGGCGCAGACCGGCGGCAGCAGCTCGGGGGCACCGTGATGGTCGAGGACGATCACGTCGAGGCCGAGCCGGGCCGCTTCCGCCAGAGGACCATGCCCGCTGGTGCCGCAATCGACGCAGACGAGGAGCGTCGCCCCCTCGCCGGCGAGCGCGGCGATCGCGGCCGCGTTCGGCCCGTAGCCCTCGGTGATCCGGTCGGGGATGTGGATGCGGGTCGGCACGCCGAGCCGGCGCAGGTATCCCGCCAGCAGGGCCGCGCTTGCGGCGCCGTCGACGTCGTAGTCGCCGAACACCGCGACGCTCTCGCCCCGGCGCACCGCCCGCGCGAGGCGCTCGGTCGCCGGCCCCATGTCGACGAGGCAGGCGGGGTCCGGCATCAGGTCGCGCAGGCGCGGGCGCAGGTAGGCCTCCGACCCGTCCGGCCGGACGCCGCGCCCGGCGAGCACGCGGGCGAGCAGCTCCGGCAAGCCGTGGGCCTGGACCATGGTCGCGGCGTAGGCCTGCGCCGCCGGGTCGGCGTAGCGTTCCCGCCATGGCCGCCCGAGGACGGACCGGGTGACGCCGAGGAAGGCGCGGGGCGCCTCGGGCTGGGCCGAGAGGTGAGGAAGGGCTGACACGGGGGCCACCATAGACCGCAACGGCGGCCAAATCCCGGCCCGCATGTGGGTCGCGGTCGCTACTCGTCGGCTTCCATCCCGGAGAGCGGCACGTCCAACTCGCAGAGCACGCCGTCCGGCGGGTAGGTCAGCCGGACCTCGCCGCCGATCGCCCCGGCCAAGCCCCGCTCGATCAGGCGGCTGCCGAACCCGAGCCGCGTCGGCGTCGCGACCGGCGGCCCGCCGCTCTCGGCCCAGCGCAGCCGGACCATAGGCTCGCGGCCGGCGGCATCGATCGACCAATCCACCACGATGAAGCCCGCGGGCGTCGACAGCGCGCCGTACTTGGCGGCGTTCGTCGCGAGCTCGTGGATCATCAGCGACAGCGACAGCGCGGCCTTGGAGCCGACCTGAACGTGCGGGCCGAACAGCCGCAGGCGGCCCGCCTGCGCGTCGTCGTGAATCGTCAGCGCGCCTTGGACGACCTTTTCGAGGCTCGCGCTCTCGCGGGTGCCGTCGAGCAGGATGTCGTGCGCCTTGCCCAGCGCGATCAGCCGGTTGGCGAGGGCGTCGCGGGCCGCCTCCAGGTCGGTGGCGTTGCGCATGGTCTGCATGGCGATGGCCTGCACCATCGCCAGGGTGTTCTTCATCCGGTGGCTCAGCTCGCGATTGAGCACCGCCTGCTGCTCCTCGGCCCGCAGGCGGCCGATCCCGACCTGGACCCGGTCCGCGACGTTGCGGGCGAAGGCGACCTCCTCCGGCAGCCAGTCGCGCGGCGCGGCGGCGTGGACGAAGAACAGCCCGACCGTCCGTCCGCGCTCGCGCACCGGCACGTCGAGCATGGCGCCGATGGCCTGCGCCATGAACGGCGCTGCGAACGGCGCGGTCCGCGGGTCCTCTGCGACCGCGCCGACGACGAGGGCGTCGCCGCGCTCGATCGAGGCGCCGAGGCGGCCGAAATCGGCGAAGCGGTGCGTGCCGGCGAGACTTTCCACCCCCGCCGCGGTCCAGTCCTGGAGGATCGTGACGTGCACCCCGCTCGCGTCGATCTCGCCGTAGCCGGCCCGGCTGGCATCGAGCGTCCGGCCGACGATCTCGGCGGCCTTGGCGGTCATGGCGGCGACGCAGGTGACGTCGCGCAGGTGGTCGCCGAGCTCGATCAAGGCCGCCCGGCGGATCGAGGCGGCGCGGGTCAGGCGCTCCTCGACCTGCAGGCGGACCAGCTGGCGCCGCTCGCGCATCAGGATCATGATCTGCCGGGCCAGCCGCCGAAGCGCGTCAGCCTGATCCTCGTTCAGGCCCCCGGGCCGGGGCACGGTGTCGATGACGCAGAGGCTGCCCAGCGCCCGGCCGCTCGACGTGCGCAGGGGCGCGCCGGCATAGAACCGGATCCCCGGCGGGCCGGTGACGAGCGGGTTCTCGCGGGTGCGCGGGTCCTGCGTCAGGTCGGGGATGACGAGCAGGTCCGGCTCGCCCAGCGCGTGCCGGCAGATGGAGGCGTTGAGTTCGGTCTCGCAGAACAGGAAGCCGGCGCGGGCCTTGAACCATTGCCGGTCGGCGGCGACGAGGCTCACCAGGGCGACGGGGGCGGCGCAGAGCGCGCGCGCGATCTGGACCGCGTCGTCGAAGGCCTCCTCCGGGGCCGTGTCGAGGATGGCGAGCGCCTCCAACTCGGCGAGGCGCTCGGGATCGGAGGTCTCGGGCGACATGCCAGCCCCGGGTTGGAGAACCGTCGCACCGGATCGGCGGTCGGCGTTGCGGTTGTAGGACCCCGCTCGACACAAGTCATCGTCGGGGCGCACCCCGAGCCCGAGCGCCCGGAACGCAGAAGGGCGGGCATCGCTGCCCGCCCCGTCCGCCGCATCCCGGATCGAAGGACGTCCGGTCAGAGGTTCTTGAGGATCTGGTCGACGACCTTCTTGGCGTCGCCGAACAGCATCATCGTGTTGTCGCGGAAGAACACCTCGTTCTCGACGCCGGCGTAGCCCGAGCCCATGCCGCGCTTGATGAACAGCACGGTCTTGGCCCGCTCCACGTCGAGGATCGGCATGCCGTAGATCGGCGAGGCCTTGTCGGTCTTGGCGGCCGGGTTGGTGACGTCGTTGGCGCCGATCACGAAGGCCACGTCGGCCTGCGGGAACTCGCCGTTGATGTCCTCCAGCTCGAACACCTCGTCGTAGGGCACGTTGGCTTCGGCGAGCAGCACGTTCATGTGGCCGGGCATGCGGCCGGCGACGGGGTGGATGGCGTACTTCACGTCGACGCCCTCCTTCTTGAGCAGGTCGGCCATCTCGCGCAGCGAATGCTGCGCCTGCGCCACCGCCATGCCGTAGCCCGGCACGATGATGACCCGCTCGGCGTTCTTCATGATGTAGGCCGCGTCGTCCGCCGAGCCCTGCTTGACCGGCCGGGTCTCGACCTCGCCGCCGCCGGCACCCGCCGCGGCGTCGCCGCCGAAGCCGCCGAGGATGACCGAGATGAACGAGCGGTTCATCGCGTGGCACATGATGTAGGACAGGATCGCGCCCGACGAGCCGACCAGCGCGCCGGTGATGATCAGCGCGAGGTTGCCCAGCGTGAAGCCGATGCCGGCGGCGGCCCAGCCCGAGTAGGAGTTCAGCATCGAGACGACGACGGGCATGTCCGCGCCGCCGATCGGGATGATGAGCAGGCCGCCGAGGGCGAAGGACAGCAGCACGATCAGCCAGAAGACGACCTTGCTCTCGCCGCCGATGAACACCGCGATCAGCACGACCAGCGCCACCGCGAGGCCGATGTTGATGAGGTGCCGGCTCGGCAGCATGATCGGCTTGCCGGACATCCGGCCGTCGAGCTTGGCGAAGGCGATGACCGAACCGGTGAAGGTGATCGCGCCGATCGCCGCGCCGAGCGCCATCTCGAACAGCGACTCTTTGTGGATGTGGCCGTTCTCGAGGATGCCCACGGCCTGCGGCGCGTAGAGCGTCGCGGCCGCACCCGCCACGGCGGCGAGGCCGACGAGCGAGTGGAAGGCGGCGACGAGCTGCGGCATCGCCGTCATCGGCACGCGCTTGGCGATGACCGCACCCGCGCCGCCGCCGATGGCGAGCCCGAGGAAGACGAGGAGCCAGGCGCCCGCGCCGGCCGGCGGATGGCCGACCAGGGTGGTGAGTACGGCCAGCGCCATGCCGACCATGCCGTAGAGGTTGCCCTGCCGCGACGTTGTCGGGTGCGAAAGCCCCCGCAGCGCCATGATGAACAAGACGCCCGAGACGATGTAGAGAAGGGCGGAGACGTTCTGGGACATGTCTCAGGCCTTCTTCTTGTACATGGCGAGCATGCGCTGGGTGACCAGGAAGCCGCCGAAGATGTTCACGCTGGCCAGCACGATGCCGATGAACCCGAAGGCGCGGGCCCAGCCGGTGCCCTTCTCGATCAGCGGCACGCCGGCGGCGAGGATCGCGCCGACGATGATGACGGACGAGATCGCGTTGGTGACCGACATCAGCGGGGTGTGCAGCGCCGGGGTCACCGACCACACCACGTAGTAGCCGACGAAGATCGCGAGCACGAAGATCGCGAGCTGGAACACGGTGGCGTCGACGGCGCCGTGGGTCACGGCGCTGAGGCCGTGGCCGACGCCGTCGGCGATCGCCTGCGCCTGGTCGGCGGCGTTGCGCGCGGCGGCCGCGGCCGAGCGCGCGGTGTCGGCGAGGACGCGGGTCTGGTCGACCGCCTGATCGGGGGGGATGTTGGCCATCGTTATGCTCCTCGCGACCGGCCTACGCCGCGCCCGTTGGCTGAGTGCTGGGTGACGCCGACACCCCGGTCTTCGACAGCCCGACCGAGGCCGGCTCGGATTGCGGCGAGTCCTTCGGGCGGTCGGCGACCGCCGCGTCGGCCTTCGGCTGGAAGGACGGGTGCACCACGGAGCCGTCGTGGGTCAGGTTGGTGGCCTTGACGAGCTCGTCGTCCCACTTGATCGCCAGCGCCTTCGACTCCTTGTCGACCAGGGTCTCGACGAAGGCGTAGAGGTTGCGCGCATAGAGCGCCGAGGCGCTGGCCGCGAG
The DNA here is from genome assembly GCF_022179125.1 of Methylobacterium cerastii. GTDB lineage: Bacteria > Pseudomonadota > Alphaproteobacteria > Rhizobiales > Beijerinckiaceae > Methylobacterium > Methylobacterium cerastii. The sequence continues at coordinate 166,989 of NZ_BPQG01000008.1, forward strand.
CCGGCCGGCGACGTTGAGGTGGCCGACGATCTTCACGCCGCGGTCGTTGACGACGACCTCGCCGGGCTTGGCGCCCTCGACGTTGCCGCCGCGCTCCACCGCGAGGTCCACGAGCACCGAGCCGGGCTTCATCGAGGCGACCATCGCCGCCGAGACCAGCTTGGGCGCGGGGCGGCCGGGGATCAGCGCCGTGGTGATGACGATGTCCTGCTTGGCGATGTGGGTCGCGACGAGGTCGGCCTGCTTCTTCTGGTACTCGGCCGACATCTCCTTGGCGTAGCCGCCCTTGGTCTCGGCCTGCTTGAACTCGTCGTCCTCGACGGCGACGAACTTCGCGCCGAGCGACTCGACCTGCTCCTTGGTCGCCGGGCGCACGTCGGTGGCGGTGACGACCGCGCCCATGCGGCGGGCGGTGGCGATGGCCTGCAGGCCGGCGACGCCGACGCCCATCACGAACACGCGGGCGGCAGGCACGGTGCCGGCCGCCGTCATCATCATCGGCATGGCGCGGCCGTACTCGGAGGCGCCGTCGACCACGGCGCGGTAGCCGGCGAGGTTGGCTTGGCTCGAGAGCACGTCCATCACCTGCGCGCGGGTGATGCGCGGCATCAGCTCCATGGCGAAGCCGTCGACGCCCGCCTCGGCCATCGCCTGCAGCTCGGCCTCGTGGCCGTAGGGGTCCATGATCGCGACGACCACGGCGCCCCGCTTGAGGAGCTTGAGCTCGTCGGCGCCGGGGCGGCGGACCTTGAGGATCAGGTCGGCGTCGCGGGCGGCCTGTTCGGCCGAGCCTGCGACCGAGGCCCCGACCGCCTCGTACTCGGAATCCGGCATGCCGGCCCTCAGCCCGGCGCCCGACTGGACGGTCACGTCGGCGCCGAGCGCCAGGAACTTCTTGACCGTCTCGGGCACCGCCGCGACCCGCGGTTCCGCGGAATCGGTCTCCGACAGGACAGCGATGCGCATTCAGGACTTCCCTCGATTGACCGCTCCCGAATGCGCGATATGGAACGGCTTTTCGAGGCGAGTTGGTAAGACGAACTGACGGAAGCGTGACGATTGTAAGCGGCGGCCCCGAATTCCGGAGCGCGGACCGCCCCGATCCTTTCCGAGACGTCAGGCCTCAGGCGAAGGCGAGATAGAGGGCCATGAGCACGGCGACCACGCAAGGCGCACGCCAGCCGATGTTCGGCGCGAAGGCGCCGAGGGCGCCTGCCGCGCTCGAGAGGACGACGCCGAGGATCGCGGTGAGCCAGGCCTCGCGAATGCCGCCGACCGCCAGGGCGAGCACCCAGCAGATCACCACGCCGCTGGCGATCTCGACGAAGCGGACGAATCCCCGATAGGTCTGCTCGTGCGTCTTCGCGTCCATCGCGGGGCTGTAGGCCCCACCGGAAACGCCCTTCGTATCGGCCATCGTGCGCTCGTCCTCGACGCTACCACTTCTCGGTGGGAGCGGGTTTAGCCCAAGCTTATTGCTGCCGCAATCGGCCGCAACCGGCGGGATCGGGCATCGCACGGCTTTGCTTGGCCCTCAATTCACTTGCGCACAAAAGATCGTCCGGACACGCGATCGTGAGCCGGCGAGGGACGCGTTATCTCGCGATCCGCCGAGGCCCCCGATTCGCGAACCCTCAGGCCGGCAGAGGCAGCCCGACCGCGCCGAGCGCCTCCGCCTGCCGCTCGGCGAGAGCGTCGAGGCTGAAGCGCTCGATCTCCGCCTCGAACAGGCGGTGATAGTTGAGCTCGGACTTGAGGTGCAGGAACACGGCTCCGAGGCCGACCGCGGCCCGGTCCATGAACACGAATTCCTGCGGCACGGTCACCGGCCCCTTCGCCTTCAGGGCCTGGTGCACCTCGAAGGCCTGGCGCCTTCCGTACTCGCCGGGCTTCACCCCGTCGGCGACGGTGCGGGTGCGATCCTCGAGCAGCGGCCCGTAGATGAAGCGCGCCCAGATGTTGAGGATCTCGATCTTCTCCTTGTCGAGGTCCTTGAAGCCCCAGACCTCGTAGGCGTGGACGGTCCGCGCCATGTCCTGGGTGAGCAGGCCGCGGTAGAGGTCGACCACGCCGCCGACGAAGCGCGGATGGAAGATCCGCACGCAGCCGTAGTCGAGCAGGTTGATGCCCTGCGGCTCCCGCTCTGCCCCTTCGCCCTCGGAGAACACCGTGTAGTTGCCCAGGTGCGGGTCGCCGTGGATCACCGCGGCGCGGCTGAACGGGTGCCACCACGCCTTGAACATCGCCTGCGCGATGCGGTTTCGAATCTCGACGGGGGATTCCGTGAAGTTGAGGATGCGCTCGCCGTCGAGCCAGCCCAGCGTCAGCAGGCGCTTGGTCGACAGATCCGCGTGGATCGCCGGCACGCGCACCGCCGCGATGTCCTTGAGGACGGTGCCGTAGAGGGCGCCGTGCTTGGCCTCGCGGGCGTAGTCCAGCTCCTCGCGGACGCGGGCACCGATCTCCTTGGCGATCTCGCGGGTGTCGAGCCAGGAGTTCATCCGCCGGTGCAGGGCGAAGGCGACCTCGAGCTGCTTCAGGTCGGCCTCCACCGCCGACTGCATGTCCGGGTACTGGAGCTTGCAGGCGAGCGCCGTGCCGTCGAGCGCCGTGGCGCGGTGGACCTGGCCGAGGGAGGCGGCGGCGGCGGGCTTCAGGTCGAAGCTCTCGAACCGCGCCTGCCAGCCGACCCCGAGCTCGGCCTGCATCCGGCGCTTGACGAAGGCCGCGCCCATCGGCGGCGCGTCGGCCTGGAGCTTCTGCAGCTCCGCCGCGTATTCGGGCGGGAGCAGGTCGGGCACGGTGGCGAGCAGCTGCGCCACCTTCATGATCGGGCCTTTCAGGCCGCCGAGCGCCTGCGCCAAAGCCGCCGCGTTGGTGGTGCCCTCCTTGCCGAACAAGCGGGCGCCGGCCATCCGCGCGGCGACCCCGCCGACGTTGGCGCCGACGCGGGCGTAGCGGCTGGCGCGGGCGGAGAAGCGGTTGGCTTCCGGATCGGTCTCTGACATCGGCTGGGTTCGCACCTCTCCCCGACCGCGAAGCCCAATCCGACCCGCGTGGGCCGGGCGCTCCGGGTCTCGTTTCGACGCGCTCGCCCGCGGCGGACCGGATGCCGGGCCCTCGGGGAGCGCCGACGGGACCGCCTCGCCCGAACGCATCGCAGATCGCGACGCCCGGGCGCGTGCGCACCGTCAGCTGTTGAGATAAGCCCTTCGCCGCCTGCCGCCAGGGCGCTGGGTCCCTGGGTCGCGGCGACGAGCGCGCCCGCGTCCCGCGCCTTGACGAACCCCGCGCAACCATCGTCTAAGACGCGTCGATCAGCACCGCGGCGCAGCTTCGTCCCGCCGCGGCATCGAAACGGGTCCGCCGGTGTAGCACAGCGGTAGTGCAGCGGTTTTGTAAACCGAAGGTCGGGAGTTCGATCCTCTCCACCGGCACCAGCCCATCCGGCACCCGGGCCTCAATGATTACATGAGGTTAGGCTAAAATCTCGGCTTGAGGATGACCGCACTCTCACACAGCGGTCTCACACATGCCATTAAGAGTCGCCCGGCCGTGGAAGGACCCTAAGACAGGGGTTTTTCATCTACGGCAACGAACTCCCCTCTCGATCGTAGACGAGCTTAAGGGATGGTCTGTCTGCCTTCCGATCGGTGACGCATGGTTCACTGTCACGGTTGGTCCGGCTTTCAGCTATCGTTACGGACCAAAGAACCCTCCGAGGCACGTATCCGTCACTCGATAGCAGACGGTGCCCTGAAACGGTTCTGGCAGTCTCACAAGGGCGGTCCGCGATACCAGCCTGAGGGTTCGACTCAGGTCAGCCCGCAATCCCTTCCCTGTCCAACTAACGGTGTTGCCGCTGAGGCACAGGGTCGAACAGCATCATCACCGGTCCCCTGCCCTACCCCGATCGTCGGTCCTGCCGTCACCGTTCTCGACCTCTTCGAACGATGGGCGACCTACTCGGCCTGTGTAGGGCGGTGACTACGGTTCTCTAAGACGGGCAAGGTGGTTTGGGGTTGATAGCCCCGGATTTTTGTTCGCACCGAGTTTTCTACGGGTTTTTGGCCCGGCGCTCTTTGACAAGTGAATCTGAGAAAGAGAAGCGTGGACGGCATTGTCCTTGCGGATCGATCCCTAGCGGGACC
>NZ_BPQG01000009.1 GCF_022179125.1 Methylobacterium cerastii
CGCCCCACCCGACAGCGTGTTGCTGCCGGCTGCGGCGATGATGATGTTGTTGCCCGCATCACCCTGGGCCGAGCCGGTCACGGTGAAGCTCAGGGCAGCCGTTGTCGTACCCCCGTGGTTGTCCGACACACTGTAGGTGAACGCGTCGGTACCGGTCGCCCCGACCGCAAGCGTTCCTTCCTTGCTGGCCGCGTAGGCGTAGCTGCCATCGGACTTGATGGTAACCGTCCCATAGTCGCCAACAAGCTGGACGCCGGCCGTGGTGACGGTGGCTGATGCCGTGCCGTGACCGATCTGGCCAACCTGGAGCGTGTCACCGGTATCGATGTCGCGATCGTTGATCAGCACGTTCCCGATCACGCTCGTCCGCTGCACCAGCGCAGCGGTATCGTTGATCGCCACCGGCGCATCGTTGACGCCGGTCACCACGAAGGAGGCGGTCTGCGCCACCGAGGCGGTGCCGTCCGACACCGCGTAGGTCACCGAGACCGTCTGCTGCTGCCCTTGTGCCAGGGCCTGGTAGGCCGCGTTGGTCGGATCCAGGGTGAAGCTGTGCGAGGTCGCGTCGTAGCTTACGCCAGCCGGCAGGGTGGTCGGAACCGACACCACCGACAGCACCGCGCCGTGATCCACGTCCGTGGCGTTGGCCAGCGCGTCGAGCGTGACCTTGGCCCCGTCCTCTGTCGCCGTCCCCGTCACCGCCGCAGACACCACCGGCGCATCGTTGACGCCGTTGATCGTGAACGACACCACCTTCGTGGTCCCGTCCGCGGCCGACACCGTGAAGGTGTCGACGTGGGTTTCCGACTGGGCCAGCGACTGCACGGCCGCGTTGGCCACCGTGTAGGTGTAGGTCCCGTCCGTGTTGAGCACGAGCGCGCCGAGGGCGTCCGTCGCCTTGACCACGGTGGTGGCGAACGTCGCCTCGCCGGTGTCGGTGTCGGTGATCGAGATCGACCCCGTCGCTACCAGGTTGCCGTTCGTAACCCCGCTGTCCTCCGTCACGGACGCCACAGTCGGCGTACCGATCACCGCCGCATCGTTGACGCCGTTGATCGTGAACGACACCACCTTCGTGGTCCCGTCCGCGGCCGAT
>NZ_BPQG01000010.1 GCF_022179125.1 Methylobacterium cerastii
CAGTGGCGGCCGGCAGCTTGAACGATGAAGGCGCCCGATCGGGCCCCTTCATCGTTCAAGCTGCCGGCCGCCACTGGCCTGGTTTTACTCCGCCACAGCGGCCTGGAATTGGTCCGCCCTTTACACACGCGTCCTGGCGGAACAAGGCCTTACCCCTTCGGCGGACGACGATGGCATCCCGGGGAGCCCGCACGTCGGTGACCTGGCACATCACCTCGACGTCATCGCGGCCGGCCTTGGCGTTCTGGGAGACCGACATCCCCGTGGTGTGCGTGAAGGGCCCGTGTGCCTCCGTCGTCTCGACATACCACCGCGGCTGGGACCATGGACCCTCGTCGGCGACCGCGGCCGCGCCGGCGAGCAGGAACAGGAGGGATGAGATGACGACGTGGAGCATGACGGTATCCCCGGATCAAATGACGGCCCAGCACGAGCCGTCTGGGAGGAAGGAGGCGACGGCGGCCGCGCGGATCGGGCTGCCATCGGGAAGCGTGAAATCTGTCGACCGGTAGGGGCAGAAGCGCACCTGCAGCGCGCCGTTGGGGAGGCCGGATTCGGATGGGACGCCCCGGGCGTAGGCGATGACTTCGCGGGCCTGCCGCAGCCGAATCCGACGCACGCCCGGGAGGGAGACGATGAACGCGACGTCCCGGAGAACCAGCGCGGGGACGTGGCCGACGACCCGATTTTTGACGCGGACGGACCAGCAGGCCCGGGTCAAATTTCGGTAGACGTCGGGCATCGGGCGCCCTCCATCTCCTCGGCCAGGACCTGCGCCCGGGCCGCGACCGCCTCGGCCCGCTCCGGACGGATCAGGCCGTCCGCATCGAGCCGGGCGACCTTCAGGACGTAGAGCCGGGCCCGGCGGGGACGGAGCCGGCATTCCCGACCGGGCACCCAGGCCGCGCGAATCCGCGCTGCCGCCGTCGCGAGGTCACCGCGGTTCATGGCGATCCTCCGGAAGCTGCGGGAGTGCGAGCGCCAGCGTCACGGCGCGATTGGCCGCCACGAGGGCCTCGACGCCGGTGAGGACATGCTCGTCTGCGAGCCGCGTGACGTGCAGGACGTAGGCCTCCATCCCGTGGGCGACTTGAGCGTGGAGACGTCCCGAGGCGCGGTGCGCCCTGAGGATCTCCAAGAAGTAGTCGAGGACGGGGGCGTGGGAGCGATGCCGCATGATCGCCCCCTAGTTGGCCTGGCCGAGGTCGCGACCGTCCACGGCAACTTCCACGAGTTGCTGCAGGACGCGGACGCTGCCTCCGGACCAGTGCGAGCCGATCATTTCGAACTCGTCGGGCGTCAGGTCGGGGAGCCACACCGCATCGAGGCCGCGCTCGACCCGGAGTTCGGCAACGATGGCCCGGGCCAGGACCGGCAGGGACCGCGCCGTCGGCATCGGCATCTCGAAGACCCGGAATCTGGACAGGAGCGCCGGATCGAGACCGTCCACCGTGTTCGCCGTAGCGACGTACGAGACCGCCGACAGATCCACGGGGCATTCCAAGTAGGGGTCCTGGTACGCCCGGGCGGTCTCCCGCTCCGTCAGCCCGAGGACGCCGTCGGTGAGCTTGCCGTTGTCGGTGCGGGTGCCGGCGCGTGCGATCTCGTCGAGGACGATCAGCACCGAGGCGGCGCCCGCGCGACGGATCGCCTGGAGCGGGACGGATGCGCGACCCGTACTCCACATTCGACTGGTTCCGATGATCGAGGAGTCGCTGACCCCCGAGCACGCGTAGACCGTGACGGCGAGCCCGAGCTCTTCCCCGATCCGGCGGGCGAGGCGGCTCTTGCCCGAACCCGGCGCCCCGACGAGCAGGAAGGGCGACAGGTAGGCAAACTGCCGTCCCGCGAGGGGCGCCAGCACCGCGTCGATGATCCGCTCGCAGTCCGGGAACTCCCGCACGAGCCTCCTCTTCACTCGGGCGAGATCGGGGACCACGACCAGGGGGAGGCGCTTGCCCGCCATCGGGGCCCATTCGGCCCGTGCCGTCGTCCCGACGCTGCCGCCGGGGCGACCCTCGCCGCTCGTGGCGGACCCTGGCAGGTGGTCGACGGACGACAGCACCAGGAGTGACGGCCCAGCCTCGGCGCGGGCGGCCTCGATCTTCTGGAGCGCCGACTTCTTCTTCGCCTCGGTCGCCCAGGACGGCTCGGCAGGCGCCATGGCGAACTTGCCGGACATCTCGTCCCGGCCGAACGCGATGCAGGATTCGACGAAACCCGTAGGCCCGACGCCGGCGGTCCATTGACGGAAACGCAGATCGTGCCGGGCGTAGAGCGATGCGCCGATTGCTCCGAAGAGGAGGTCGTCCTCGCCCTTCTGGCGGTCGCGGGCATGCCGCCATGCCAACTCGACGTACGCCATGCGGACGTCGGCGTAGCCCATATCCGAGAGCAGGATCGTCAGCAGATCGAGGAGGTCCTGCTCCGCCCGGTCGTCGAACGCGAAGGCGAGATCATGGTCGGCGGTGACCGCGGTGTGGCATCCGACAGTGCGCTTGAGGATCTTCCAGGCCTCGTAGAGGCTCTCGGCGAACACCTTCTGTGCGCCGTCGGGATCGCGCTTGGCGTCGAGGCACGTGTTGATCGCCGCCCAGAGCGACATCACGAGCTCGTACAGCAGGTTCGAACCTGCGCACTGCATGACGAGCTCGTCGCGACTGCCGTCGTAGATCCCCGGGACGGTCGAGAGGAGCTCGGCCTGGAGTTGGCGAGGGTGGGAGTGTCGGTGGAAGGGCATGCCCAGGAGCAGGCCGCGCACGGACGGCGCGCCCACCCCATTACGGGGGGTCGTTCGCATATCGGGATTCCTTGTCCGGGCCGCCGGTGAAAACCGACGGCAGGGGGGCGAGAGTAGAGGAGAGGCGTTAAGCCGAGGTTACCGATCCCCGGGCGGCGGCAGCCTTTTCGCGCTCGCGGCGGGCGAAGGCGACCATGCTATTGGCGGTCTCAGAAAGGTGCGCCGCATAGGCGAGCGGATCTGTGATCTCGCCGTGGCGGTGCCGTTTCTCCTCATCTGAGAAGGGGCCGACATCGCCGTAGATCATGGCGACTCCCTGCAGGATGTGGCCCAGCGCCCGGGCGTGCTGATGCGCGGCCGCGCGTCCGAGCAGGACAAGGACCCAGGGCGGAAGGCCCCACTGTCGAATCCTGTCCCTGTTGCACGTCCGGGCGTTCAGGCCGGTGACGAGCGCCAAGGGCTTGCTCCACTCGCCCCCCAAAACCCGCGCCGCCGCGTAATCGACGGCATCGATTAGGGCCTCGGCGATCTCGCCGTGCGGCAGGGCCCGCCCGTCCACGTGCGCCGTCCGCCCAACATAGATGAGGGGGAATCCATCGAGCGTGCCGACGCATATCCCCTCCGGCATTTCGGGCATGGTTTGCAGGACGATCTTCATGGGGGCCTCCGAACGGAAAAGGGGCGAGCCGCATGGCCCGCCCCGGTATGCCTCACCGTCCAATCGATCAGGCGGCGACGTCCAGCCGGGACTCGATGCAGATCGAGAAGTCGGGCGCATTCTCGTCCCTGACGATGACCCGCTCGGCATCCCAGGAGATGAGACTGCCCACGTCGACAGGTGCAGGGCCGAAGGTCGGCACCTCGCCGCTGCCGGTATCATACAGCCACTTGTTCAGGCCGTCGGCGCCGAAGTACCGGCGGACCAACAGAAGTTCGGCGTAGACCTCATCGAGGCTGGAAGCGCGCCGGACGCGATCCTGGGCGATGATCGTGCACTGGGCGTTGTAGTTTTCGAGCATGCGCCGCGTCTGCATGGCGTCGGCCGCCGCGACGAGCGGTCCCCGGTCGAGCCCGTTCAACTCGGCGATCTCATCGACCTTCCAGGAATCCATGACCTCGTTCTCGATGCCCTCCTCGACGATGTCCCGAACGATGTCGTCGGCGGTGACGCGAGAGATGACGAGCTCGTCCCGAGCCTCCTCGACGGATTTGCCGAGGGTGGCGGCGAGCTCGGCGTAATCCCTGTAGCCGGCGGCCTTGGCGAAGAGGTCGAGGGCCTCCTCCTCGGTGGCGACGGCGTAGATGCTGCCGTAGGCCGGCGTGTCGATCCGGATGTAAGTGTTCATTGTGGGTCCCTCGTATCCACCGCGCCGGTTCATCCAACGCGCTAGTGTGCCTGTTATAAACAGGCACGGTGCGGACGCAAGACCTGAAACGACGAAGGCCCCGGCGATGCCAGGGCCTGTCGAAGGTGTGCCCCCCGCGATTGGGGGAAGGAAACTGTGAACCCGGGGGACTAGCCCACGACTTAAACAAAGGGTTGCCCCCCTGCCGGCGGGGGGGACGTAAAACCATGGGCGCGGTGAACTGCGCTTGCGAGGTTTGCCCCCGTTGCCGGGGATGAAGGTGAGCAAAGAGCTTGTTTCGTTCGAAGTCAACGAGGTTCGCTCCCCGAATCGACGGATGGGTGTATTTTCTGGGGATACGCCACGCGGCGTTCGGGTCTGCCGGTGCGGGCCGAGATGAAGGGGGTCCCGGCCAGGTGCGGGGGCCCCCTTCGGATTCCTGGAGGGGAAAGCCGTGGCTGAGATCCATGCATCCAAATACGGCGACGGGCCGGGCAACTTCCACGTCAACGCCTATGGCTCCACGCTGAACGTGGAGCTGACCTATCCGAACATCACGGTCGATGGCTGCCGGCACATCCATGTGAACCAGGAGAGCGTGCGCGCCAGCGACGGCATCCGCCTGTCCTACGACTACGACCGGGACGGCTGGAGCATCGAGCAGCAGGTCATGATCGACCTCGGCGGCTGCATGGATACCCCGAACCCCGACGAGTGGATCGAGGTCGCCTTCGTTCGCTCGTGGAGCCTGGTGCGTGAGCAGAACGGTGAGGCCGCCTGATCATGCAGACGGCCATCCATCCCGCTCGCACCATGCCCTTCGGCGATCTGATCGCCGGCCTGGAGAAGGCCCGGGCCGCCGGCCTCGTCAGCCGGAAGACCTGTCCTGAGACCGGCTTGGTCCTCTACTGTTACACGCAGCGCTGCGTGTACGACCACGGATGGGATGCCTTCACGCTGCTCGCCCGCGGCCTGATCGTATGCCCATACCGTTGCGCCGTCATCGCGACCCCCTTCCCAAAGTTCTTCAACGTCGGGGAGCGCCATGCGACCGTCCCGGACCTCCCGTTCGAGGCGTTCGAGAAGCTCGACGGCAGCCTGATCATCGCCTTCCACGACGACGGCAAGTGGCGGGCCGCGACCAAGGGGGCGTTCGACAGCTCGCAGGCCGTGTGGGCCCAGGCGCGCCTCGACGCGATGGACACCTCGGCCCTGGTGCCCGGGACGACCTACCTGTTCGAGGCCATCTACCCGGAGAACGTCATCGTCGTCCGGTACCCGGAGGCGGGCCTGTCGCTGCTGGCAGCCTACGACGCGTCCGGGCGCGAGATGCCCTTCGCCGAGCTCATGGATCTCGGGGAGGCGAGCCACTTCGCCTTCAAGGTCGTCCAGCGCCATGCGTTCATATCCCTCGCGGAGATGATCACCACGGCCGTGGCGTTGCCCCGGGATAAGGAAGGCTTCGTCATCCGCTTCGCCGACGGCACCAGGGTCAAGGTCAAGGGCGACGAGTACAAGCGCCTCCACGGCGTGATCAGCCGCTGCACGCCCCTGGCGGTGTGGGACGTCATGGCCGCCGGCGGGGATCTCGAAGAGATGCGCCGGGACCTGCCCGAGGAATTCTGGGCGGACTTCGATCAGATCGCCGTCGTCCTGCAGGCCCGGTACCTCAAGCTGATCTCGGGCGTGAGCCTTGCCGCGGAGTTGGCTGCCGGCCTCTCGGACAAGGAGCTGGGTCTGCGCCTGTCCGAGGTGCCCGACCCGATCCGCCCGTTCCTCTTTCCCTTCCGCAAGGCCACCACCGACGAGGCCCGGGAGAAGCTACGGCTGGCCATGCTTCGGACGATCCGGCCGAACGGGAACCTGCTGGACGGATACGTTCCGTCCTACGCGATCAACAACGCTCTCGATGAGGCCGCCTGACCATGCCCGTCTTCGAGGTCACCTCCCGCGTTACCCGACGCTCTCTCATGAACCGCACGAAGGACGAGCTCGCCCACCAGGTGATGGAGCTCCTCTGCGAGCTCGACATAGAGCGGGCCCGACACGCCGCGGATGCCAAGGCGCTGCGGGCGGTCATCCAACACGTTCGGCCCGGGGCGAACATCGTCCGCGTGGATGAGCCCACGACCGGACACCACCGCTACGAGCTCTGGACGAATCTGACGCCGAAGCCAGCCGGACACGCTGTGTTCCTGTCCGAGGTTCGGGGCGTGGCTTGGACAGATGGATCTGAGCGCACCCGAGATACCGCCCTACCAGCAGTGTGGTCCGCCCATGGCTGAGCGCACCACGCATTCCTACCGGGTCAAGACCACCGACTGGCATACCCTGGCCGGTCGCGGTCGCGGCGTTCTCGTCAAGGCGACTTGGGATCGGCACAAGATCGGAGACGTCGTCCTGATCTACACCCAAGGTGTCGGTGAGGCATCGCATCTTGAGGCCGCGGAACACTGGAAGGTCATCGGGAAGGAGGGCTCTGTGGGCGCCTCGCTGACCGCCCTGATAGTCCGCCGGGCGAAGCTGGAGGAGGTGCTTCCGCCCGAGCTTGATCCCACGACCATGACCGAGCCGGAGCGGATGAAGGAGGCCTCCAGGCAGGTCTACGAGATCCTCAGCGACCTTACGGCGTCGTCGGTATGGAGAGGAACGCGGTCAACCAGTTTCGGGAGAAAGTCCGCCGCCTGAAGGCCACCATCGTCGGCATCGAGTTCGAGCCGGATTGCGACCACCGCTGGGATTGGCCCGACGGCACAGCCCGGCATGGGAGGCCACCTGCAGCATGACCTACGCATGGAGCATGACGGACGGGGATCATGCGGACGACGGCTACACGGCCGACGATCTCCAACCGCACGGATGGTCCCCCGGGGGGTACGTCGGCACCTGCAAGGTATGCGGCGGGAGGGCCTTTGGAGCGAAGCGCGTCCGGTGCTGCCGTTCCTGCGCGGTGAGGGCCCTGGAGGCCGAGCGCGCCAAGCCGCCTGTCGTCGAGCGGCGGGAGTTCTGGTGGATCACCTCGGAACGGTGGGGCCACCCGAACCAGACTCCGGCCGAGATCATCTTCAGGGATGACGTCGCGTCTCAGGTCTTCGCCGTCGGCGCCGACGAGATCTACCGGGCCGAGGATTGCGTGCTGATCGAGCGGGTGCTCCCGGCCGGGCACGCCGCGGCTGCGGTCGAGAAGCTGCAAGCGGCCTCTTTCAATACGGGCTGCCCGAGGACTGGCTACGTCATCGACGAGGCCATCGAACTCCTGCAGGGCGGATTGCCCGTATGACCGACCGCACCATCCAAGAAAGGCTGCGCCTGGCCGCCGAGCCGGACTGGCAGGGATTCCCACAGTTTGGAAGGCGGACAGCCGAGCTCCTGCAGGAAGCGGCCGCCGAGATCGAGAGCCTTCGGATCGCACTCGACGCTGCGGTGTCCCTGCTGAACGAAGGGGAGCGTGTGGAGCCATGACCGAACGCACCGAAAACTGGTGGGTCCGAGTCCGGCACGAGGACGGCTCGCCCGGCGGGATGCAGCTTGCCGAGGTCGACTTCGAAGGAGACGACCCGCGACAAGCGCGCTTCATGGCCACGTGCGCGTCCCTGGGGTCGGATGAGATGGCGGGCCTCACCCTCGTCGAGCAGGTTCACCCGCCCGGGCGCGCCCTGACCATGGAGGCGATCCACCAGGCGGTCGCCGCATCCTCCCTGCATGGCACCGGCTACGTCGGGCGATTGCAGGCCTGCGAGGATGAGAGCCTGGACGAAAACCTGGAGCCGATCAGCCGGGCGATGTTCACGCTGATCGACGGATACTTCGACCTGCAGCGCGTCGCCGAGATCCTCCAGGGCAAGGAGAATCAGGCATGATGCTCGCCAACATCATCGAGGGACTCGGCATCCTGGCAAAGCACTTCACTGAGCTCGCGGACTACAAGTCCGGGTCCGATCAGTACCAGTTCAACGTCTGCGCCACCGACACGCCACTCACGACGGATGAGGTGGCGCGGATGGATGATTTGGGCTGGTTCCAGCCGGACGCGGAAGAGGATGAGGCATACGACCCGAGCCAGGGATGGTCGTTCTTCACATAACGCTGAGCAACGCGTCACCGAGATCCTGAACCGAGGGGAGCCCTGAGCATTACGAATCGCGAGATCACCACCAACGGGTGGACCGTCGACGACCATCGGCGAGCCGAGCAGATCCGAACGGACCGCGGCATGGCGCGAACGGTCATCTTCGACGAGGTCGACCCTGAACCGTGGAAGGGTGCTCTGACGCCGGGGATCGCGGCCCTGACCGTCGAATGGAACGCGGTGCAGGCCGCTACCCTGACGCCCGATCAGCAGCGTGCCGTCAATCGCGGGGCGCACCTCGCGGTCTTCGGCACGGAGCCGCCGGCCGGGGAGCCAATCGATTTCCGAAAGGCGTTCCCCGGCGGGGTCATCGTGCTCTAGGCCTCGGGCGCGCCGTGCGGGTGGAACCGCCGCCAGTTGATGTGAGCCCGGGGCGCGTCCGTGCCCGCCTTGTAGAGGTCATCCCGCCGCTGGTTTAGCGCCTCGATGGCCGCCCGTGCCTTCTCGTGCGCCTGCACGGATTCCTTCAGGCCCCAGAGCATTTCGTCCGTGATGCCCGAGGCCTCCTCGAACAGGCCGCGGATACGGGCGTCGTCTTCCCTCGTTCGGCACAGACCGTCGATCAGCGAACCCCACTCACCGGACGTGCACCGTTCATCCGTGCGGAACTCGGCCAGGTCCTCGACCAGGACCTTCATGTCCTCCTGGGTCGGTTTCCGCCCGCCGCCGCAGCCGGAGCTCATGCCGCAATTTCCCAGGCTGTCGTGCCAGGCGGATAGATTGGTCCTCTCTCCGTCGGCCAAGATCATCTCGCGCCTGAGGTGGGCGCGGTCGTCGGCGGTCAACTGCTCGACGACGTAGTCCCCGACGTAACGGAGCGAGGTACGCTCCCTGATACCGGAGCGGGACATCCAGGGCGCGCTGCCCCACGACGGATGGGGCATGCGGTCGAGCGCGTCCTTCAATCGCCGCATCTCGATCCCGCGCCGCAGGAGGTCCGACGGTGTCGAGACCGCCCCCCGGCACTCCATGATCTGTGCATCCCGCTCGACTTGCCAGGGCTGCCTGCTCTCGGATGATGTCCAATACGAATAAAAGTTCTCCTCCCAGAAAGGAGGTCGCATGGAGATCGGCACGCAGGGGTAAAGTGACATGGCACCCTGGATAGGGGGCAATGATTACGTGGAGGTAAGATCCTACGGTTACTCGAAATGGAATCCGTCCCCGGAGGCCATCACAGTGAACGACACCGAAATCCCGGACTCGACTTGGCTCGCCAAGATCCTGGAAAGCAGCCGCCTCGGGGGCGATCCCGAGCGGGATCATGCCGGCGTCGATGCCGTGTTCGCCGTCTGGCTGACGGGTGACGCCCAGGAAACCGTGAACGCGCGCATGATCCGCGGCCGGGCCATCGTCCCGGGCAGGCCGGGGATCTCGCTGTCGGCCGAGGCGGTCACGGAGGCCGCGCAGGCCATCGACATGCAGATGGAGATCGGCGACGCGATGGACGACGGCCCGTCGGTGCCGGCCGCGTGGCGGGCGTTCATCGCCGAGGCGGGATGAGGGGGGGGGGGACCAGCCTCAAGGGCGGCCCAACAGGGCTGCGGCTGGTATCAAACTGGTATCACCGCCCGTCGGGGCGTAGCGTTAACCAGCTAAGTGCTTGAAGGTAAATGGAGCGGGCGGCGGGAATCGAACCCGCATATTCAGCTTGGGAAGCTGACGTTCTACCACTGAACTACGCCCGCGCCGGACCGCGTTTCGGCAGCGCGGCTGGACCATAGCAGAGCCGCCGGCGTTGTCCACGGGTTCGACGTTGCGACGAGGCTGGATCCGGCGGTGGTGCCCAGAGCCGTCGGCGCAGTCTTGCGCTGTGCCTTTGCCCTCCGCAGACGGTCTCCCTCCGTCCCCTCCGTTCCCATGGCGTCGGCGTTCCACTATCACCCCTGGACACGTACCCGCGATGCCTGCGGCGTCCGCCTGATTGGGTGGCGCCGGCCGAGGATTGATCCGAGATCCATGGACGCCCCTTCCCCCCAGGCCGCGCCCGCGGACAACCCCGCGCGGCTGATCCTCGCCTCCGCCTCGCCGCGCCGGCTCGCCCTGTTGCAGCAGATCGGCATCGAGCCGGACGCGCTGCTCCCCGCCGACGTGGACGAGACCCCGCTGAAATCCGAATCGCCGCGCGAGCTCGCCCGGCGCCTCGCGCGGGCGAAGCTCGCCGCCGCGCAGGGCGCTTTGCACCTGCACGCACACGGCGCCAGGAGCTGGGTCCTCTCCGCCGACACGGTGGTGGCGGTGGGCCGGCGCGTGCTGCCGAAGGCCGAGGTGCCCGACGAGGCCGCCGACTGCCTGCGCCTGCTCTCCGGCCGGCAGCACCGGGTGTTCACGGCCGTGTGCCTGCTCTCGCCGAAGGGGGCGCGACGCGAGCGGATCGTCGAGAGCCGGGTGCGGTTCAAGCGGCTGTCGCAGCGCGAGATGAGCGGCTATCTCGCCTCCGGCGAATGGCGCGGTAAGGCCGGCGGCTACGCAATCCAGGGCTTGGCCGGCGCCTTCGTGGTCAAGCTCGTCGGCTCGCATTCGGCCGTCGTCGGCCTGCCGCTCTACGAGACGATGGCGCTCCTGGACGGCGAGGGCTTCCCGGTGCGCGCCGGCTGGAGCGCGATGGCATGAGTGCGCCCGCGAAGCTTCCCTCCTGCCCGATCTGCGGAAAGCCCGCCGACCCGAAGCTGAAGCCGTTCTGCTCGGAGCGCTGCTCGGACATCGACCTCGGGCGCTGGCTGAGCGACCGCTACGTCATCCCGGCCTCGGAGGACGAGGACGACGGCGACCTGCCGCCCGCCCGGAAACCCGAATCCGAATAGCCGAAAAATCATCGGCCCAGCTTGCGGGATCAGGCTGGACAGGTCGGGGGGCACTGACTATACCCCCGCTCCAGTCGAAGCCGCCAAGCGGTCCGGCGAAGGCCCAGGTAGCTCAGTTGGTAGAGCATGCGACTGAAAATCGCAGTGTCGGCGGTTCGACTCCGTCCCTGGGCACCATCTCTTCTCTTCCGCTGAAACGAGTCATCCGCCCCTGACCTTCTATGGGCGGCTCTGCGCGTTTCGCCGCCGCCTCAGCCGGCTGCCTCCTCAATCTCTTCGCACAGCGACGCCGCCGCGCTCAGGTCGTCCGGTGTGTTGACGTTGTGGAACGGGTCGAACCGCGAGACCGGCCATCGCACCACCGTCGCACCGTGGCGCTCGATGAAGCCGCCGACGCGGCGCTCTCCGCGTTCGACGTGGGCGGCGCGGAGGTCTTCCCGCAGACGCAAGGGCCAAAGGGCGACGGTGTAGTGTTGCCGCTCGCCAGAGGCGGCGAGCACGATCGCGGCCTTGTCCCGGGCGGCGGCGAGGCGGGCGATCAGGTCGTGCGGCAGGAACGGCGCGTCGCCCGAGACGCTGGCGACGTATTCGACGTTGGGATGGAACGCGGCGGCGTGGTCGAGCCCGGCCAGGATGCCGGCGAGCGGCCCGGGATGGCCGGGGACGCCGTCCGGCAGGATTGGTCCCGGAAAGCCCGTGAACCGCGTCGGATCGCCGTTGGCACTGAGGGCCACTCCAGACGCGCATTGCGGCGCGAGCCGTTCGGTCACGCGTTCCAGCAGGGTCCGCCCGGCGAGCGGGAGCAAAACCTTGTCGCCGCCGCCCATGCGCCGGGCGAGGCCGCCGGCCAGGATCAGGCCCAGGACCGGCGGCATCACGGGGCTACTCGAACACGATCTTCGGCGCGGCCCGGCCGGCCGGCGCGGCGTTGAGGTTGTCCCAGAGCTTGGCGGCGATCTCGCGGTAGACCCTGGCCTGCGGTCCGTCGGGCGCGACCGCGACGACCGGCTGGCCGGCATCCGACGATTCGCGGATCGTCATGTTCAGCGGCACCTCGCCGAGGAACGGCACGCCGAGGCGCTGCGCCTCGATCCGCGCGCCGCCATGTCCGAAGATGTGCGATTCATGGTTGCAGTTCGGGCACACGAAGGTCGCCATGTTCTCGATCACGCCGAGGATCGGCACCGCGACCTTCTTGAACATGGTCACGCCGCGGCGCGCATCGATCAGCGCGAGGTCCTGCGGCGTCGAGACGATGACGGCGCCCGACAGCGGCGTCGCCTGCGCCATGGTGAGCTGCGCGTCGCCGGTGCCCGGCGGCATGTCGACGATCAGCACGTCGAGCTCGCCCCAGAGCACGTCGCGCAGCATCTGCGTCAGCGCCGACTGCACCATCGGGCCGCGCCAGATCATCGCCGTCTCCGGCTCGATCAGGAAGCCGATCGACATCACCTTAAGGCCGTAGCCTTCCATCGGCTCCATGCTGCGGTTGTCGACCACCTTCGGCTTGCCGGAAAGGCCGAACAGCTTCGGCACCGAAGGCCCGTAGATGTCGGCGTCGAGCAGGCCGACCTTCAGGCCCTGCGCCTTCAGGGCAAGTGCGATGTTGCAGGCGGTGGTGGACTTGCCGACGCCGCCCTTGCCCGAGGCCACGGCCACGATGTGGCGAACCCCCGGCAGGGCCGGACCCTGGCCGGGAGGCGCGCCTGGCCGCGGCGGAGCGGCGGTGACCGGGACCGGCGCCGCCTTGCTCTGCTCCGGCATGCCGGGCCCGCGCTCGGACGTGAGGCTGGCGAACACGCCGGACACGCCGGGCATCGACAGGACCTTGCCCTCGGCCGATCGGCGGATCGGCTCGAAGCGGGCGGCCTCGCTCGCGTCGATGAGGATCGAGAACATCACGCGGTTGGTCGGGTCGACCACCACCTGCGAGAGCCGGCCGGAAGCCGGCAGCGTGGTTCCGGCGGCATCGATGGTCACGGCCTGCAGGGCAAGCAGTACGTCGTCTCGGGTGATCGCCACGGTCTGGCTCCTTCGCCGGGTCCGGCGGCTCGAGATCTCGAAAGGGATGGTTCCGGCCCATGTAAACAGCCGGGCCGGAAACGCCAGCCGCAGCAGGCACGACGCCGTGCGGCCCCTGTGCGCAGGCGATCGAACCAACCGATGCGTCATCCGTTGTGACACGACCGCCGGCGCGGGCGGCAGGGAGAGCCGACGCGCCGTCACCATCTGGAGAGACCACTGCGATGCATCAGGGCAACCACCGCGACCACGAGGGCGCGAAGAAGCTGTTCGAGCTGGTGAAGGACGTGAAGGTGGCGATGATGACCACCGCCGACTCCGACGGCACGCTCAACAGCCGTCCGATGTGGAACAACGACATCGACGAGAACGGCGACCTGTGGTTCTTTACCAAGCTGCACTCGCCCAAGACCGCCGAGATCAGCCGGGACAACCAGATCAACCTGTCGTACTCCGACCCGTCGAGCCAGACCTACGTCTCGATCGCCGGTAAGGCCGAGATCGTCAGCGACCAGGCGATCGTCGACGCCAAGTGGACCGAGAGCCTGAAGACCTGGTTCCCGAACGGCAAGGACGACCCCGAGGTCGCACTGCTCCGCATCCACCCCGAGCAGGGCGAGTACTGGGACAGCCCCAACAGCAAGATGCTGCACCTGTTTGGCTACGTGAAGGCCACGCTCACCGGCGAGAGCCCGAAGACCGAGACCAAGAAGGTCGACCTGGCCTGAGCGATCCGTCCAGATCGCATCTGAGCCATCGCAGGCGGCGTGCTCCCACCGGGTGCGCCGCCTTTTCGTTGCGCGGAGCGGCGACCTCCGTTGACACCGGTGCGTCGGTCGTGCGCCCTCCAGGCTTCGCGTCGTCCGACCCTAAGGCTTCCCCCACATGCTCGATCTCGCGCGGCGGGTGCACAACCACAATTTCGGTATCGACCCGATCGTGCGGTCACTGCTCGACACCGATTTCTACAAGCTGCTGATGGCGCAGACGATCCTGCGGCGGCACCGCGACGTGGCGGTGACCTTCGGCATCAACAACCGCACCACCCGCATCCGTATCGCCGACGAGGTCGATGCCGGCGCGCTCCGCGAGCAGCTCGACCACGCCCGGTCCCTGCGTCTCTCCCGCGGCGAGGCGACCTGGCTGCGCGGAAACGCCTTCTACGGACGCCGCCGCATCCTGTCGGCCGACTTCATCGCGTGGTTCGAGGGCTTCCAACTGCCCGAATACCATCTCGAGGCGCGCGACGGGCAGTACGAGCTGACCTTTCACGGCCCCTGGGTCGAGACCACGATGTGGGAGGTTCCGGCGCTCGCCATCCTCAACGAGCTGCGCTCGCGCGCGGTGCTGCGCAACCTCGGCAAGCTCGACTTGCAGGTGCTGTATGCGCGGGCGATGACGCGGGTCTGGGAGAAGATCGAGCGTTTGCGCAAGCTTCCGGACCTGTCGATCGCCGATTTCGGCACCCGCCGCCGGCACGGCTTCCTGTGGCAGGATTGGTGCGTGCAGGCGATGGACGAGGGCCTGGGGTCGAAGCGCTTCCTCGGCACCTCGAACTGCCTGATCGCGCTACGCCGCGAGGTCGAGGCCGTGGGCACCAACGCGCACGAGCTGCCGATGGTCTACGCGGCCCTCGCCGAGGACGACGCGGCGTTGGCGCGGGCACCCTACGACGTGCTGCGCGACTGGCAGGAGGATTACGAGGGCAACCTCCTCGTCGTGCTGCCCGACACCTACGGCACCACCGGCTTCCTCGCCGGCGCGCCCAACTGGCTGACCGACTGGACCGGCATCCGCATCGACTCGAAGGACCCGATCGCGGGCGGCGAGGAGGCGATCGCGTTCTGGCGCTCGCGCGGCGCCGACCCGCGCGAAAAGCTCGCGATCTTCTCAGACGGGCTCGACATCGACACGATCGAGCGGATCCATGCCCATTTCCACGGGCGGCTCCGGATCGGTTACGGCTGGGGCACCCTGCTCACCAACGACTTTCGCGGACTGGTGCCGGACGGGCGGCTCGATCCGGTTTCGATCGTCTGCAAGGTCACGCATGCGGACGGGCGCCCGACGGTGAAGATCTCCGACAACCCGACCAAGGCACAGGGGCCGGCCGACGCCATCGCCCGCTACAAGCGGGTCTTCGGCGTCGGCGAGCAGGACGCGATGGCGGTCGTGGTCTGACCGGAAAGCGACGCCGCCAGACCTCCCCCCAACACACCTCATTTTAAGGTGCGGCCGTGAAGCGGGCGCCTCGAAGGATACCTCCAGGATCCGCATGAACCCTGGAAGGCTCCTTCAAGGCCCGCTGACGCGGGCAATTCAGGATGAGGCGGCGGGTCGGATGCCGTGATCAGGGATCGGACGCATCGTCCCCCCGGCGTCTGTCAGCAACGAGCGGTTGAAACCTTTTTGCCCTCGGCTCGATCCGCGCCTGCGTTAGCTGATCGCCCACAGCCCGGTCGCCGCGTCCGAACAAACGCAACCGATGTGGCCGGCTCAGCAGGGACGGAGGCACCATGTCAAAGATCGATCGACGCGCGCTGATCGCCGTCGCGGGCCTCGCGCTCGCCGCGCCGGAATTGGGTCACGCGCAGGAGTCGGGCAAGCCGCAGGATGCGGCAGCGCCCAAGCCGGAAGCGAAAGGCGTGACCCATACCCTGGCGCGCTACGTCGTGAACGCCCGGTTCGAGGATCTGCCCGAGACCGTTCGCCGCGAGGCGACGCGGACCTTCCTCAACTGGGTCGGCGTCGCCATCGGCGGCTCGCACCACGAGACGCTGGACGTCGCGGTGTCGGCGCTGGCGCCGTTCTCCGGGCCGCCGCAGGCCGGCCTGTTCGGCCGCACCGAGCGCTTCGACATCATGAACGCCGCGTTCCTGAACGGCGTGTCCAGCCACATCTTTGACTACGACGACACGCACCTGAAGACCGTGATCCACCCGGCCGGCCCGGTCGCCTCGGCGATCCTCGCCTATGCCGAGATGCATCCGGTTTCGGGGCGGGACTTCCTCAATGCGCTGGTGCTTGGGATCGAGACCGAGTGCCGGATCGGCAACGCAGTCTATCCGAACCACTACGACATCGGCTGGCACATCACCGGCACCGCCGGCGTCTTCGGGGCGGCGGCCGCCGCCGGCAAACTGATGGGGCTCACCGAGCAGCAGATGGTGTTCGCGCTGGGGCTGGCCGCCTCGCAGCCGGTGGGCCTGCGCGAATCGTTCGGCTCGATGAACAAGAGCTTCAATCCCGGCCGCGCCGCCGCCAACGGCCTGTTCGCGGCGATCCTGGCGGCGAAGGGCTTCACGTCGTCGGACGGGATGATCGAGGCCAAGCGCGGCTGGGCCAACACCGTCTCGACCAAGCAGGATTATCGCGAGATCACGGAGGGGCTCGGCACCCGCTACGAGAGCCTGCTCAACACCTATAAGCCGTTCGCCTGCGGCATCGTCATGCACCCGGCGATCGACGCCGCGATCCAACTGCGCGACGAGCAGCACCTGAAGCCCGATCAGATCGCCCGCGTCGACCTCAAGGTGCATCCGCTGGTGCTCGAGCTCACCGGCAAGACGGCACCGCAATTCGGGTTGGAGGGCAAGTTCAGCATCTTCCACGCCGTCGCCGTGGCCCTGGTCGAGGGGGCAGCCGGCGAGAAGCAGTTTAGCGACCGTGCGGTGCGCGACCCCGTGGTCGTCGCGCTCCGCGAGAAGGTCGTGCCGGTGGTGACGCCTGGAATCGCGGCGGCGCAGGTCGACATGACCGTGACGCTGAAGGACGGCCGCACCCTGCACCGCCGCATCGAGCACGCGATCGGCAGCGTCGAGCGGCCAATGACCGACGCGGCGCTGGAGCGCAAGTTCACCGACCTCGCAGACGGCGTGCTGCCCGAGGCGCAGGCCCGGCGGGTGATGGCCCTGTGCTGGTCGCTCGAAACGCTCGGCGACGCGGCCGACGTCACCCGCGCCGGCGTCGCGCAGGCCTGACCGATCACGGTTCCGTGAAAACGGCACGGCCCGCGAGGGATCGTTTCGCTGGTCCGTGTCGTTCCTCGTTCGCATCGGCGACAGCACAACCGGTGCGAGCGTAAGCGTACGGTTCCGGTGGCGGCATGGCGACGAAGACTGAAGACCCTCCCCTCGAAGCGCCGTCCCCGACCCGGATCGCCGCGGCCGAGACCCCGAAGACGGCTCTGGTCTCGCCGGTCCTCGTCAGTGCGACCATCATCGCCGGCCTGTATTTCGGGCGCGAGATCTTCATCCCGATCGCCATCGCCGTGCTGCTCTCGTTCGTGCTCGGCCCGCTGGTGGCGCTGCTTCGGCGCTGGCACCTGCCACGGGTCGTCGCGGTGGGCGCCGCGGTGGTGTTCACCCTCGGCGTCGTCGCCGCCCTGGCCACCCTGATCGGCGTGCAGGTGGCGGGCCTCGCCGGCGACGTACCGCGCTACCGCTCGACCATCGAACGCAAGGTCGAGGGCCTGCGCGAAAGCCCGGCTGCGCATCTCGCCGCCTACGTCGCCAACATCGGCCGCGCGCTGCACGACGCCGGCAACGGCGACAAGGCGCAGAAGCCGGACGCCGAGACCAAGTCCGAAAAAAAAAGGCCGGAGGCTAAGCCCGAGCCGAACCCGGAGGCGAAGCCCGCGCGGCCGCAGGCGGATCCGGTCCTGGTCGAGATGCGGCAGGCGCAGCCGGGTCCGCTCGAGACCGCGAGCACCCTGCTCTCCCCGGTGATGCAGCCCCTGGCCACCACCGGCATCGTGTTCGTCGTGCTGCTGTTCGTCCTGATGCAGCGCGAGGATCTACGCGACCGGATGATTCGGCTTGCCGGTTCCAGCGACCTGCACCGCACCACCGTCGCGATGGATGACGCCGCGCGGCGCCTCAGCCGCTACTTCGTGGTGCAACTGGCCCTCAACACCGCCTTCGGGCTCGTCGTCGGCATCGGGCTCTACCTCATCGGCGTGCCGAACCCCGTGCTCTGGGGCATCGTCTCGGCGGTCATGCGGTTCGTGCCGTATATCGGCGCCTTCCTGTCCGCCCTGCTCCCCCTGGCGCTCGCCGCCGCGGTCGACCCCGGCTGGAACATGGTGATCGCCACCGCGATCCTGTTCATCGTGCTGGAGCCGCTCACCGGCCAGATCGTCGAGCCGATGCTCTACGGCCATTCCACCGGGCTCTCGCCCTTCGCGGTGCTGATCTCGGCCCTGTTCTGGACCTGGCTGTGGGGACCGGTCGGGCTTCTGCTCTCGACGCCGTTGACCGTCTGCCTCGTCGTGCTCGGCCGGCACATCGACAAGCTCGAGTTCCTCGACGTGTTGTTCGGCAACCGGGCGGCGCTGACGCCGGTGGAGAACTTCTACCAGCGCATCCTCGCCGACGATCCGGAGGAGGCGCAGGAGCACGCCGAGCAGATCCTGCAGACCTGCTCGCTGTCGGCCTACTACGACGACGTGGTGCTGAAGGGCCTCGAACTCGCCGCCCGCGACGCCGCCCGCGGCGTGCTCACCCTCGACCAGAAGTCCGACATCCGCGCCTCCGTCAGCGAGCTCGTCGACGCGCTCGCCGAGCGGGACGACCGGGTGCCGACGCCCGCCGCTTCCGAGTTCAAGCCGACGGGCGATGCCCCGGCGGCGGCGACGCCGGACCCCGACGCGATCCCGCCGGCCTGGTCGCAGGACGGGGCGGTGCTCTGCGTCGCCGGGCGCGGCTTCATCGACACGCCGGCGGCCACGATCCTGGCGCAGCTGTTGGCCAAGCGCGGGCTCGGGACGCGCATCGTTTCGTTCGGCGAGGTGTCGCGCGCGAAAATCGCGGACTTCGATCCCGGTGCGGCGCGGATCGTCTGCATCGTCTCGTTGGCGATCAGTGGCGAGCCGGCGCATCTGCGGCGCCTCGTCGACCGCCTCCAGCGTCGAATGCCGGACGTTCCGGTCGTCGTCGGATTATGGCAGGCGGACGACGACTCCGCCGGCCGCGGCAGCATCCCGGCGGCCGAACACGTTTCGTCCCTGGGGAGCGCGGTCGACACGGTGCTCGCGCATGTCGGCACCAAGCCGGAGCGGCCGATCCTGCGCGTCGCGGCCGAGGCCTGACGGCGCAGGCTTGACGGCGCACGGCGAAACCCGCCTTCCTGCCGCGATTGCGGGACCGTTCGGGGAAAAGCCGATGAGCGTCGTCGAACTCGGCCGGTTCATGGACGACCTGGCCGAAGCCTCGGGCCAGGCGACCGTGCCATTCTTCCGGGCGCAGGTCGCCTTGACGGACAAGGCCGCCGGGACGGCGCCGTTCGACCCGGTGACCGAAGCGGACCGCGCGGCCGAGCTCGTCTTGCGCAACATGATCCGCGCCCGCTTTCCCGCGCACGGCATCCTAGGAGAAGAATTCGGCTCGGAGCGTCTCGACGCGGAATACGTCTGGGTGCTCGATCCCATCGACGGGACGCGCGCCTTCATCACCGGCATCCCGACCTGGGGCACGCTGATCGGTTTGACCCGGAACGGCGGCGCCGTGCGCGGGCTCATGCACCAGCCCTATCTCGGCGAGCGGTTCACCGGCGACGGACGCAGCGCGCGCCTGCGCGGGCCGCGCGGCGAGCGGACGCTCCACACTCGCCGCTGCGTCGACCTGTCGGCGGCGATGCTCGCCACCACCGACCCACGCCTGTTCACCGAGGGCGACGAGGCCGAGCGGTTCCGCGCGATCGAGGGCCGCGTGCGCATGTCGCGCTACGGCACCGATTGCTACGCCTACTGCATGTTGGCCTCGGGCCAGGTCGACCTCGTCGTCGAGGCCGGGCTGAAGCCCTACGACATCGTGGCACTGATCCCGATCGTCGAGGGCGCCGGCGGCATCATCACCGCTTGGGACGGCGGCCCGGCGACCGCGGGCGGCCGCATCGTCGCGGCCGGCGACCCGCGCCTGCACGCGGCGGCGCTGGAGCACCTGAATCCGTAAGTCTCGCGCGCCGCCGGGCGATCGTCGGCACGTGCGCGCGAACTGAACCGATCGTGCGGCCGCGCCGTTCCTCGTGGTTCGCAACCCTCACCACGGCCGCCCGTGCTCCTCGCCGCGATACTCCTCCTGACGACCCTGCCACCCCTGGCTGAGGACTCAGCCGTTGCACTTCGCGCGCAGGTCGTCGCGCTGCGCGCATCTGGGGCCGAAGGCGCACCGTACTATCAGCACGTGGCGCGAGCGGTCTCGAACTGGCGGGCGCAGGCCGGGGCGGAGCTTCGGCCGGTCTCGCTCGCCCTGGTCGCCCGGGTCGCGCCGACCGAGCCGGCCTTCGTCGCGCGCTGCGCAAAGCTCAACAATTACTGGTGCATCAAAAGTGCGCGCTGGACGGGCGAAGTCGGCGCCGACGCCGAGGGGCATACCGGCTTCGCCACCGCGGCCGACGGAGCCGACGCCGCGGCCGGCCTGCTCCGGCGCTACTACCGCGACTACGGGCGCCGCACCGCGCTGGCCATCGTGCGTCGCTGGGCGCCCGCGAGTTGCGGCCTTCCATTGCTCGGGCCGATCGCGAGAAACGCGAAGCCGTCGCCCCTCGCACCCCGCGGGATCGGCGGCACGCTTCGCGCCCGCTACCTTGCCCGCCACCTGCCCGGAGGTGCCCGCCGCGGCGGGAGGACGGCCCTGCGGGTGCAGCCCTGGTCGCCCCTGGCACGAATGAGCGGCCATCCCGCCCGGCGCCCTGCCATCGCGACTCGCGTCGCATCGCGGCCGGTCACGGACATCGCCGCCGGGCTCTCCGACAAGCCGGCGGCCGCATCCGCTCCCGTCGTGCGCGGGGCGGACGACCCAGCCGCGCTCCTCGATCGGAAGGTGCCGTCCCCGGATCGGCTAGTGGCCGAATCCGCGCTGCTGCCGATGATCGTCTCCGGCCTGTCCCTGGGCGATCTGCGCGCGCCGGCGCCGCTCTGCGGCGGCGACGAGGTCCGCATCGGCAACTACGCCGCCGCCATCGCCAAGAGCGTCCGCCTACGCTCCACGGACGACCTCGCGCTGTTCTCGCCCGATGGGAGCCCGCTGCCGAACCTCGCGGCGGTGATGCGTGCGATGTCGGCGGTGGAGCTCGGCGCCCTACATGCCGGGCCGCCCCTCATCGAGGCCGCCATCGCCCGGCTCGGTCCGGTCACTGCGGCGACGGCCGACGCGGCGAAGTAGCGGTTCGCGAACGGAGACTCGCCGCGCCGAAACCTTGCGGCGCTCCCCTCCCCGCGCCACCTGAACGGCGACGGCCGACCGGCTGGCCCTTCCGCGTCTCCCAACCACCTGAGTCCGCCCTTGCCCATCCAGAGTTTCGCCGCGCGCGCCGGCTCCGCGGTCATGGCCTTCGCCGAGGCGTCGAGCGACTTCCTGATCCAGCCGACCCTGCGGCTCGGCGTCACCGGGCTCGCCCGCTCGGGCAAGACCGTGTTCACCACCGCGCTGATCCACCATCTCGTCGAGAGCGACGCGCTCCCCGCCTTCGCCCCGGCGCAGGAGGGCCGGTTGCGCCGCGCCCGCCTCGTGCCGCAGCCGGACGACGACGTTCCGCGCTTCCCCTACGAGGAGCACTATTCCGCCCTCACCGAAGCCCGCCTGTGGCCGCGCTCCACCGACCGGATCAGCCAGTTCCGTCTTGCGATCGAGTACGAGCGCGCCGGCGGCTGGCGCTCCGGCCCAGGTACCCTGATGCTCGACGTGGTCGACTATCCCGGCGAATGGCTGCTCGACCTCGCGCTGCTGGAGCAGAGCTACACCGCCTGGTCGCGTGCGACGATCGCCGGAACCCGGCGCGCCGGCCGCGGGGAGATGGCGGCGCCCTGGCTCGCGATGCTCAAGGGCCTCGACCCAGCAGGCCCCCTCGACGAGGTCGTGGCCGAGCGGGCGAGCGCCGCCTTCACCGCCTACCTCGCGGCGTTGCGCGCCGGGCCGGAGATGGTGGCGACGACGCCCCCCGGCCGCTTCCTGATGCCGGGCGACCTCGCCGGCTCACCGGCCCTGACCTTCGCGCCGCTCGATAGTCTGCCCGAGACGATCGAACCTAGGACGCTGGCCGGGCTGATGGAACGGCGCTTCGAGGCCTACAAGGCCAAGGTCGTCGTGCCGTTCTTCCGCGACCACTTCCAGCGCGTCGATCGCCAGATCGTGCTGGTCGACGTGCTCGCGGCCGTCGACGCCGGGCCGGCGGCGCTCGCCGAATTGGAGGAGGCGCTGGATTCGGTCCTGCTCAGCCTGAACATCGGCCGCAACACGCTGCTCTCGCGGCTGTTCGCGCCGCGGGCCGACCGGATCATGTTCGCGGCGACCAAGGCGGACCACCTGCATCAGACCAGCCACGACCGGCTGGAGGCGCTGCTGCGCCTGCTCGTCTCGCGCGCCATGCGCCGGACCGAGGCCGCCGGCGCCCGCGTCGGCACCGTGGCGTTGGCTTCGGTCCGCGCCACCCGCGAGACCACGATCCACGACGGCGACGCGGTGCTGCGCGCCGTCGCCGGCACGCCCGAGGCCGGCGAGACCGTCGGCGACGAGGTGTTCGACGGTACGGCCGAGGCCGCGGTGTTTCCCGGCCATCTCCCCGTCCGGCCAGAGGCCGTGCTGGAAGGCGTCGTCGAGCCGGGCTCGCTGCGGTTTCCCCGGTTCCGCCCTCCGGTGATCAAGCCCGACGCGCTGGAGCGGCCCGGCCACCTGCCGCAGATCCGTCTCGACCGGGCGATGCAGTTCCTGATCGGCGACAAGCTGACGTGATGGCCGGGGCGACAACCTTGAGGATGATGCCGTGAGTTCGACCCAGCGCCCGCGCGCCTTCCGCATCCCCGCCGCCGACGCGCCGGCCTCGAGCGAGGCCCTCGCGCCGATGCCGGCGGTGCCGGGCGGCGTCCGCATCGTCGAGGACCCGGTCGAGATCGTGGACGCGGCCGACGGCGTGCCGGTGCCGATGGCGAAGTCCCGTGGCGTCCCCTGGGGCGGCCTCCTGCTTTCGGCCGCGGGCGGGCTCGTGTCGCTCGGCGTCGGGCTCTCGGTCGAGCGGCTGATCGCCGACCTGTTCCAGGCCGCGCCCTGGCTCGGCGGCGTCGCCCTGGCGCTCCTGGCGCTGGCCGGGCTCGCGCTCCTGGCGATCGTGGTGCGTGAGCTGCGCGGGCTCTGGCGCGAGCGCAAGATCGAGCACCTGCGCCAGGCCGCGGTCACGGCGATCGCCACGCGCGACCACAGCGCGGCCCAAGGCGTGGTCCGCGACCTCTCGGCGTTCTATGCGGAACGCGTGGGGCTCGCGGCAGGCCGCCAGCGGCTGGAAGCCTCGGCGGACGCGATCCTCGACGTGGACGACCGCATCGGCCTCGCCGAGCACGAGCTGTTGAGCCCCCTCGACCGGCAGGCGCGCAACGCCATCGCCACCGCCGCCAAGCAGGTCTCGGGCGTCACCGCGCTGAGCCCGCGGGCGATCGTGGACGTTGCGTTCGTGGTCTTCTCCGCCGTGCGGCTTCTGCGCCGGATCGCGGCGATCTACGGCGGGCGCCCGGGCTTCCTCGGGTTCTTACGTCTAGCACGCGCGGCCCTCACGCACCTGACCGTCACCGGCGGGATGGCGGTCGGCGAGAGCATGATCCAGCAGGTGCTCGGCTTGGGGATCGCGGCGCGGGTGTCGGCGAAGCTCGGCGAGGGCGTGCTGAACGGCCTGATGACCGCCCGCTTCGGCCTAGCGGCACTTGCGGTCTGCCGGCCCCTGCCGTTCGTGCGCGAGGCGCCGCCCCGGCTCTCGGACGTCGCCGGCGAACTTCTCCGCCCGGCCGACCCAGAGCCAAAGTAGCGGGAAACGTTAGGACTGCGCCCGCTTCTGCACCGCTTCGGCGTTGCGGCGGTTGGCGATGCGGGTGAACATGTTGCCTGTGTAGTCGGCGACCTTCGGCTTCTCGACGGCCACGAGTTGGGCCTCGAACGCCTCGATGCGCTTGAGCAGCGCGGCGTCGCCGAAGATCGAGCTGTTGAAGGAGGTGTGGGCGCGCTCGCCCAGCGCCGTCTGCACGGCCTCCAGTCGCGTCAGAAGCTCTTTTCGCGTCACGTCGATCTCCCGCGGGCCGGATCGCCCGTGATCCGAGGTCCATCAGCGCGGGCTTCGGTAAACGGGAGGTTAACCGGGCGCCTGCGGCCTGAGCGAAGCGCTCACAGGTCCTTCATGAATCCGGCAAGGCGCATCAGGCCCTCCGGCCACGGCCCGTGGCCGCTGGCGACGTTGACGTGGCCGGATTCGCCGGCATCCACCAAGGCCGAGCCCCAGGCGTAGGAGAAGTCCTCGGCACGCTCGTAGCGGCAATAGGGATCGGTGCGGCTTGCCACCAGCAGAGACGGGAACGGCAGCGGGTCGCGCGGCAGCGGTGCGAAAGCGCGCACGCTATCGGGCAGGTTCGGCGTCTCCTCGACGTCCGGCAGCGCCACGAACAGCGCCCCGACGACGCGGCCCTGCGGCAGCTTCGGAACCGCCTCGACGCAGGCGACGACGCCGAGGCTGTGCGCGATCAGGATGACGGGGCGCGTCGCCGCCTCGACCGCTTCGACGACGCGGCCGCACCATGCGTCGGGCTCCGGCGCATGCCAGGAATCCTGCTCGACGACGCGGGCGGTGGACATTCGGCTGGCCCAGCGCGCCTGCCAATGGCCTTCCTCCGAGCCGCCCAGGCCCGGAACGATCAGGATGTCGCAGTCGGCGGTCTTCATGGCCGCGTCCCTACCCGCTCTCGGCGAAAGGGTCGAGAACGAAGAAAGGCGGCGCTTGCGGCGCCGCCTTTAGGATCGGTTCAGATATAGGTTTGCTTCAAAGCCGGTGGGCCGTCCGGTCGTCGCCCTGGTGCTCGGGCTCGGCCTTGAGGCCGGCCTTCTGAGCCGCCGTCTGGATGTTGTCGGGGTCGAGGGCGGTCTCAACGAACTCCCGGCCGCGGTTGGTGAACTCGCGTGCGTAGCGCAGGCCCTGGTCGCGGACCTCGTCGGCGTAGGGTCCGATGTTGCGGTCTTCCTGGCGGGTCCGAGGCAGCAGCGCGCCGAGCAGCAGGCCAGCGGCGACGCCGACAACGCCAACCAGCAGCGGGTTCTCGGTGACGAACTGCTCCACCGCCGTGCGGCTGCGATCGAGCTTGTCGCTGCCCTGCACCACCACGTCGTCGATCCGGCGCATGTGGTCGCGGTGGACGCCCGAGACCCAATTGCGGGCTTCGTCCGCAGCACCGCCGAGGCGATCGCGCACGTCGTCCGCGAGATCCGAAGCGCGATCCCGCGTCCGGTCGGCGAAGTCCGCCGCGCGGTCGGCGGCAACGCTTGCCGCAGCGCGGGCCTTGTCGGCCACGTCGCCGACCTTGCCGGCGACATCCGGGCCAGGGCCGGCTTGGTGATCGTGCGGAGAGGCGTAGTGACGGCCGATCGGGTCGCGCAGCCCCGCGGGGTCGGGCCGCAGGGTATGGTCGGCCGCCTTCGCATGCGGATCGAGGGGGACCGGATCCAGGCCGGCGGCATGCAAACCGGCCTCGACTTTCGCGGCGGCGCGCCGCGCGATGTCGTCGGGAAGATGGTTGTCGGTGGCGGCCGACTTGCTCGTGTCGCCCAGGCTCGTGTTGCTCATGGCGTGATCCTTCAGAACTCTTACGCGGCTGGCAAAACCCGCTAGGGGCCAATCCGAGGGGTCGGTCGGGGCGTCGGCCCGCGCTGTGCGAAGCGGCGTCCCGTCAGGCGCGGGTCTCGTCCAACAGCGGCGGCTTCGGCTGGCGGGTGGGCAGGTCGGGATCGTAGGCGCGGGCGGCGCCGTCGTTCAGGACCGGCACGCGCTCGGCGGAGGCGTGCGTCCGTCGGCGGTTGGCGTCCTGGGACATCCGATGCATCAACCAGCCGACGCCGGCCGCGATCAGCAGGACCGGCACGGGGTTCCGGCGGACAGCCTCGAGCGCTCCGTCGTAGGCACCGCTGACGGCGGGGGCGCGGCGGGCGTTGCCGAGCATCTCGTCGACCAGGCTCGAAACCGAGAGGCGGCCCTGAATGCGTTCGATGGTCTCATCGAGGCGCGCGCGGCTCGCCTCGATGTCCCGCTCCATCTCATTCATCGAACTCATCCGGACACTCTCTCGGAAAGGGCGCGGGCGTCCTGGCGGACCTGCCGGCCTGTGCGGGTGGGGGTGAGCGTGGAGAACGACAAGGCGCTGCGTCCCCAGAGCGCCATCCCGATCGCGAGCACCAGGAGGACGCCGCCGACGATCAGGGCCGACAGCCACTCGGAGCCGACGATGGTGGCGAGCCACTTCACGAAGGCGCCGATCAGCACCAGCAGGGCGACGACGGAGAACACCGCAGAGGCCATGAGGCAGACGATGCCGACGATGAGCGAGCGGACGTTCTTCGCCATCTCGGCGCGGAACAGGGCGATTTCCTTGCGGGCGAGATCGTTGGTCTCGCGCAGGGCATCGCCGATGAGGCTCTGGATGCTGCCGGCGGATGAGCCGGAGGAGGAGCCCGGAGGGGGGGTGTGCGATCCGTTCGACATGGCCGTGCCGATCAAGCGCGGAAGCTGTCGCGCGCGTCGCCTTCCGGCGGCAGGCTCGACGACTTGATGAAGCGGGCGGCGATGAAGCCGGCCACGAAGGTCCCGACCGCAACCGCCACCGGCGCGCGGCGGGCGAAGGCTTCGGCCTCTCCGTAGAAGTCGGCGAAGCTGCGCGACTCGATCGAGCCGCCGAGCTGGCTCAAGCCGTCGGCCGCGCTGTCGAAGAACGCCTTGATGTTCGGGCGATCCTCGAAGTCCTTGCTCGAATCTCGAAGGGTCTTGGCGAGGTCGTGGACCGATTGGGCCGCGTCGTTCTTGCGACCCTCGACGAAGGTCTGGGCCTGGAGCCGAGCGGCATCCATCAGGCCGCGGCCGCGTTCGGCCGCGACGTCGGCGATCCCCTCGACATCGCCCTTCAGGCCGCGCCATTCGGCCTGCTCGCTCGCGGCGGCATGGGCCGGATCGGGGTGGGGGATCTCGGACGCAGCCATGAGCGGGACTCCTTCGTACACGGGTCTTGGAGGGCGATGTTCGCCTGAGTAACATCGCCCGCGTCCGCGGGTTCCGGGGACGG
This sequence comes from Methylobacterium cerastii, assembly GCF_022179125.1. Lineage (GTDB taxonomy): Bacteria > Pseudomonadota > Alphaproteobacteria > Rhizobiales > Beijerinckiaceae > Methylobacterium > Methylobacterium cerastii. Next base: position 27,116 of record NZ_BPQG01000010.1, read on the forward strand.
CCGCGCGAACGGCGGGTCAGGCGCCGTTCAGGCGTGTTCGGCCAAGGTTCGCGACTGTTGCCGACGCCCCGCGCGGCTGGGACGGGCGCCGGGACAGGCCTCGGATTTCGTCTTGAGGGCTGCAAACGATCGCTTGACCCGCAGCGGTCATTCGCGCTTGGCTAACCCTACGGATCGCCGGGAACTCTCGCGCGTTCACGGATGGCAAGAAACGTTGACGTTGCGCGTTCCACGCCGGCGCGCTTGAGGATCCGGAGCCCACCTGAGTGGCACGCCTTGTGATCGTATCGAACCGCGTTGCGGTTCCGGAAGAATGCGGCAAGGCGGTCGCCGCCGGCGGCCTCGCCGTCGCCGTGAAGGAGGCCTTCACCGCCTACGAGGGATTATGGTTCGGGTGGAGCGGCAACATCAGCGAGGAGCCCTCAGAGGAGCCGACGCTGATCGACCGCGACCGCGTCCAGTACGCGGTGGTCGACCTCTCGCCGCAGGACCACGAAGAATACTACGCCGGCTTCGCCAACCGGGCCTTGTGGCCGATCATGCACTACCGGCTCGGGCTCGGTATCTTCTCGCGCTCGGATTATGCCGGGTATTGCCGCGTCAACCGCATCTTCGCGCGGGCGCTGGCCAAGCTCGTCCAGCCCGACGACATCATCTGGGTGCACGACTACCACCTGCTGCCGATGGCGGCCGAGTTGCGCGGCCTCGGGCTCTCGAACCCGATCGGCTACTTCCACCACATCCCGTGGCCGGCCGCCGACGTGTTCAACACGCTGCCGGCCAGCAACGACCTGCTCCGCGCCATCGCCGACTACGACCTGATCGGCCTGCAGACCGACCCGGACGTGCAGAACCTGTCGCGCAACCTGATCGACACGCTCCGCGCGATCCCCCTCGGCGGCGGCTCGCTGATGGTCGACGGCCGGCGCACCCGGATCCGCAGCTTCCCGATCGGCATCGACGTCGCCGGCTTCAAGGACGCGGCGGAGAAGGCCGGCTCGAACAAGGTGGTCCGCGAGACGATGGCCGGCCTGCGCACGCGCAAGCTGCTGATCGGCGTCGATCGGCTCGACTATTCCAAGGGCGTGCCCGAGCGGATGGAGGCGGTGGAGCGCTTCTTCGCCTCCAACCCCGACCAGCGCGGCAACGTCACCTACATCCAGATCACGCCGAAATCGCGCAGCGAGGTGCCCGAGTACGAGCAGCTCTCGCGCGCCGTCAACGAGACGGTCGGCGAGATCAACGGCGCGCTCGGAGACCCGGCCTGGACGCCGATCCAGTACGTGACCAAGGCCTATCCTCGGCCGGTGCTCGCGGGCCTCTACCGCGCCGCCCGCGTCGGCCTCGTCACGCCGATGCGCGACGGCATGAACCTCGTCGCCAAGGAATATGTCGTCGCCCAAAGCGAGGACGATCCGGGCGTGCTGGTCCTGTCCAAGTTCGCTGGCGCGGCGCGACAATTACCCGAGGCGCTGATGGTGAACCCCTACGACCGCTTCGAGGTCGCCGAAGCGATCCGGACGGCTCTCTACATGCCGCGTAGCGAGCGGCTGGAGCGCTGGAAGCCGATGGTCGAGCGCATGACCCGCGAGGACGTCGACTGGTGGGCGCGAAACTTCCTCTCGGAACTCGAGAACTTCCGCACCGTCGAGCGCGAGCCGCCGACGACGGCCGCGGCGGCGGAGTAGGCTTGAGGCGAGTAGCTTTGGGTCACGATCGGGCGCGCCGCACAGCCCATTCGCCCCGGCGACTTGATCCGGGAACACGGATGCGTCCACACCGGCTCCGGGCCGGGGGGACCATCGCGTGTCGGATTTTTGTATGATCGCCATCGACGACGGCGTGCCGACGCCGTTGGGCGCCCACTTCGACGGACGCGGCGTCAACTTCGCCCTGTTTTCCGAGCACGCGACCGCGGTCGACCTCTGCCTGTTCGAGCCGGGCGAGCGCCACGAGAGCCGGACGATCCGGCTTCCCTGCCGCAGCGACGACGTCTGGCATGGCTACCTGCGCGGCGTCCTACCGGGCCAGCTCTACGGCTACCGCGTTCATGGGCCATGGGAGCCCGCGCGCGGGCACCGCTTCAACCCGTCGAAGCTTGTCCTCGACCCTTATGCCCGCGAGATCCGCGGGCGCATCCGCTGGCACGATGCCCTCTACGGCCACCGCCGCGGCTTGCAGCGCGAGGACCAGATCGACCGGCGCGACAGCGCGGTCTACATGCCGAAATCGGTCGTCACCGCGCCCGAGGTTCCCAACCTCGCGCTGCAGCCGATCCGCAGGCCGCTGTCCGAGACGGTGATCTACGAGGCGCACGTCAAGGCGCTGACGATGACCCATCCGGCGGTGCCGGAAGCCGAGCGCGGCACCTACGCGGCGCTGGCGCATCCGGCCATCGTCGAGCACCTGTGGAAGCTCGGCGTCACCGCCCTCGAGCTGCTGCCGATCCAGGCCTTCGCCGACGACCGCTTCCTCGTCGAGAAGGGGCTGTTGAACTTCTGGGGCTACTCGCCGCTCGGCTACTTCGCGCCCGATCCGCGCTACCTCGGCGACGGCGGGCTCGGCGGCCTCAAGGCGGCGATCCGCGAGCTGAACGCAGCCGGCATCGAGACGATCCTCGACGTGGTCTACAACCACACCGCGGAGGCCGGCCATACCGGCCCGACCCTGTCGTTCCGCGGCATCGACAACGCGAGCTACTACAAGCTCGATCCGGCGAACCCCCGCCGCGACGTCGACTGCACCGGTTGCGGCAACACCCTCGACATCGCCCACCCGCGGGTGATGCAGATGGTGCTGGATTCGCTCCGGCACTGGGCCACGGCCTACGGCATCGCCGGCTTCCGCTTCGACCTCGCCACCAGCCTCGGCCGCTCGCCCTCCGCGTTCTCGGCGCAGGCCGCGTTCTTCCAGGCGGTGGCGCAGGACCCGGTGCTCGCCCAGGTCAAGATGATCGCCGAGCCCTGGGACCTCGGCGAGGACGGATACCGGCTCGGCGGCTATCCGCGCGGCTGGAGCGAGTGGAACGACCAGTTCCGCGACGCCGCCCGCGGCTTCTGGCGGGGCGACGCCGGCCAGCTCGCCAAGCTGACGCAGGGGCTGACCGGATCGCGCGAGGTGTTCGCGCCCTCTCGCCGCTCGCCGCTCGCCAGCATCAACTTCGCTGCGACCCATGACGGCTACACGCTGGCCGACGTGGTCGCCTACGAGGAGAAGCACAACGCGGCGAACGGCGAGGACAACCGCGACGGGCACGGCCACAACGTGTCGCGCAACTACGGCGTCGAAGGGCCGACCGACGATCCCGCGATCCGTGCCGTCCGCGCCCGGCAGGTGCGCAACCTGCTCGCCACCGTGATGCTGGCCCAGGGCGTGCCGATGCTGCTGATGGGCGACGAGCGCTCGCGGACGCAAGCCGGCAACAACAACGCCTACTGCCAGGACAATGCGACGAGCTGGATGGACTGGTCGACCGATCCCGACCCGGACCTCGGCACGTTCGTTTCCAACCTGACGCGCCTACGCAGAGAGCGGCCGGCCCTGCGCCGACGCGCGTTCTTCGACGGCGCGCCGGTCGCGCCCGGGGGGAGCCTGCGCGACGTGCACTGGCTCTCGCCCTGCGGTGCGGAGATGGACTCCGAGGCCTGGGCCGACGAGAGCCGGCGCGCCTTCGGGATGCAGATCGGCAACGACCTCGACCGCGGCCGTATCCTGATCCTGATCAACGCCGACCAAGGCCCTTGCGACTTCCGCCTCGCAGCGGTGGTCGGCGGCCCGTGGCACCCGGTCTTCGACAGCACCGCCGCGACAGGCGCCGTCCCGCCGGACGCCCCCGGCTACGCATCAAGCGCCGTCGTCCCGCTCCGAGGCCGCGCGATCCTGGTGCTCGCCGAGGGCGAGGCGGAACCCGCGCAGCCGTCAGGCCGGTTCGTCGCCGCCTGAGGCCGTCCGCCAATTCCGTCTCGCAGCCGCTTCAGTGATCGTGGCCGCAATCCGGGCCGTGCACGTGAGGAGCGTGATCGTGCGCGGCATGATCGTGGGCATGCTGATCGTGGCCGTGGTCGGCATGCCCGTGGTCGTGCCCGTGAGCTGCGGGTCCATGATCGTCATGCGCGTGTGCCGCAAGATCGTGGTGGTCGTGCGAATGGTCGTGGCCGCAGGTGCTGTGATCGTGGGCCATACGCTCGGGGCGGAAGGCGCGATCGACCGGGGTCGCCGTGCAGCCCTGGCCGCGGACGAGCTCTGCCGTGGCGGGCGTCGCCGGGACGTGGAGGATTTCGGCGCCGATCTCGGCCGCGACGTGGTTGCCGCCGAGCTGCCAGGCGAGGCGCATCAGGCGGGCTGGATTCTCGGCGCGAACCTCGAGCAGCGCCTCCGGGGCGGCCTTCACCGCGACGAGGCGACCGTCGTCGAGGCGCAGGGCGTCTCCGTCCTCGAGGGCGGCGGCCTTCGCCAGCGCCAGGTCGATATGCAGGCCGCCGGCGCTGTGTAGGTGCCCGCGCTGCGCCTGACGCCCGGCATGGTCGAGGCTGATCGTGTCGACGACCGCATCGGGGCGGACCGCGGCCCGGCGGACGATCGTGGTGGCTCTCGGCATGGCACCCTCTCTCAGGCGATGGTCGCGACGGACGGGGTCGCCGATTTCGGAAACCCGCTTCCGCAGGCTCTTAACCCGCGCCGTGCGCCGTGCCGAGGGCATTTCGCGGCGTCGACGGCCCGAGCCGGAGCAGATCGGAGCCTTGAACCGGGGCGCCGCACCCTGGAGACAAGCCCGGCTTTTCGGCTACTGCCCCATCCCGGCGGAACCTTGGCCGTGTCATGTGCATTTCATGGTGGATAAGGCTAAGCTCGGACCGCACCATCACCACGGCGAAACGCCGGACCGGATGCACAAGGGAGTCTCGGAACTCATGAAGAAGCTCATCGCCGCCGCCCTCGCCGGCACCCTCGCCCTCTCGGTCGGCGCCTGCAACACGCCGCAGGATCGCGCCCTCGGCGGTGCCGGCCTGGGCGCCCTGGCAGGCGCCGCAATCGGCGGAGCCGCCACCGGGCGCGCCGGCGGTGCGCTGGCCGGTGCCGCGATCGGTGGTGCGGGTGGCGCCATCGTCGGCGCCTCGACGGCGCCGCGCTGCCCCTACGGCACCTACCGCGACGCCTATGGCGACGTGTACTGCCGCTGAGGCTTCGCCGCCCCGGCACGGAAGCAGGATGGAGGAGGGCCGGAGCCGAACGCTCCGGCCCTTCCGCGTTTCGGACGGAGCCTGTATCCCCGGCGGCCTGTCGTCGGCGGAACGCTTCGAGGTCCGCCGGCATCGTTAAAAGGCCAGCCGGTGACCGTGCCGCATCTCCAAGACAACCCCGCCCGGTCCCGATGAATTCGGGGATCTGGGGCAAGCTCGGCGGCGCCGGGATCGGCCTCGCGATCGGCGGCCCCCTCGGGGCGCTCGCGGGCGGGCTCGCCGGGCACTACCTCGTCGATCGCGAGGGCGCGCTGTTCGGCCCGATGCCGCGGGACGTGGTCTTCACCACCGGCCTCGTGGCGCTCGCCGCCAAGATGGCGAAGTCCGACGGCGTGGTCACGCCCTCCGAGGTCGAGGCCTTCGGCAAGGTGGTGCAGGTCGGCGAGGCGGAGCGCGCCCGCGTCACCCGCCTGTTTGACCTCGCGAAGCGCACGACCAACGGCTACGAGGCCTATGCCCGCCAGCTCGCGAACGCCTTCCACGACGAGCCGTCCCTGCTGGAGGACGTCCTCGACGGCCTGTTCCACATCGCCACCGCCGACGGGGCGATCCATCAGGCCGAGGAAGCCTATCTCCGCGCCGTCGCCGAGATCTTCGGGTTCGACGACATCGCGTTCCGCCGCATTGCCGCCCGGCACGTGCGGCTGGCCGACGACCCCTACCTCGTCCTCGGGCTGGAGCACGGCGCCGACCCGGCCGCGGTGAAGGTCCGCCACCGGCAGCTCGTGGCCGAGAACCATCCCGATCGCGCGATCGCCCGCGGCCTGCCGCCCGAGGCGGTGGTGATCGCCACCAAGCGCCTCGCCGCGATCAACGCCGCCCACGACCGGATCCTCGCAGAAAGCGGCGTCCGTCTGGAAGGCGGTGCGGCATGACGCCGGACAGCCCGCTCGCCACCCGCATCCAGCCCTCGCCGAACCACGGCGAGCGCCTCGGCAAGCGGCCGGACATGCTGATCCTGCACTACACCGGCATGGACGGCGAGGCCGCCGCGCTGCAGCGGCTCGCCGACCCGATCGCCGAGGTCTCGGCCCATTACGTCGTGCTGGAAGACGGCACGATCCTGCAGATGGTGCCGGAGGGCCGCCGCGCCTGGCATGCCGGCCGGGCGTCCTGGCAGGGCGAGCGCGACGTGAACTCGCGCTCGCTCGGCATCGAGATCGTCCATCCCGGTCATGTCGGCGGCCTGCCGCCCTACCCTGAGGCGCAGGTCGCGGCGGTGACCGCGCTCGCCTGCGACATCGTCGTGCGCTGGGCGATCCCGGCGGACCGGGTGCTCGCCCATTCCGACATCGCTCCCGACCGCAAGGAGGATCCGGGCGAGAACTTTCCCTGGCGCCGGCTCGCGGCCGAGGGCGTCGGCCATCACGTGCCGGAGGTGCCTCTGCGCGACGGTCGCTTCTTCGCCGAAGGCGATGCGGGGCAGCCGATCGAGGCGCTGCAGGCGATGCTCGCGCTCTACGGCTATGACCAGCCGGTGACGGGCACGTTCGATCCGCACATGCGGGCGGTCGTCACCGCCTTCCAGCGCCATTTCCGGCAGGCGCGCGTGGACGGCATCGCCGACGCCTCCACCATCACGACGCTCCGGGACCTGATCGCGTCGCGTCCGACCTGAAGGAGGCTCATGCCCCGCCATCACCGCCCAAGCGCCGTGCCGGCCGGCCTCGTGCTGCTGGCCGCCCTCGCCACTCCGGCGTTCGCCCAGGATGCCCGGACGGGTGCGGCCAAGCCCAGCGCGATCTGCCCGGACCTGCCCGATCTCGGCGGGACGCTGCGGCGGGCACGGGTCGTGGCGGAGGGGGGCGTCGCGTTCGTCCGGTCGGCCGACGCGGACCCGGCTTGCCCGAGCCTCGCGCCCGCCTGTCGCGAGAAAGCCTTCCTCGTCGCCGGCAACGGCGTGATCCGCGGCGCGTCGAGCGGCGCCTTCGCCTGCGCGTCCTATGTCGGCGCGACGGGCCAGATCCGATCCGGCTGGTTGCCGGAGCGGGCGCTGGCCGACGACGCGCCCGCGACGGTCGGCCTCGACGACTGGATCGGCACGTGGATGAGCGGGCCGGAGCAGACCGTTACGATACGGCGCAAGGGCGAACGCCTCGTGCTATCGGGGACGGCATCCTACGGGACCCAGGACCCGGAACGGGTGAAGCGCGGGGCGATCAACATGGGTTCGTTCGAGGCCGAACTCGCTCCCGACGGCCAGGACATCGCCTGGACCGACGGCGACAAGGCCGTGATCCCCGGCTTCCGCCCGGACGAGGTGAGCCGTTGCAGCGTCCGGATGCGGCTGATGCCGCCGGACCTCGTCGCGGAGAGCAACGGGGCCTACGGCGGCATGAACGTCACGTTCAGTGGGGTCTACCGCCGGGGCGGCTAGCTGGCGGGGCTCAAGCCCGGCCGTGCAGCTCCGCCTCGCGCCCGTCCGTGGCCGTGTCGGCATGCACCTCGCCGCGGGTACGCCACAGGCTGTAGAGGATGCCGACGGTGAGCAGCACCACCGTGACCGCGAGCGACACCCACGGCGGCACGTGGACCAGGCCGAAGGTGTCGGCGACCACGATCTTCGTGCCGATGAAGATCAGGATAAAGGCGAGCGCGGTCTTGAGGTAGGCGAAGCGATCGACCATCGCGGCGAGCGCGAAGTAGAGCGCCCGCAGGCCCAGGATCGCGAAGATGTTGGACGTGTAGACCACGAAGGTGTCCGTGGTGATCGCGAAGATCGCCGGCACGCTGTCGACCGCGAAGATCACGTCGGCGCCGTTGACCAGAACTAGGGCGAGCGCCAGCGGGGTGAGCCAAAGCGCGGTCTTGCCTGTCCGCGGATCAGCCTTGCGAACCATGAAGTGCTGGCCGTGAAGCTCGGGCGTGATGCGCAGCTTCGCCCGCAGCCAGCGCACGGCGGCATGATCCTGAAGGTCGCCGGCATCCTCCTCCTTGGAGAACAACATCTTCAGGCCGGCATAGATCAGGAAGGCGGCAAACAGCGACAGGACCCAGGCAGCCTGGTGCACCAGCGCGGCGCCAAGCCCGATCATCAACCCGCGCAGCAGCACCGCGGCGAGGATGCCCCAGACCAGCACCCGGTGCTGAGCGGCGAGCGGGATGCCGAGGGCCGAAAGGATGACCGCGATGACGAAGACGTTGTCCATCGACAGCGACTTCTCGACCACGAGGCCGGTGACGTATTCCTGGGCGGGCTGGGCGCCGAGATACCACCAGATCCAGCCGCCGAAGGCGAGGCCGAGGCTGAAGTAGAAGGCGGTGAGGAGCAGGCTCTCCTTCACGCCGATCTCGTGCTCCTTGTCGCGGTGGAGCAGGCCGAGGTCGAAGGCGAGGAGGGCCGCGACCAGGGCGTGGAACCCGAGCCACATCCAGATCGGCTTGCCGAGCCACTCGACGTATAGGAAATCGACCATTCGCGGGACCGTGATGCTTCTTTTGCAAGGAAAGCATCGGCTCCGACATCACGGAAGCATCTTGAGAGAGCATCCCGCCAGAGGGGCCCGCAGCCGATGAGCCGCAGTTAGAGACGCGAACGCGGCGAATCAAGGGCGGCCCAAACCGGGTTCGGGCGCCGCTGCCATGCCTTGACAGCGCGGGCGAACCGACGCCTTCCGCTGCCATGGACATTCGAGAGGACGACGTGGCGCGAGAAGACGCCCTTCGGGACACGGTGGCGATCGTTGGCGGCGGCCCTGCCGGGCTGGCGGCAGCCGAGGTGCTGTCGGCCGCCGGGCACGCGGTGGCGGTCTACGAGCGGATGCCGTCGGTCGGCCGCAAGTTCCTGCTCGCCGGCCGCGGCGGGCTGAACCTCACCCACAGCGAGCCCGCGCCGGACTTCCTGCGCCGATACCATCCATCGGGCAGCTTGGGCCGCGCGATCGAGGCGTTCCCACCCGATGCCCTGCGCGCCTGGTGCGAGGATCTGGGCGAGCCGACCTTCGTCGGATCGAGCGGGCGGGTCTTCCCGAAGGCGTTCAAGGCCTCGCCGCTGCTGCGGGCGTGGCTGCGCCGTCTCGAGGCTTCTGGCGTCCGCATCCACACAAGGCACCGGCTCGCGGCGTTCGAGGACGGCACCCTGGTGTTCGAGACGCCGGAGGGGAAGAGCTGGACGCGGCCGAAGGCGGTGCTGCTGGCGCTGGGCGGCGCGAGCTGGCCCCGGCTCGGCTCGGACGGGGCCTGGGTGCCGATGCTGGAGAATCTCGGTGTGGCCGTCGCGCCCCTGCGGCCGGCCAACGCGGGCTTCGCGGTGGCGTGGTCCGAGCACTTCCGCGAGCGGTTCGCCGGGCAGCCGCTGAAGCGGATCGGGCTTGCCGCCGACGGCGTGATCGTGCGCGGCGAGGCGGTGGTCACCGCAGACGGGATCGAGGGCGGCGCGATCTACGCGGTGTCGCGGGCCTTGCGCGCGATGATCGAGCGTAAAGGCGCGGCCCGCCTCGTGCTCGACCTGCGCCCCGACCTGACGTTGAGGGCGCTGGCCGACCGGCTGTCCGACCCGCGGCCCGGCGAATCGATGGCCACCCGCCTGCGCAAGGGGGCCGGCCTGTCGCCAGTCGCGGCGGGGGTCTTGCGCGAGTCGGCGGGCGTCGCATTGCCGGCCGATCCGGATGCGCTCGCCGGGCTGATCAAGGCCGCGCCGTTGCGCCTGCACGCCATGGCCTCAATGGAGCGCGCGATCTCCACCGCCGGCGGGGTCGGCCTCAGTGGGCTCGACGCGGGCTTCATGGTCCGCAAGCGGCCCGGCCTGTTCGTGGCGGGCGAAATGCTCGACTGGGAGGCGCCCACCGGCGGCTACCTGCTCCAGGGCGCGATCAGCAGCGGCCGGGCGGCGGCGGCCGGGATGGCGGCCTGGCTCGCCGAAGATCGGGGCACGAGCGCCGCATGATCCCCTGGGAGAACCTCGATACCGCCTCGATCCCCGGCGACGGCGGCACCCTGCGGCTGCGGCGGCGGGGCACCGAGTTCTCGATCATGCTTGGCCAGAACGAGCTGATGAACAGCCGCCTCAGCGGCTCCGAGGAGGCGCTGGCGACGCTGGCCTGCGGCAGGATCGCATCGCGAAAGGCGCCGCAGGTGCTGATCGGCGGGCTCGGCATGGGCTTCACCCTGCGCGCGGCGCTGGGCACGCTGCCTCCGGGGGCGGCGGTGACCGTCGCCGAGCTCGTGCCGGCGGTGGCCGCCTGGGCGCGGGGGCCGCTCGCAGGCGTGTTTTCCGGCATCCTCGACGATCCCCGCGTGTCCCTGCGAGAGATCGACGTGGCGCGCGCGATCGCCGAGCGGCCCGCTGCATGGGACGCCATCCTGCTCGACGTCGACAACGGGCCGGACGGCCTGACACGGGCCTCCAACGACAGGCTCTACGACGCGGCAGGCCTCGGCGCCGCCCGCGCCGCCCTGCGCCCGGGCGGCATCCTCGCGGTCTGGTCGGCAGGGCCCGACCGCAGCTTCAGCCGCCGCCTGCACGATGCCGGCCTGAGCGTCGAAGAGGTCTCCACCCGCGCCAACGGTCGAAAGGGCGGCGCCCGCCATGTGATCTGGCTCGGGGTGCGCTCCGGCCGCGGCTGACTAGCGACTCCCGTTTCTGGCCCCTCTCCGTCATCCCGGGGCTGCGCAGCAGACCCCGGGATCCAGAGCCGCCGACGGTGCCGGGATCGAGCGCGACCTGCGGCTCTGGATTCCGGGCTCGCCTTCGGCACCCCGGAATGACGAGGATGGGGGAGACGCGATCGACCATTTGGATTCGACAGCTACGATCCGCCGCCTTCTCAGGCGATCGTCACATCCGGGCGCAGAATCCGACCATGCCGGTAGACTCGGACGGGCAAGAGGCGGTCGCCGTGCCGTCGGCGCCTTGCGAGAAGACCGGGGCGCCGGCCTTGAGGCAGTAGGCCGAGACGAAGACCTCGCCGCTCGCGCAGGCGATCGCGCAGCCGGAGGCCGGGCAGGTCTCGCTGCGCACCGCCCGGAACGGTGTCGCGGGAGCCGCGGCGGGCAGCGCGGCTGCGGCAGGCCCCGCCGGACCGGCCTCCCCTTTCGAACCAGGTTCCCCCTTCGGACCGGCTTCGCCTTTGGCGCCAGCCTCGCCTTTGGGACCCGCTTCACCCTTGAGACCCGGCTCCCCCTTGGACCCGGCCTCGCCTGCCGGGCCGGCCGGCCCGGGAAGTCCCGCCACGCCCTGCGGGCCAGGCTCGCCGCGCACACCGGTCTCTCCCTTGGCGCCGGCCTGGCCCTCGGGGGCGCAGTTGGCGATCACCGCCTCGCGCTCGTCCTCGTCGCTCTTGAGGGACACGACGCAGCTGCCCGGGCGGTAGGGCAGACGGAAGAGGAAGCGGCCGCGAGAATCGGCCATCACCGACACGTCCTCGTCCATCACCACGACGGCGCCGCCCTTGCGGACCGAGCCCGAGATCCGCAGGTCGCCGGCCTCGATGCGGGCGTCGTAGACCATGATCGGCTGTGACGGCGCCTGAGGCCGCCGCGCCCGCGGGCGGGGGGCCGGCGCGGGCTTCGTCTCGGCGCCCGGAACCGCCGCCGGCTGCTGGGCCTCGGCGGCCCCGGCGAGGACGAGACCGCCGACGAGCAACGTGGCGGCGCGCACGAGACGAAGGGTCATGGTCGGACGATTCCTACCGCCGGATCGCGCGGCGGCGGGACATTGCCGCTTGGCCGCCGCCGGGGTCAACCCTGGGTTTCGGGACGGCGGTCGTCGCCTCGTACACAGCCGTCCACAGGCCAAGCCGCTGCGCAAGCGAGACTATTTCGTGGGGCTCCGAAACCGTTTGAAAATGTTCTTGTTTTGTTCCTATCTGACGTCATGTCGGAGCTGGATCGGGATGAAGCCCTCGCGTGACGAACCGGAGGAACGGCCGCCCTCCCCGGCGGAGCGGATCGCCGCGTTGCGGGTGCGCCTGGACGCGGAGCGCCGGCCCGATGTGGGCGGCGTGCTCCCCTTCGGCGTCGCCGACCTCGATGTGCGGCTTCCCGGAGGCGGCCTCGGCCTCGGCCTCCTCCACGAGATCGCCCCCGAAGGCGCGGGCGACGAGGCCTCGGCCCTGGGCTTCGTCTTGGCGCTGGTCGCCCGCCATCTCGCGCGCGCGGCCGGGGATGCCCTCCTCGTCGTCGCCCCTGGCCATCCGATTCCCTACGGCCACGGCCTCGTCGGCCTCGGGCTCGATCCAGGGCGCCTGCTGCTGCTCGAGGCCGAGGCGGACGCCGCCGTGTTCGGCGCTCTCGAGGACACACTGCGGGCCGGGCAGCTCGCGGCGGTGGCGGGGCTCGTCGCGGATGGGCTTCCGCTGAAGCCGGGCCGCCGCCTGCAGCTGGCCGCCGGGTCCTTCGGCACCGCGCCGCCCCTTCTGCTGATCCTGCGGCCTTTCCGGGCCGCCCTGCCGAACGGCGCGGCGACGCGCTGGCGGATCGCGGCCGGCGGCGCGGCGCGCGACCGGTTCGGCTGCACCCTGCGTCCCCGTTGGCGCGCACGGCTCGACCGCTGCCGCAACGGCCGGCCGGGCGACTGGCTCCTGGAGTGGGATCATGCCGCGCATCGTTTCGATCTGCCTGACGGACTGGCCCGTCGCGCGCCTGATGCGTGCGGGGGCTACGCCGGATGACGGCCTGCCCCTGGTGATCGCCGCCGCCGGAGCCGGCGGCCTGCGGCTCACCGCCGTGAACCCGGCCGCCGCCGCGCTCGGCCTGCGGCGCGGCGAGCCGCTGGGCCGCGTGCGCGCACGCCTCTCCACCCCGCCTCACGTCCACCCGGCCGACCCGGCGGCCGACGCGGCGGCGTTCGCCAGGCTCTGCCTCTGGGCGCAGCGCTACACGCCGAGCGTCGTGCCCTTCGGCCCGGCCGAGGCCTGCGACGGCCTCTACCTCGACGTCACGGGGGCGGACCACCTCATGGGCGGCGCGGACAAGCTGGTCGCAGACCTCGCCGCCCGCTTGGCCCGCGCCGGCATACCGGCACGGATCGCCGTGGCGGACACCCCCGGCGCGGCCTTCGCCCTGGCTCGCCACGGGCGCGAGGAGATGGCATGCGTCCCCTCGGACGAGACCGAGCAGATCCTGAGGCCGCTTCCGGTCGAAGCCCTGCGCTGCGAGCCCGCCGTTGCCGTCGCCCTGAAGCGGCTCGGGCTTCGCCGCATCGGCGCCCTCCTCGACGCGCCCCGCCCGCCCCTGGCGCGCCGTTTCGGCGAAGCCCTGCTCCTGCGCCTGGACCAGGCGACGGGCCGCCGCCCCGAGCCCCTTAGCCCGATCTCCGAACCCGTGCGTTACGGCGCCGCCCGCGGCTTCCTCGATCCGGTCGGGAGCCAGGAGATCGTCGTCGCGACGGCGCGGCGGCTGATGGCCGAGATCGCGCCGCGCCTGGAGGCGGACGGGCTCGGCGCCCGCGGCGTGCGCCTGTCGCTGCACCGGGTCGACGACGTGGTGCGCGCCCTCGACCTCGGCCTGTCCGAGCCGAGCCGCTGCCCGGACCACGTGGCGCGCCTGCTGCAGCTCCGGCTCGAACGACTCGGCTCGGGCCTCGATGCCGGCTTCGGCTTCGAGACCGTCCGCCTCGACGTGGCCGCCACCGGTCCGATGCCCGGCCGCCAGGCCGCCCTCGACACCGGACCCGTGCCCCCCGGCGCGCGCATCGCCGGCCTCGCCGACGCCCTGCGCCAGCGCTTCGGCCGCCCGGTGATCCGCCTGTCTCCCCGCGCGAGCCACGTGCCCGAGCGCGCCGACCGCATCGCACCATGGCGCACGGAATCTCGGCACACCGAACCTTGGCGTGTCGAGCGCGTCGTCCTGCACTGGCCCGATCCCGATGCCGGGATCGGCCCACGCCCGCTGGTGCTGTTCGACCGAGGCGAGGCTGCCGAGGACGTGATCGCCCTTGTGGCGGAGGGGCCGCCCCGCCGCTTCCGCTGGCGCTCCCGCCTCCACAGGATCGCCCACGCCGAGGGTCCGGAGCGGATCGCCCCCGAATGGTGGCGCGAGACCGGCATCCCCCGCGACTATTACGTCGTCGAGTGCGAATCCGGCCGCCGGCTCTGGCTCTACCGCGACGGCCCGAACCTTCCCGAGCGGCCGGCCGCATGGTTCGTGCACGGGCTGTTCGCGTGACGGGGGGGACTTACGCGGAACTGGCCGTCTCCACGAACTTCTCGTTCCTGCGCGGCGCCTCGCATCCGCAGGAATACGTCGAGCAGGCGATCGCCTACGGCCTCGACGCCATCGGCATCGCCGACCGCAACACCTTCGCCGGCGTGGTACGCGCCTACGCGGCGGCGCGGGTGAAGCCGGCGCGCCCGGGCGCCGAGGACATTTGGAATATCCCGTTCCTGCCAGGCGTGCGGCTCGTCACCGAGGAGGGGTTCGAGGCGGTGACCTACCCGATGGACCGGGCCGGCTACGGCCGCCTGTGCCGGCTCCTGTCCACGGGCAACCGTCGGGTGCGCAAGGGCGAGTGCCGGTTCTCCTTCGCCGAGATGCTGGATGCGGCCGAGGGCCAGGTCTTCATCGCGATGCCCCCCGGCCGGCGGCCAGTGCCGCCGGCAAGCTTCTCCGCCCGGGTCGAGACGCTGGCAACGGCCGCCCCCGGCCGGGTCTGGCTCGGCGCGAGCCACCATCACCGCGGCGACGAACGCCGCCGGCTCGGGCTCCTGGCCGAGCTCGGCGACCGCCTCGGCGCGCCGATGGTCGCGGTGTCCGACGCGCTCTACCACCATCCCGACCGGCGCCCGCTGCAGGACGTGATCGCCTGCATCCGCGAGGGCTGCACCCTCGTGGAGGCCGGCTACCGCCTGGAAGCCAACGCCGAACGCCACCTCAAGCCGCCCTCCGAGATGGCGCGGCTGTTCGCCGACCACCCGGAGGCGCTGGCCGCGACGCGCGAGATCGTGGAGGCCTGCACGTTCTCGCTGGGCGAACTGGTCTACGAATACCCGGACGAGCCGGTTCCGCCGGGGAAGACGGCGCAGGCGCACCTGACCGAGAAAGCCTGGGACCGGGCCCGCTGGCGTTTCCCCGACGGCATTCCCGATGCGGTCGAGAAGACGCTCGACGACGAGCTGAACCTCATCCGGAAGATGGATTACGCGCGCTACTTCCTCACCCTGTTCGACATCGTAGAATTCGCCCGCGACCGCGGCATCCTGTGCCAGGGGCGCGGCTCGGCCGCCAACTCCGTGGTCTGCTACTGCCTCGGCATCACCGCGGTCGACCCGACCCAGATCCGCCTGCTGTTCGCCCGCTTCATCTCCGAGAACCGCGACGAGCCGCCCGACATCGACGTCGACTTCGAGCACGAGCGCCGCGAGGAGGTGATCCAATACCTCTACGGCAAGTACGGCCGCGAGCGCGCCGCGATCTGCTCGACGGTGATCCACTACCGCCCGCGCTCGGCGATCCGCGAGGTCGGCAAGGTGCTGGGGCTGACCGAGGACCTCACCGCCGCGCTCGGCGAGACCGTGTGGGGGTCCTGGGGCAAGGACCTACCCGACAAGCATGTGGCTCAAGCGGGGCTCGACCCGGAGAACCCGGCGATCCGCCAGGCGGTGGACCTCGCGGTCTCGCTGGTCGGCTTCCCGCGGCACCTGTCGCAGCATGTCGGCGGCTTCGTGCTCACCCGCGGGCGCCTCGACGAGACCGTGCCGGTCGGCAACGCCGCGATGCCCGACCGCACCTTCATCGAATGGGACAAGGACGACATCGATGTGGTCGGCCTGATGAAGGTCGACGTGCTGGCGCTCGGCATGCTCACCTGCATCCGCCGGGGCCTCGAATTCCTCGCCCGCGACTACGGCCACGACTACCCGACCCTCGCCGACCTGCCGCAAGAGGAACCGGAGGTCTACGCGATGCTCTCGAAGGCCGATTCCGTCGGCGTGTTCCAAGTCGAGAGCCGGGCGCAGATGTCGATGCTGCCGCGGCTGAAGCCGAAGGCGTTCTACGACCTCGTAGTGCAGGTCGCGATCGTCCGCCCCGGCCCGATCCAGGGGGACATGGTGCACCCCTACCTGCGGCGGCGTTCCGGGAACGAGCCGGTGGAGTACCCCTCCCCCGACCCGGCGCACGGCCCCCGGGACGAGCTCGAAGGCGTGCTGAAGCGAACCTTCGGCGTGCCCCTGTTCCAGGAGCACGCCATGCAGATCGCGATCACCGCGGCCGGCTTCACCCCGGCCGAGGCCGACGGCCTGCGGCGCGCCATGGCGACCTTCCGGCATGTCGGCACGATCGGCGGGTTCGAGGAGAAGTTCATCGGCGGGATGACGCGGCGGGGGTATCCGCAGGACTTCGCCGAGCGCTGCTTCAAGCAGATCCGCGGGTTCTCGACCTACGGCTTCCCCGAGAGCCACGCGGCGAGCTTCGCGCTCCTGGTCTACGCCTCGGCCTGGCTGAAATGCCGGCACCCGGACGTGTTCCTGGCCGCGATCCTCAACGCGCAGCCGATGGGCTTCTACCAGCCGGCGCAGCTCGTGCGCGACGCCCGCGCCCACGGCGTCGAGGTGCGCGGACCCGATGTCAACGCCAGCGACTGGGACTGCACCCTGGAGCCGGCCTCGGAAGCGCCCCCTCCCGGGGTGCCGAAGCGGCTCGCGGTGCGGATCGGCCTGCGGCAGATCACCGGGCTACCGCAAGGTGCGATGCGCCGGCTCGTGGCGTTGCGGGCCAACGGCTACGCCAGCATCGAGGGCTTGCAGGCGGCCCTGGCGCTACCCCGAAACGCCCTGGAACGGCTGGCTGAGGCCGACGCCTTCCGCTCCCTCGACCTCGACCGGCGGGCGGCCCTGTGGATGGTGCGGACGCTGGAGGGCGGACGCCTCGCCAAGGCCGCGCCGGACGCGGGCCTGGGCCGGCGCGCGCACCTGCTCGAGGCGCCGCTGCCGCTCTTCGCCTTCCACGCCGACGACGGGCTCTTCCGCAACGAGCCGGCCGTGGCGCTGCCGGCCATGCCGGCCTCCGAGCAGGTAGCGGAGGATTATTCCGCCACCGGGCTCTCGCTCAAAGGCCATCCGGTCGCGTTCTTCCGGGCTCGACTCGCCCGGATCGGCGCGATCCCGGCGCGCGAGCACCACGATCCGAGCTTTCCCCAGAACGGCCGCGTCACCGTGGCCGGGCTGGTGCTGACCCGCCAGCGTCCCGGAACCGCCAAGGGCGTCGTGTTCCTGACGCTCGAGGACGAGACCGGCATCGCCAACGTCATCGTCTGGAAGACGGTGTTCGAGGCCAACCGTCGCGCCGCGATGAACGCACGCTTCCTGGCGGTGCAGGGCCGGGTGCAGCGGGCCGAGGGCGTCGTCCACCTCGTCGCCGAGCGGTTCCGCGACCTGACGGAGGAGCTGCGCGCGCTGCGCGAAGGCGGCGTCCGCTTGCCGCCCGAGACCAACGACTTCGGCGCCCCCGTCGATCGCCGGACCTATCGCAGCCGGGACTTCCATTGAGCAGGACGCCGAACCTGTAAAGTCAGGAGCTTGGACAGCCACGAGCCTCGACAGCGGATCGGCCACTTGTATGGTGCGGCCATGCTCCGCTTCGCCCTCGCCTGCCTCCTGCTGATTCCCGCCGCCGCCCGCGCGGACGAATGCGACGGCCTCGCTCAGAGGATCGCCGCCACCACCGGCGGCAAGGTCGGGCGCCGCGCCGGCCCCAGCATCGACATCAGGGTGCCAGGCTCGATCAAGCTCGACCTTACCTGCCGGGCCGAGCCGATCGTCCAGGCGAGTTCCGGCGAGACGACGCCGTCCGCGACCTTCTTCCGCGACCTCGCCATCGCCTCGGAACTGCTCGTCGGCGAGCCGGCCGGCACGGTCGAGGCCGTCATCGCCAAGGCGCACGCCACCGCACTCTCCGAGCGGCGCAAGTCGTTCATCCAGCAGAACGGATGGTCGGCGAGCTGCTACACCGACAGCACCGGCTCGATCCGCACCCTCTGCTCGATCGGCCGCATCCCGCCGGGGTGAGGCGCCCCCGGCGAGCCGGAACCGCCCGTTTTGCTCAGTACTCGATGATGTCTTCCAGCGCGTAGTGCTTCACCGTCTTGCGGTTGGCGATCAGCTCCTCGACCGTCGGCTCGCCGCGCAGCGCGCGGCCGATGGCAAGCTTCGTCGCCTCGTAGTTGGTGCGGTAGAGGTCCTTGCGGTCGAGGTTCTCGTCCTCCGAGCACCGGACGTCGAGCCAGATCATGATGATCATGCACAGCTCGTCGAGGCCGTCCTTGGGCAGGATGCCTTCGATGATGCAATCCACGATGGCGTCCCCGGTGGCCGCCTGAACCACGCCGCCGAGAAGCTCGGCATACTCGGCCGTGTGGATCGTGACCTTGGTGGTCATCATCGTGGCCGGGCGCACGAGCTGATTGAGGTCGCGCACCACGAACATCCGGGTGTGGCCCTGCACCTGGCCCATCATGCCGGCGAAGGCTTGGCCGACGGGGCCGCGCGTCGAGCCGATCAGAACCTCGGGCATCGCGTCGGTGTATTGCCCCTCGGCGGCGAGCACGGTTGCCTCGCCCGTGCGGAACCAGATCTCGGACATGTCTCTCGGCCTCGGAAGCGGCGCCCAGGAAACGGCGCGGTCGGCCGCGCAGACATCATCCCCGGCCGCCTTCGTCAACCGTTGGTCCGGACGACAAAGGCGGACGGCGGCCCTGGCCTCCGCAGGCGCGATCGGTCATGCAGGGGGCGACCGAACGGGAATGAACGACGATGAGCGATCCGGACCAGGGACCGGGCCGGGGGCCGGCCAGCGAGCGCGGCTGGAGCCTGTCGGCGGCGCCGGCCGGCGATGGGGTGCGCCTGGAACTCGGGCTGCCCGACGTCGGAGGCAAGCCCATCACCGCCATCCTCGCCCTCAGCCGGTCCGAGGCGCGCGCCTTTGCGCGGACGCTGCTCGCGGCCGCCGGCGACGCCGCCGAGCGCAGCTTCCCGCAGGCGCCGAAGCGCTAGAGCATCTTCTGTGATCGCTAGATCACAGAAGATGCTCTAGCCTGTTGTGTGGTCACCTTTTTTTCACGCGAGCCGGTCTCCACCTCGCTTGAAAATGCTCTAGCGCAGCCCGATGCCGGGGGTTGTGCGGCCGGGCAGGCGCGGCACCTTCGCGGTGCGCGACTCGATCGGGCCGCCGCAGGCGTAGACGAACTCGGTCTGCAGGTCGGTGAACACCGCCTCGCCGATGATCTTGCAATCCTCGCGCACGGTCTCGTCCAGGTAGGTCCGCGCCGCGAGGCGGAAGCGCGCCGCCCGCGTCTCGCCGGGGTCGCGCTCGGCGTAGCGGTCGCCGATGCCGCAGCCGGTGACCTCGCGCAGGGCGTTCGAGACGACGAGCATCCGCCGCTGCTGGCGCTGGTCGTAGACCTCGTAGGGATCGTTGCAGGAGATCGTGACCACCTGCGGCGTCAGGCTGACGTAGGTCTTGGAGATGTGGGAGAAGCCGGTGCAGCCGGTGACCGCGAGGCCCGTCGCGACGGCGAGGAGGAACGCCAGCCGCTGCATACCCGTCTCCACGCAACCCGCCCGCGGACCATCCCGCCCGGGCATTGAAGCCGCGACGGCCGCCCGGTCAAGCTCCACTGGGACACAGGTGCCGGCTTATGCGCCCCCACCCTCCCAATCCTCGACGCGCAAGCCCGGCACCCGCGCGAATTCGCAGACGTCGCGGGTGACGAGGATCAGGTTTCGGGCGAGCGCCTGGCCGGCGATCAGCACGTCGTAGGGGCCGATCGGCGTTCCGGCCTCGGCGAACGCGGCACGAATCTCGCCCGCCTTGCGGTCGTCGTCCAACGCGAAATCCACGATCGACATGCGCAATCCTTCGAACGCTTCGAGGGCGACGTCGACGCGCAGAGCGCGAAAGGTTCCGAACAGAAGCTCGTGCGCGACGATGACGGTGAGGCCGTAAGCGCGTCTGGGATGGCTGAAGACCTTTTCGGTGACGACAGGTCTCCGGTTCATCACCGCGATCAGCACGTTCGTGTCGAGCAGGAACCTCGGTCGAAGAGCGCATCGAGACCGGGTCGGTCCTGCTGCGGCAAATCCTGCTCGACGGCCGCGAGAAGGCCCGTGGCGACCTCGTCGGTCAGGTGAGGAAACGACGCCTACTCGTCGTCCAACGGTTCGAGGATGACGGCGTAGCCATCGCGCCTGATCCGCACCGCCTCCGCGTCGAAGCGGAGTTCGTTCAGCAAGCGGACGGCCTGCGATTGCCCGGACCAGAACACCTTCGCGATGTCGGCCATGACTGCCACCTGCCATATCTTCCAAGGGATATATGCAGATGGCGTCCAGGCAGGAAACGAGCGAGGCGGCGCCCGCTACTCCGCCGCCACCGCCAGATACCGCGCCGGGTCGTAGTTCAGGATCGGCCCGAGCCAGCGCTCCACGGCATGGAGGTCCATGCCCTTGCGCTCGGCGTAATCCTCGACCTGGTCTCGCTCCACCTTCGCGACGCCGAAATAGTGCGCCTTCGGGTGCGCAAGGTAGAGGCCGGAGACCGACGAACCCGGCCACATGGCGTAGGATTCGGTGAGCTTCACACCGATGCGGCGCTCGGCCTGGAGCAGGTCGAACAGGGTGACCTTCTCGGTGTGGTCGGGCTGCGACGGGTAGCCCGGGGCCGGGCGGATGCCGTCGTATTCCTCGCGCACGAGGTCTTCCGGCGCGAAGGTCTCGTCCGGCGCATAGCCCCAGAACTCGCGCCGCACGCGCTCGTGCATGCGCTCGGCGAAGGCCTCGGCGATGCGGTCGGCGAGCGCCTTGACCAGGATCGAGCGGTAGTCGTCGTTGGCTCGCTCGAACTTCTCGGCGATCCGCACCTCTTCCAGGCCCGCCGTGACGACGAAGCCGCCGACGTAGTCGGCGATCCCGGTCTCGGCCGGCGCGACGAAGTCGGACAGGCAGGTGTTCGGCCGGCCGTCGCGCTTCGACAGCTGCTGGCGCAGGCCGTGGAAGGTGGCGAGTTGCTCGGACCGGCTCTCGCCGGTGTAGAGGGCGATGTCGTCGCCGATCGCGTTGGCCGGCCAGAATCCCAGGATCGCCTTCGGGTTGAACCAGCGCTCGGCGACGATCTGCTTCAGCATCGCCTGCGCGTCGTCGAACAGGGCTTTCGCCGCCGGCCCCTGGTTCGGATCCTCGAAGATCGCCGGGTAGCGGCCCTTGAACTCGTAGGTCTGCAGGAACGGCGTCCAGTCGATGTAGGGCACGAGGTCCGCGACCTCGTAGGCGCCGAAGACGCGGGTGCCGGTGAAGCTCGGCTTCTTCGGTGCGTACTCCGTCCAGTCGATCTTGAAGGCGTTGGCGCGGGCCTTGGCGAGCGTCAGGCGCTGCTTGTCGAGCTCCGAGCGGGCGTGGGCGTCGGCGACCTTGGCGTACTCGGCCTGCACCTTCTCGATCACGCCGCCGCGGGTCTCCTTGGAGATCAGGCTCGACACTACGCCGACCGCGCGGCTGGCGTCGGTGACGTAGATCGCTTGGCCCCGCTGGTAGGACGGGTGGATCTTCACCGCGGTGTGGACGCGGCTGGTGGTGGCGCCGCCGATCAGCAGCGGCACGTCGAAGCCCTCGCGCTCCATCTCGGCGGCGACGTGCACCATCTCGTCGAGCGAGGGCGTGATCAGCCCGGACAGCCCGACGATGTCGACGTTCTCCTTGCGGGCGACGTCGAGGATCTTGGCCGCTGGCACCATCACGCCGAGATCGATGATCTCGTAGTTGTTGCAGGCCAGCACGACGCCGACGATGTTCTTGCCGATGTCGTGGACGTCGCCCTTCACGGTGGCCATCAGCACCTTGCCGGCGGCGCGGCGCTTGCCGTCGCCGCCGTTGGCGAGCTTCTCCGCCTCCATGTACGGCTCGAGGTAGGCTACCGCCTGCTTCATCACGCGGGCGGACTTCACCACCTGCGGCAGGAACATCTTACCGGAGCCGAACAGGTCACCGACCACGTTCATGCCGGCCATCAGTGGCCCCTCGATGACGTGGAGCGGGCGCTCGACGCCCTGGCGCGCCTCCTCGGTGTCGGCGAGGATGTACTCGGTGATGCCGTTGACCAGCGCATGCTCGATGCGCTTCTCGACCGTGTTCTCGCGCCAGGTCAGGTCGGCGGTCTTGGCCTGGGCCGAAGCGCCGGTCTTGAAGCGTTCGGCCGACTCCAGCAGGCGGTCGGTGGAATCGTCGCGCCGGTTGAGGACCACGTCCTCGCACAGCTCGCGCAGCTCCGCCGGAAGCTGGTCGTAGACCGCGAGCTGGCCCGCGTTCACGATGCCCATGTCCATGCCGACCTTGATCGCGTGGTACAGGAACACTGCGTGCATCGCCTCGCGCACGGGCTCGTTGCCGCGGAAGGCGAAGCTCAGGTTCGAGATGCCGCCCGAGATGTGGGCGTGGGGCAGCGTCTCGCGGATGATGCGGGTGGCCTCGATGAAGGCGACGCCGTAGCCGTTGTGCTCTTCGATGCCGGTCGCCACCGCGAACACGTTCGGATCGAAGATGATGTCCTCGGGCGGAAAGCCGACCTCCTCGGTCAGCACCTTGTAGGCCTTGGTGCAGATTTCGACCTTGCGCTCCAGCGTGTCGGCCTGCCCCTCTTCGTCGAAGGCCATCACCACCACGGCCGCGCCGTAGGAACGGCACACCTTGGCGTCGGCGATGAACTTCTCGATGCCCTCCTTCATGGAGATCGAGTTCACGATCGCCTTGCCCTGGATGCACTTGAGGCCGGCTTCGATGACGTGGAACTTCGACGAATCGACCATCACCGGCACGCGGGCGATGTCGGGCTCGGCGGCGACGAGGTTGAGGAACTCGACCATCGCCTTCTCGGAATCGAGCAGGCCCTCGTCCATGTTGACGTCGATGATGCTGGCGCCGGCCGCGACTTGGTCGCGCGCCACGTCGAGGGCCGCCGCATAGTCGCCTGCCGTGACGAGCTTGCGGAACTTGGCCGAGCCGGTGACGTTCGTGCGCTCGCCGACGTTCACGAAGGGAATCTCCTTCGTCAGCGTGAACGGCTCCAGGCCGGACAACCGCATCAGCGGCGCGATCGTCGGGATCGCTCGCGGCGTCTTGCCGGCGACGGCCTCGGCGATGGCGCGGATGTGGTCCGGCGTGGTGCCGCAGCAGCCGCCGACCATGTTGACGATGCCGCCCTCGGCGAACTCGGCGACGAGCTTGGCCATCGCCTCCGGGCTCTCGTCGTAGAGGCCGAACTCGTTGGGCAGGCCGGCATTCGGGTAGGCGCAGACCAGCGTGTCGCAGACGCGGGAGAGCTCGGAGATGTGGCCGCGCATCTCGCGGGCGCCGAGGGCGCAGTTGAGGCCGAAGGTCAGCGGCCGGCAATGGCGCAGCGCATTCCAGAACGCCTCGGGGGTCTGGCCCGACAGGGTGCGCCCGGACAGGTCGGTGATCGTGCCGGAGATCTGGATCGGCAGCTTGACGCCGCGCTCGTCGAACACCTGCCAGGTGGCCGCGATCGCCGCCTTGGCATTGAGGGTGTCGAAAATGGTCTCGATCAGGATCAGCTCGGCGCCGCCGTCCATCAGGCCGCGGACCTGCTCGGCATAGGCCTGCTTGACCTGATCGAAGGTCACGGCGCGGTAGCCGGGGTTGTTCACGTCCGGCGAGATCGACAGCGTGCGGTTGGTCGGGCCGACGGCGCCGGCGACGAACCGGCGGCGGCCGTCCTTCTCCTCGGCGAGCTTGGCGGCCTCGCGGGCGAGCCGCGCGCCTTGCGCGTTCAGCTCGTGGATCACCGATTCCATGCCGTAATCGCCTTGCGCGATCGTGGTGCCGGAGAAGGTGTTGGTCTCGCAGACGTCGGCGCCGGCCAGGAAGTAGTCGAGGTGGATTTGCCGGATCGCGTCGGGCTGCGTCAGGATCAGGAGGTCGTTGTTGCCCTTCTGGTCGTGGGAGTGGTCCGCGAAGCGCTCGCCCCGGAAGTCGGCCTCGCCATAGCCGAGGCGCTGGATCACGGTGCCCATCGCCCCGTCGAGGACGAGGATCTTCTCCTTGGCGCGCTGGCGCAGGGCGGCTTCGATTTCGGTGCCGTCGACGGGGCGGAGGTCGGTCATGGATGTCTCACTCGTCATTCCGGGGCCGCGCAGCGGAGCCCGGAATCCAGAACCGCGACGGGTCCGGGAGGTCGGTTTCGGCTGTCGTCGAAGTCGTTTCGGCAAGGTCGGAGCGTCTGGATCCCGGGCTCGCCTGCGGCGCCCCGGGATGACGGAGCGGTCGAGCCGTCAGGCGGCTTTCGCCGCCATCACCTTCGGCGCCTGGGCACGCAGGCCGAGGAGATGGCAGATCGCGTAGACGAGGTCGGAGCGGTTCATCGAGTAGAAGTGGAAGTCGTTGACCCCCTCGTCCACCAGATCGAGCACCTGCTCGGCCGCCACGGCCGCCGCCACCAGCCGGCGGGTCTCGACGTCGCCCTCAAGCCCCTCGAACCGCGCCGCCAGCCAGTACGGCACCGAGGCGCCGGTGCGGCGGGCGAAGTTGGCAGCCTGCTTGAAGTTCTGCACCGGCAGGATGCCGGGGATGATCGGGATGTCGATGCCGGCGGCGCGCACCTTGTCGACGTAGCGCAGGTAGACCTCGTTCTCGAAGAAGAACTGCGTGATCGCCTGGTCGGCGCCGGCGTCGACCTTGGCCTTCAGCGCGTCGATGTCGGCGTCGAGCGAGGCGGCCTCGGGGTGCTTCTCGGGATAGGCCGAGACCGAGACCTTGAAGTCGCCGATCCGCTTGATGCCGGCCACGAGGTCCGAGGTCTGCGCGTAGCCGCCGGGATGCGGACGGTAGGCGTGCCCGACGCCCTCGGCCGGGTCGCCGCGCAGCGCCACGATGTGGCGCACGCCGGCATCCCAGTAGGACTGCACCACCGCATCGATCTCGTCGCGGGTCGCGTCCACGCAGGTGAGGTGGGCGGCCGGCTTGAGGCCGGTCTCGGTCACCATGCGGGCGACGGTATTGTGGGTACGCTCGCGGGTGGAGCCGCCTGCGCCGTAGGTCACCGAGACGAACTTCGGCCCGAGCGGCGCCAGGCGCTCGATCGAGGACCAAAGGATCTTCTCCATCTCCTCGGTCTTCGGCGGGAAGAACTCGATCGAGACGCGGATCGGGTGGTAGCCGTCGCGGCTGGCACGGTGGCGGATGGCGTTCGGCATGGGCTTCGTCCTCGATGTCGTTCGGTTCAGACGATCGTCACGGATATCTGGCCGCCTCAGGCGACGGCGCGCTCGGGTCGGATGGCCTCGGGCATCGCGCGGCGGTCCGCCGCGAGCCAGAGGGTGACGGTGAGCTGGGCTCGGTCCGTCGGAGCGAGGTCGCGGATCACCTCGGTGTCGAGCCCGGCCTCGGACAGCCAGCCCGAGACCTGGTCGGCGGCAAAGCCCAGGCGGCGGTGAGCCTGCGACTCGCGTAGGAACTCCAAGTCGTGCGGCGCGAAGTCGACCACCAGCATCCGACCGCCCGGCGCCACGAGGCGGGCCGCCTCGCGCAAGGCGCGCCCAGGCTCGTCGAGGTAATGCAGCACCTGATGCACCACCACGAGGTCGAAGCTTCCACGGGCGAAGGGCGGCGCGTGGATGTCGCCCTGGCGCAGGTCGACCCGCGAAAGGCCCATCCGCTCAAGGTTGGCGCGGGCGACCGACAACATGGCGTGGCTCGAGTCGAGGCCGGTCGCGCGGGCGGCGAGCGGCGCCAGCAGTCCGAGCATCCGCCCGGTGCCGGTGCCGAGATCGATCAGGCTGCGGACCGGGCGCGGACCGAGCGCCGCCAAAACAGCCGCCTCGACGGTGGCCTCGGGCACGTGGAGCGAGCGCAGCTCGTCCCATTTCGGCGCGAGCCGCGCGAAGAAGGTCTTGGCGGTTTCCGCCCGCTGGTTGCGGACTGCATCGAGCCGGGCGCGATCCTCGGAGAGCGGTGCGCCGTCGCGTGCGAGCCCCGCGATCAGTGGATCGACGAGGCCGGCCCGGGTCTCGGACAAGCGGAAGAACGCCCAAGCCCCTTCGCGGTGGCGCTCGATCAGCCCGGCCTCGACGAGAAGCTTGAGGTGGCGCGAAATCCGCGGCTGCGACTGGCCGAGGATGTCGGTGAGGTCGGAGACCGAGAGCTCGCCCTCCGACAGCAGCGCCAGGATGCGCAGGCGCGTTTCCTCAGCCGCCGCCCGGAGCACACCGAGGGCGTCGGGGAAGGAGACCGGTGCCGTCGTCTGGGCGCGATCATGAGACATAAAGATATCTTTATGTTCGATCGCATCTTGTGGCAAGCGCCTTTTCTTAAGCGCGACGCCTATTCGGCATCCCACAGCCACGCAGCGCCGCGCACGCCCGAGGCGTCGCCGTGCAGGCTTTCGCGGATCGGCGTGTCGAAGCGGTCCGAGAACACGTGCGGCGCGGTCGCCACCGGCAGTCCGCCGATCAGTTCCGGGACCCGCGAGAGGCCGCCGCCGATCACGACCACGTCGGGATCGAGGATGTTGACCACGTGGGCGACACCGCGGCCAAGCCGGTCGAGATAGGCGGCGAAGCTCGCCCGCGCGCCGGCCTCGCCTGCGCGCATCGCCGCGACGACGGCCTCGCCGGAGCAGGTGATACCGGTGCGGCGGGCATGGTCGGCGGCGAGCGCCGGCCCCGACACCCAGGTCTCGATGCAGCCGTGGCGCCCGCAATAGCAGGCCGGCCCGGGCCGCTCGTCGTCGTCCGGGCTCGGCAGCGGGTTGTGACCCCACTCGCCGGCGATGCGGCCGCGGCCGGCGAGCGGCCTGCGGTCCCAGGCGATGCCGGAGCCGACGCCGGTGCCGAGGATCACAGCCCAGACGAGGCTCGACCCGGCGCCCGCGCCATCCACCGCCTCGGACACCGCGAGACAGTTGGCGTCGTTCTCGATGCGGATGGGACGCCCGAACGCGGCTTCGAGGTCGACGCCGAACGGCCGCCCGTTGAGCCAGTGCGAGTTCGCGTTCTTCACCAGGCCGGTCGCCGGCGAGATCGCCCCCGGCATCCCGACGCCGACGGTGCAGGGCGAGCCGGCCTCCACCTCGAGCCGGGCGACGAGCTCCGCGACCGTCCGCACCGTGCCGGCATAGTCGTTCCGCGGCGTCGGCACCCGAGCCTCCGCCAGAACGAAACCGCCGGCATCGAGGACGATGCCGGCGATCTTCGTGCCTCCGAGATCGATGCCGAGGCGGAAGACCGCCCCGGTGCGCGACCCGCTCACTCCGCGGCGGCGATCTTCGGCGCGGCCGGGCCGCTCTGGACCGTCATCGGCTCGGGCGTCTCGTCGGAGATGTGCGTGCCGATGGAGATCGGGTGCGCCATCACCTGGTTGAGCTTGGCCTTGTCCAGCTCGCCTTCCCAGCGCGAGACGACGATCGTCGCGACGCCGTTGCCGATGAGGTTGGTCAGGGCGCGGCACTCGGACATGAACTTGTCGACGCCCAGCACCAGCGTCATCGCCGCCACCGGGACGGGGGTGCCCGGGATCGCGGCGAGCGTCGCGGCCAGGGTGATGAAGCCGGCGCCGGTGACCCCGGAGGCGCCCTTCGAGGTCAGCATCGCCACGAGGAAGATCGTCGCGTACTGGCCGAAGGTCAGGTCCGCGCCCACCGCCTGCGCCAGGAACAGGGTGGTGAGCGTCATGTAGATGTTGGTGCCGTCGAGGTTGAACGAGTAACCCGTCGGGATCACCAGGCCGACGACGGAGTCCGAGGCGCCGAGGCGCTTCATCTTGGTCATCATATGCGGCAGCACCGTCTCAGACGAGGAGGTGCCGAGCACGATCAGGAGCTCGTCCTTGATGTAGGCGAGGAACTTGAAGATCGAGAACCCGCAGAACGCCGCGATGCCGCCGAGCACAACGAAGATGAACAGCAGCGAGGTGGTGTAGAAGGTGCCCACGAGCCAGGCGAGGTCGACGACCTTGCCGATGCCGTACTGGCCGACCGTGAAGGCCATCGCGCCGAAGGCCCCGATCGGGGCGAGCTTCACGATCAGCCCGATGATGCGGAAGAACACCTGGCCGGCGGCGTCGATTCCGTTGGTGATCGCCTCGCCCTTCGCGCCCATTCCGGTGAGCACGCAGCCGGTGAGGATCGAGATCAGCAGCACCTGGAGCAGGTCGCCGGTGGCCATCGCGTCGAAGAAGCTCTTGGGGATGAGGCCCAGGATGTGCGCGATGGTGGAGTCGGCGGCAGCCTTGCTGGCGTAGCTCTCGACCGCCTTGGCGTCGAGCTTGGACAGGTCGGCGCCGAATCCCGCGCCCGGCCGGACGACCTCGCCGACGACGATGCCGATCAGCAGCGCGAAGCTCGAGACGACCTCGAAATAGATCAACGCCTTGAGGCCGACGCGACCGACCTTCTTCAGGTCGCCGATCGAGGCGATGCCGTGCACGATGGTGCAGAAGATGATCGGCGCGATCATCATCTTGATCAGGGCGATGAAGCCGTCGCCAAGCCACTTCATCGCTTTGCCCCAGCCGGGGTCGACGTAGCCGAGCAGGATGCCGAGCGCGATCGCGATCAGCACCTGGATGTAGAGCACCTTGTACCAGGGCTCCGGGGCGACCGCCTTCGCGGTCCCCGCCACGCTCGTCGAACCGTGCATCGCCTGCGCCATGATTTCGCCCGTGCACGCTTGCCGTGCACCCTCCCATTTTGCCGGAGGCTAGCGAAGTTGGCTCCAAGCCTCAACGGCGGCTGAGTATTTCCACACGCCGAACCCGTGACAAAAACCTGTTCCTCCAGGAAAAACGGCCTTTTCGCGGCAGAGTACAGGGGGCACTGAAGTCGTAGCGGTCGCGTCGACATCGACGCCGGACGGTGTCGTCCATCGGCCGGATTGCTTGATTGCCGGAGCTTCATCGTGCCCCAGATCCGTGCCGTCCTCGCCGCCGCCGGCGGCCTCCTCTGCCTTGCCCTCACCCTGCCGGCAAGCGCCGGGATCGTGGCTCAGGTCGACCAGTCCCGCCAGCGCATGCGCGTCTACGTCAACGGCGCGCTCTCGCACGATTGGCCGGTCTCGACGGCGCGTAGCGGCTACGTGACGCCGAACGGCAACTTCCGGGTCGGGCTGATGGCGCCGATGTGGCGCTCGCACAAGTATCACGGCTCGCCGATGCCGCACGCCATGTTCTTCCGCGGCGGCTACGCGATCCACGGCACCTACTCGGTCGGGCAGCTTGGCCGCCGCGCCAGCCACGGCTGCGTCCGCCTGGCGCCCGGCCATGCCAGCCGCCTGTTCAGCCTGGCCAGGAGCTACGGCGGGGCGAGCGTCGTCATCCGTCGCTGACCCGTAGCGGCGGCCCCGAACGGCGAAGACCGCCGCCGCAGCTGCGGCGACGGTCCTCGGACGTCGAACGATCAGTGTAAAAGCGGTCTATCGCTCAGGTCTGCTGATTCCGACGGGGACGGACGGTCCAGCGCTCGAAGGTTGAGGCCGGATCGTCGCCCGCGGGCTCCTGCGGCGGCTGCTGGATCGCCGCGCCGAGTGCCTGCGACAGGCTCTCGATCACGTCGTCGATCCGCGCGTCCTGCGGCTGGGCCTCGGCGGCGTGCTCAGGCTCGGCCGACGCGACATGTGCCGGCGCCGGGGCGGGCTCGGGTTCGGACGCGACCGGCTCCGGGGCCGCGGGCTCGGGAGTGGGCGGCGCCTCGACGACGGGCGCGGCGGCAACTGCCGCTGCTACAGCCGGCGCGCCGGAACCCGCGATCCGCCGCAGCGCGTCGACGACGCCGTCCTTCTCGGCCGGCTTGTCGCCGGTCCGCGCATTCGCGCCGTAGCGGCCGAAGCCGAAGCGGGGCTCGATCAGATCGAGGACGGCGTCGAGCGCCGCGTTGCTCAGGCCGATCTCGCCCGTGGACGGAATGCCCTGGAGCGCCAGCGCTTGGCGATCGAACGTGGCGTCGTCCGTCACGTCACGGCCGAACCAAGCCGGGGCGCTGAAGGCCGCGGCCTCGCCGGGCTCGTCGAAGCTCACGCTGACCAGATCGAGGCTGCCCGGGCTGACGTAGCGGTCGATGATCGCCTCCTTCGCGCCGAGCGACACCGCGGTGCGGTCGTAGGCGGCCTTGCCGGAGCAGACGTCGAGCAGCGCGTCGCCGTGGGCGCGGGGAACGTCGGTCCGCTCCTCGGCGGCCGCACCCTGTGCATCCTTGGTCACCAGGACGAGGTGGCATTGCTGCCCGTCGACCCGGACGAACGAGGTCCGCCCGCCCTGGGGTGCAAAGTAGCCTTCGGTGATCCGGCCGCCGCCGCGCTCCTTGCGGATCAGACGCACCAGGGCCGGTGCCACGAGAAACCGCCGGACGACGCTCATACTCAACCTCTGCTCAAGGACGCTCCGGCGACCGCCGGAGATGCCGCCCGTACTGCTTCGTGCGGCGAAGACCGCAGGGGAGGCCGGGCGAAGCGTTAAAACGCTTGGCCGTCCCGCGCGTCGATCCCGCCGGCGCGTGCCTGTCGTCCGCCAAGGAAAGGGCCTTCGCCGCCCGTCGATCCGCTTAGGGACTAAGCAAAAAGCCGACGAAATCAAGACCGCGACGCCGCAAGACCTTGGATGACGCTTGTTATCCTACCTCAGACCGTTCCCGAGGCCGGCTCCTTCGGCGTGAACGCGAGGGATGTTCCGTTCATGCAGTAACGGAGGCCCGTCGGCGCCGGGCCGTCGTCGAAGACGTGGCCGAGATGCCCCTTGCAGCGGGCGCAATGCGCCTCGGTGCGAACCATCCAGTGGCTGCGATCGACCTGCGTCTCGACTGCGCCGGGGAGCGGCTCGAAGAAGCTCGGCCAGCCGGTTCCGGATTCGAACTTGGTCTCGTTGACGAAGAGAGGCGTGCCGCATCCGGCGCAGGTGAAGGTGCCCGGGCGCTTTTCCGCGAGCAGGCAACTCGTGCCGGCGCGCTCGGTGCCGTGCTCGCGCAGCACCCGGTACTGCTCGGGCGTGAGCGCCGCCTTCCACTCGGCCTTGCTCCGGGCCTCCGGCGCCGACATCGTATCCGATCCGCTCATCGTATCCTCCGCTTGTGGATGTCGGCGCGATATGGGGCCGGGCGGCCGCGCCTGCGAGCCGGTCACGCCGCCGCGCCGACGGTGTCGGCCATGCGCGCCTCGCGCTCGCCGAGCGGCAGGGCGGGTCCCGTGGTGGTGTCCTGACCGGTCTGATGCTCGATCTCGGCGTTGATCTCGCCGCCGAGCAGCACGATCGTGGAGGAGATCCAGATCCAGGTCATGAAGCCGATCACGGCGCCCAGCGAGCCGTAGGTCTCGTTGTAATTGCCGAAGCTGGAGACGTACCAGGAGAATAGCAGCGAGGCCACGAGCCAGAGCAGGCCCGCCACGACGCTGCCGACCCCGACCCAACGCCAGCGGGCGCGCTCGCGGCTCGGGCCGTAGCGATAGAGCAGCGACAGGCCGCCGAGCAGCACGACCACCAGCGCAGGCCAGCGCAGGGCCGCGACATACCAGGCACCCTCGCTGAGACCGATGAAGTTGAACACCACCGGCAGCACCACGATCGAGCCGAGCGCGAAGATCGTGAACACCAGGGCGCCGACGGTGAAGGTGAGCGAGCGCAGGTTCAGCATGACGAAGCTGCGCTTCTCCTGCTCCTCGTAGACGACGTTCAGCGCGTCGAACATCGCCTTCATCGCGGCGTTCGCGCTCCACAACGACAGCACAAGGCTGGTGAAGAACGTCAACCCGAGGGTGCCGCCGCCCTTGGCGGCGATCCGCTTGACCTGGTCGCCGATGATCTCGATCGCACCCGAGGGTAGCACGCCCTGCAAGCTGGCGAGGTGATCGTTGATGACGTTCACGTCGGCGAAGAGCCCGTAGCAGGAGACGAGCGCCGCCACCGCCGGAAACAGCGACAGCAGGGTGTAGAAGGTGACGCCTGCGGCGACCGACAGCACGCGGTCCTTGTTGAACTCGAGGAACGTGCGAACCGCGACGTCCTTCCAGCCGGCGGCCGTGATCTGGGTGGGATCGGTGGCGGCCCGACCGCGCTCGGGCTGGGTGTCGGCGACGCGCTGCGCCGACCGGCCGGAATGCGACCGGGCGCCGGCCTGCCCGTTCGGCGCGACCCGCTGCTGCGGCCGCGGCTCGAAAGCTGGATCCGCGGTGGCAGTCGCCTCCGGCATGCCCTTCCGCGTCTGCGCCGCCACGAGGGCGATCAGCGCCGAACCCAGCATCAGCATCCAGACGACCGACCCGTCCTCCGACGACGCGCTGCGGGGACCGGGGGAAGGCGTAGGCATGCTGAGAGAACCCGGGCGCGAACAGCCGCGTTTCCCCGCTAGAACGTCGTATGTCAGGGAGCGTTCCCCGTCGGACGGTTCCGTACACACGACATTGTATCGCCTCGTCGGCGATCGGGGAGCGCGATGGTTTCGGTTTTCCAGGCGTTGTCCGGAAGACGCGTCCGTGTCGATCAATGGGAATCGCGATTACGGAGCCTGTTCGGCACTCCAATGCTCCGTGTGCCGCCTCCGGCGGCGCCGAGGTTCGGCCTCGCAAAAGTCCTTTTGCATTAGGGATCGGTCGGCCGGCCGACCGATCCCACGGGGCGAACCCGCTCTCAGCGGGTGGGCGCGCTGGTGCCCTTGCCGGATGCGCCCGGCGTCGAGCCGGCGCCGGCATCGTTGGCGCCGGTGCTGTTGGACGTGCCGGAGCGGCTCTTGTCGCCGGTGGTCGGCCCGCTGCCTGCCGCGCCCGAGGACGAGCCCGCGCCGGCATCGTTCGGGCCTGTGCTGTTCATGGTGCCGGATTTGGTGGTGCCCGAACCACCCTCGGCGGCAAGGGCGACCGATCCGAGGAGCAGCGTTCCGGCGAGGGCGAGCGTGAGCGCTTTCATGGCGTTTCTCCCTAGTGGTTGGCGTGATGCACGCTTCGACCAACCCAGGGTAGGATGCGACGTTCCGGCACGAGACCGGATTCGATCTTAGGCGCCGCGCTCAAGCGCTGAGCGCCGGCTCGCGGGGGACGACGGCGTAGTCGGCCGCCTGCAGCCGCACCATGGTCTCGGTCGCCATGTCGGCCAAGGCCTGCAGGCGTCCGACCGTGCCGTCGTCGAGTTCGACCCAGGCGCTCCAGTAGGCGCCGAGCGCGGCCGAGGGCTCCGGCGAGCCGATCGGCATCATTACGAGGCTGCGCATCGAGGCGGACTGGTACGCCGCGACAGGAAGGCGAGTATCTGCTTCGATGTCGTGGATGACCGCCATCTGCCGATTCAGCATCACCCAACCGGAGATGCACGCCTCCAGGCGGAACCGACGCCCGCGCCAGAGCGGGCGGATCGCGTCCTCGGCGACGTAGTGGCAGAAGTCGCCGTCCCGCAGCACCACGGCGATCCCGTCGGACTCCGCGATAGAACGCGCCGTCTCGCGCAGGGCCACAACCAAGCCGGGCATGTCGGAAACGGTGAGCAGTCGGGCTCGAGCCTCGTCGAGGCGTGCATCCGTCATCGCGCCAAAACCCATTAGGCCTGCTACCCCCGAGCACGCGAAACGCGGCCCTTCGGCCTGAAGAACGCGGAAGCTCACGAAAGCGCCCTTCGAAAGTTCAAGAGATTTGTTGCGGGATGGTGTCGCGAACGCCGGTGCAGAAGCCGACCGACCGGCGGCATTCGCGAGCGTCCACCGCGGCAAGTCGCGCTCTCTCTGTTCGAGATCGAGGAACGCGTCGAGCGAAGCCTATGATGCAACCTGCGACTACGTAGCCGTACCTCGCAACCCCCCCCCTCGGTGTACGTAGCAGGCGGTTCCCACGGTAGGTGCGTCGGATGCCGCTGTTCTACATCGACCTTCACGATGGAACGAATTTCGTTCGCGACACCCAGGGCTTCGACCTGCCCGACATCACGGCGGCGCAAGCCAGGTTGGTCCAGGTGATGCGGCGGGTGGCGCAACTACTCGATGCGGTCACCGACCGCCAGGACTACCTCGCGATCGTCCGGGACCAGAACGGCAAGGTCGTTTTGCGCGCCACCCTGACGCTCGATCTCGAAGAGGTCGGGTCAGTGTGAGCGCCGGGACGCGGTCGCTGGTGAGCAGGTTGGCGTGGCGACCCCGGAAGGGCTCGAACCTTCGACCTGCCGCTTAGAAGGCGGCTGCTCTATCCAGCTGAGCTACGGAGTCAGGGGTGCCAGCGACGGTATGAGCCATGGGTGCACCGTGCGGTCAACCCTGCGCGGCGTTCAGGCGCCGCGTGCGGCTTCGACCTTGGCGAGCTCGACGGCCGCGCGCAGTTCGATGTCGGCGATCAGCCCGTCGAGGCGCGGGTCGCCGCAGGACTCGGCGCGTTCGGAGAGGCGGCCGGCAATGGTAAGGAGTTCGTGGGTCGCGACCCGGCCGGACAGGAGCGAGGCCTTGAGCCGGTCGAGCCCGTCGAGCAGGTCGTGGCCCCGCCTGGCCGAACGGCGGCGGCGCTCGTGTGGGGTGTCGGGCTGGCCCTGCAGCATCAACATCGCGTCGAGGCCGGCAAGCGTGGCCGTGGCGCCCGTGCCGGCGCTGCGTTGCGCGCCCGGCCCGGCGCCGACCTGGAAGCTCGGACCGGATTCGCCCTTGCGCGTGCCCCCGACGGAGGTCGTCCCCACGGCCCCCGGACGGTTCTCGACGCGCATCGCTTCGTTGATTCCTGTGGGCCGGTAGCGCCCGACTCGACCTTCCGGTCAGCAGGGTTAACGCCGGGTAAATGCCTCGGCAGAACCTGCCGGGTCGGCAGGAAACGCGAGGGACGCGAGCGCCCCAGGCCAGGCTTCGTTCTCAGAAAATCGTATCATATCAATGGCTTAGATTTTCCGCGGAGGTGGCACGGCGCTGGCAGGATACCGGATGTCCGCAACTCCAACGAAGCCCGGCATGCCCAAGCGCCACGCCCAGATCCGCGAAATCCTGCGCCTCGTCCTGGCGGTCGCCCTGCTCGTGCTCGGCGGCAGCTCGGCGATGGCGCTGTCGCGGGTGAAGGATCTCGCGCAGATCGAGGGCGTGCGCGCCAACCAGCTCGTCGGCTACGGCATCGTCGTCGGCCTCAACGGCACCGGCGACACCCTCAACAACATCCCCTTCACCAAGCAGTCGCTGCAGGCGATGCTGGAGCGCCTCGGCGTCAACACCCGCGGCGCCACCATGCGCACGCAGAACCTCGCCGCAGTGATGGTCACGGCGAGCCTGCCGCCCTTCGCAGCACAGGGCACGCGCATCGACGTCACGGTCTCGTCGCTCGGCGACGCGAAGTCCCTGCAGGGTGGCACCCTCCTCGTCACGCCGCTGCTCGGCGCCGACGGCGAGGTGTATGCCCTAGCGCAGGGCTCGGTCGCCATCGCCGGCTTCTCGGCGGAGGGCGACGCCGCCAAGATCACCCGCGGCGTCCCCACCAACGGGCGCATCGCCAACGGCGCCAACATCGAGCGTGAGATCGCGTTCAAGCTTACCGACGCGCGCTCCCTGCGCCTGTCGCTGCGTAACCCCGACTTCACCACCTCGAAGCGGATCGCGGCCGCGATCAACGACTTCATGGGCTCGGACACCGCCGAGCCGACCGATCCGGCCACGGTCACGATCCAGATCCCGGCCAAGTACAACGGCAACATGATCCGGCTCATCACCGAGATCGAGCAGCTCAAGGTCGAGCCGGACCAGACCGCGCGGGTCGTGGTCGACGAGCGATCCGGCATCATCGTCATGGGCCGCGACGTGCGCGTCTCCACGGTGGCGATCGCCCAGGGCAACCTCACCGTCACCATCACCGAGCAGCCGCAGGTGAGCCAGCCTGCCCCACTCTCGAACGGCCGCACGGCAGTGGTGCCTCGCACCGGCGTCAAGGTCGACACCGGGGACGGCAACAAGCTCGCCCTGGTCAAGGAGGGCGTGACGCTGCGCGACCTCGTCGACGGCCTCAACGCCCTCGGCGTCGGTCCCCGCGACCTGATCTCGATCCTGCAGGCGATCAAGGCCGCGGGCGCGCTGCAGGCCGACATCGAGCTGATGTGATGACCTACGTCCACCCGAACCGGAGAACCTAGACCATGCTGCCACTCGCAACCTTCGCGGTCTCCGCCGCCGTCGGCGTCGGCAAAGCCATCACCGGCGCCATCGCCGAAACCGCCTCGAAGACGGCGCAGGCCTCGACGGAGGCGGCTTCCAAGAAGGCCCGCAAGACCGCCAACGACTTCGAGTCGATGTTCCTCGAATCGTCTCTCGACCGGCTGACCCAGTCGGAGGGGACCGACGGCCCGCTCGGCGAGAACGGCACCGGCGGCGGCGTCTACCGCTCGATGCTGACCAAGGAATATGCCGGCCAGATCATGAAGAGCGGCGGCGTCGGCATCGCCAACCAGGTGTTCTCCGAGATGATGAAGATGCAGGGCGGCGCCGGCGCCGTCGCGGGGGCCGGCCGTGCAGCTTGATCCCTCCTTCCGGGTCGCCGACCGCGCCGGTGCCGACGCGCTGGTCGGCGCGGTGATGTCGACCATGCAGGCGCTGGAGGCGGTGCTCGCGGCCGAGACCGGCCATGTCCGCGTCGGGCGCCTGCGCGAGGGCCTCGCGGAGGCCGAGGCCAAGGCGGCGCTCGCCGGGGCCTACCTCCAGGGGCTCGAGGTGGCCAAGGCCAACGCGGTCGCGCTCGCGCGCTTCGCGCCGGCCGGCGTCGAGCTGCTGAAGGGCGCCCACCGCCGCTTCACGCAGGCCGTGGAGGCCAACCAAGCGGTGCTCGGCACGGCGCGGACGGTGTCCGAGGGGTTGATCAAGTCGCTCGCGGCCGACCTCGGCCGGGCCAGCGCGCCGAGCGTCTACGGCCAACCGTCGCGGGCGCCCTCCCCTTACGGCCGCGGCACGGCCAGCGGGCCGCTGACGTTCTCACGCAACCTGTAGACGCGTCACCGGCGCCCGTTGCCGATCCGGACATAAGTCCGCACCGGGCCGAGATCGGACTCGGTGCGGGCGTCGATCGCGAAGCGCCCGGCCGCCGTCGGCGCCGTGGTCACGTCTCGGCCGATGGCGAGGTCGGCGCCGGCGCGGACCCGACCCGACACCCGCACGCAGGTCGAACCGACCGGCGTCCGCACGAAGCCGGCGCCGTATCCCGGACAAGGCTGCGCGGTCTCCCGCGCCGGCGCCTTCTCCAGATCGCGGGCCTCGCAGGGCGACAGCGAAAGCATGCCGAACAGGAGCAGTCCGACGCGCCACGGTCCGGCGAAGGTGCCCGTTCTCGTCGACGACCGGTGCTGCTCTGACATGTCGTCCCCGGCGGTTCGCAGCTCACAAAGGGCCGCGCCGGGCAGCGGGGCGCGGCCCTTCGCACCACGATAGGCCGGCGGCTCGGCGTCGATCAATCCTTCCAGCGATCCGGTTCGCGACCGCGTCAGCTCATGTAGTTCACGAGCGACAGCTTCGAGAGCGACGAGGTGATCTGGTAGCTCGCCTGAAGCCGGTTCTGGACCTCGAGCAGCTTGGCGGCCACCTCCTGGATCGGCGCGCTCTCGACGCC
Organism: Methylobacterium cerastii; assembly: GCF_022179125.1. Classification (GTDB taxonomy): domain Bacteria; phylum Pseudomonadota; class Alphaproteobacteria; order Rhizobiales; family Beijerinckiaceae; genus Methylobacterium; species Methylobacterium cerastii. The sequence goes on from NZ_BPQG01000010.1 coordinate 64,808, forward strand.
GTCGACGACGTTCTGCAACGTCAGCCGGGTGGCGGCGTTCTGCGACTTCGCCGAGGTCAACGTGCTGGCGGCGAGGCCGAAATCGGTGGCGATCGCCACCAGGCTCGGATCGTTCGACGCCTTGCCCAGGAGATCGTAGGTCTTGCTGCTCAAGGCAGCGAGCCGGCCGGGGGTGGTGGTGGCCTTGGGGTCGGCGAGGCCGTCGACGGCGAGCGCGGCAAAGCCCGCGAGCGCCTTCTGGATCGGCACCTCGTTGGCCCGCGCGCCGATCGCGACGTCGAGGTTCGCCCCGGCGCGGATCGAGGCGGTGGCGCGGGGGTCGGTGTTCGCGGCGTCGCCCTGATACCAGATCACGGTGCTGGTCGAGGCCGCATCCTTGTAGGTCGGCGTCGCGCCGGTCGTGTCGATGCGCTTCGGAGCCTGGCCGGACGCGTTCGAGGCGGAGAAGAAGTCCTCCGAAGCCCGCGTGGTCGAACTCGCCGAGAGCGGGCCGGCGGCGGCGGCAGCCAGCGCGGTGCCGAGTGCGGCCTTGAGGTTGGCTGTCGTCGTGGCGACGTCAGCACCGATGGCGAAGGTGGTGGTCGAGCCGGTGGAGACGCTCGCGCCCGCGGTCAGCGTTACGCTGGTCGTGCTGCCGTCGTGGAGCGCGAGCTGGACCGTGATGCTGTCGCCGGCCGCCGGCTGGCCCGAGAGGCCGATGTCGTAGGCGGCATAGGTGCCGTTGCCGAAGGTCGCATTCAGGGCCGGCGTGTTGCCGCTCTGAACGCTGGCGACGGTGCCGCCCTGTGCAATCGCAAACGCGTTCAGCCCGGCCGCCGCAGCGGCCGGGGTGGCGAAGACGCCGAACGCGGTGGTCGAGCCCGCTGGCACGGTGCTGCTCGCCGTGAGGTCGTAGGATTTCTGGCTGCCGTCGGCGAGGTTGACCGTGACGCGAAAGCTCTCGCCGGCCATTGGCGCATGGTCGAGCCCCGTCACCGTCGCCGGCAGGCCCGTATGCGCCGGATCGACCGTCGCGGTGATGGCCCCGGTGGTCGCCGGCTTCCCGGCGATTCGGAACCCGAAGTTCGCGCGGGTCTCGCCGGTCGCGTCGCCTTGATCCTCGGACAGCTGGAACGCGTTTCCGGCGCTGACGGCCCCGAGCTGGAGGCGCCCGAGTCCGCCGGTCCCGAGGTCGGCCGCCTTCTGCTCGGCGACCAGCGTGACGAGGCCGTCCTGCGGTGGAGTCGTGGTCTTGTCGCCGTTCAGGATAACGTCCGTCGACTTCACCGGAGCCGCGTCGGTGGCACGGCCGCCGAACAGGTATTGCCCGGCCGCGTTCTGGTTCAGCGCATCGAGCGCACCGTCGAGGTTGGCTTGCGCCAGCTGCGGCGTGACGGTGGTGCCGGTCGCCGGCTGCAGGTTCGAGGCGATGCCGCCGCGCAGGTCGGCCGTCAGCTTGGCGATCTGCTGGAGGCTGGTGGAGGCGAGGGTGACACGCGTCTGCGCGCTGGCGATGCCGGCATCGTAGCCGTCCAACGCGCTCAGGGTCCCGCGCGCCGTCAGGCTGGTGCTGCGCCCGGCGCCGAGGCCGGCGTAGGTCTCGGCGGTGCGGCCGGTGGAGAGCTGCGTCGAGAGGGTGTCGAGCTGGCCCTTCAGCGACAGCAACTGCGAAGTCGAGCGCGTGTTGACGTAGGTGCCGGCGGCGAAGGGGCTGATCGTGGTCATGGTGTCCCTCAGATCCGCAGGAGGGTGTCGAGCATGTCGCGGGCGGCGGTGAGCACGCGGGCGTTGGCGGAATACGCCGTCTGCAGGGCGATGAGGTTCGACATCTCCTCGTCCACGTTGACGCCGGCGCTCTTGGCGAACCGCCCTTGCGCGGTGGACAGGGCCACGCTCTGCCCGGCATCGAGGTTCGCGGCGTTGGCCGCCGCCGCCCCCTGCGCGGCGATGACGTCCTGCGCGAACGTGGTCACGCTGGTTTTATAAGGCGCGGCGACGCCGCCGATCCCGCTCGACGACGAGAATGTCTGCTGGGCGGTCGTCAGCGCGTCGAAAGCGAACTGCGCCCGCGTGGCGCCGGTCCCGGTGTTGGTGGCGCCCTGCGCGGTCAGCACCGCGGTGTTGGCGCTCAGCGCCGGATTGACCGTGATGCGCTGCGCGAAGCCTGTGAGCTGCGAGCCGGCATCGAACGATCCGGTGAACAGGCCCTTGTTCGACCCGTCGACGAACAGCGCAACCTGCGGGTAGGCGGAGGCGAAGTCGGTAGCGCTCGTCGGCACGGTCTTCGTCGCCGTGGCGGCGACCACTTTGGACGTGCCTCCTCCGGTCACCGTTACGTTGGCGCCGGTGCCGTTCGCAGTGAGGGACGGTACGTTCTTCAGCCCCTGTGCGCTCGCGCGTGCGGCCAAGCCGTCGAGCGCCTCCTGGATCTTGGCCTTGTAGGTCGTCGGACCGCCGGAGATGTCGAAGGTCTGGGCGAGCGCCGTGCCGTCGTCTGTCTGGCTCGGGTCGACCGACTTCGTGGCGCCCTGAGAGGCGACGAGGATGATGTTCCGCGTCGACCCGTCGGCAGCCGTCACCGCGAGCGTCAGCGTGTTGCCGGACTGCATGCCGGACAGGTCCGTGGTCGAGCCGGAACCGCTCACCGTCCCGCTCGTGCTCGTGTCCGTGAGTGCGCTCGCCATCCCGCCCGCGAGGTCGTCGAGCTGGCGCTGCACCTGGGGCAGTGTGGTATCGCGCAATTCGAGGTTGGCTGCGATCGAACCCGAACGCAGCACGCCCGGCGCGCCGAGGTCGATCTTGCCGCCGCCCGGCGTCGTCGCCGTAATGGTGCCGACGCTGCGCTGGTCGGGATCGGTCGAATAGGTCGAATTCGCGCCGAGGGTGGTGCGCCCGTCGAAGCCGAGCGTCGCCGCCGTGCCGCCGGTGACGAGGTTTACGCCGGAGCTGGTGGTGATCGAGAGGGTGCCGTCGCGCTGCTCTGCGGTCTGGACGTCAAGGTAGCCGGACAGCTCGGTGACCTTTTGGTCGCGCTGATCCTTGAGGTCGGCGAGCGTCAGGTCGTCGGTGGTCGACTGGATCTTGACGTTGAGCGCGGCGATGCCGCCGAGGAGCGAACTCGCGCTGGCGGTCTGGCTGCCGAGGCTGGACTCGATCCCGGTGCGCAGGGCCTGGACGCTGTTTGCGATGCCGTTGATGTTGTTGGCGAGGTTCGAGGCGGTGCTGAGCACGGTGCTTCGGGCGGCGGCCGAGGTCGGGTTCGCGGCGAGGTTCTGCAGCGAGCCGGTGAAGCTGTTGACGAGGCCGTCGAGTGCGGTCGTGCTGCCGGGCGTGCCGAACAGCGCGCCGACCTGGCCGGTGATGTCGGCCTTGGTGCTGGTGTAGGCGGAGCCGGCGGTCTCGAGGCGAAGCTGTTTCAGCGCGGCCGCGTCGAAGCTCCGGGTGATCGTGCCGACGGAGACGCCCGAATTGCCCGGGCCCGACGAGACCGTCGCGATCGTCCGCTTGACGTAGCCGGCGGTGCCCGCGTTGGCGACGTTCTGCGAAACCAGACCCATGGCGGTCTGGGTCGCCTTCAGGCCCGCCGTGGCCGTCTGGAGCGCGTTCAGGGGCATGTCGCCGACGATCCTCTCTCAACTGCCGCGCGGGGACGGCCGGTCCTCAGCGAATGATGTTGAGCAGGTCGGACATCATCGTCTGCGCGGTCGACATCACCTTCGTGTTGGCGGAATACGCCTGCTGGGTAACGATCATCTTCGAGAATTCACTCGCAATGTCGGTGTTCGACGATTCGTTGCTGGCGCCGACCACTGCCGAGCCGTCGAGCCCTGCGAGCGGCACGCCGGAATCGAGCGTCTGCGCGTAGGTGCCGTTCGACAGCGGCTTCAGCCCGTCCGGATTGATGAAGCGGGCGACCCCGACCGAGGCGAGCTTCACCGAAGACCCGTTCGAGAACGCCCCCATGATGCTGCCGTCGCTCCCGACCGCGACGGAGTTCAGGGTCCCGGAGGCGTATCCGTCCTGCGTGAGCGCGTTCGTCGTCACCGCGCCGGACGAGGCTGCGTATTGGGTCAGCGTGGTCTTGTCGAAGGCGAGGCCGACGCTCCCGAGGTTGGTCCCGTTCACCGTCAGGTCGGTGATGGTCGCCTTGCCGCCGGACGGCTGCACCAGCTGGCCGCTGCCGTCGAAGGTGAAGCCTGTGCCGGCGTTCACCCAGTCGCTCTTGTTCAGGGCGACGGAGCTGTCGGAGGCGTAGAACAGGTTCCAGATCGCCGGCTGGTCCACCGTCGGCGGCGTCGCGCTCGCATTCGCGGTGGTGGCATCCTGGATCTTCGCCCAGCGCGTGTTGACCGCGACCGGCGCGCCGGTGGTGGTGTAGGCGGTGAGCGCCGGCCCCGCGATGCTGCTGTTCACAAAGTCCTGCGCGTTCGCGGCGAGGACCTTCTTGCCCGCGGTCGCGGCACCGTTGGTGTCGGTGACGAGCACGCTGGTGTCGGTCGGTGCGTAGAGCGAGCTTTTGGTGGTCGATGAGTTAGCCGTCGCCGGCGCCGCCGGCAGGTTGGCGCCGTAGGTGATCGTGGTGGTCGGCTTGGCCGCCAGCGTCTGATTGGCGATCTTGATCGGGCCGGTGCTCGACACCTGCCCCGTCGCCGCATCGTAGTTCTGGCCCTGGAGGTAGCTGCCGGCGCCGTTGACGAGGTAGCCGTCCTTGTCGGGGGCGAAGTCGCCGCGGCGGGTGTAGACCGGTGTGCCGGAGAAGCTGGTCTGCCCGTTGGCGTCGCCGGTCTTGGCCATCACCGTGAAGAAGCCGTCCCCGTTGATGGCCATGTTGGTCGTGACGCTGGACGAGGCGATGTTGCCCTGGATGCTGTTGGTCATCTGCGACTGCGCCAGCACCGTGCCGGCGACCTCGTGCTTCGGCGTCTGCTCGGCCAGCAGGTCGACGAAGCTGGTGTCGATGCGCTTGTACCCGGTGGTCTGCGAGTTCGCGATGTTCCCGGAGATGTTGTCGATGGCGTAGGACTGGGCCTTGAGGCCCGAGACCGCCGTCTGCAACGCGGTGAAGATGTCCATGACGCGCCGTCTTTCCCGGGAAGGCGGCGCCCAAACGGCACTCGCCCGATCGGGTGTCGATCCGCAACCGGCGTGCCACGGCCAAGTCGTTGTTTTCATTTGATGCGGACCGCCGAACCCGGCAGGAACGCACCGCCGCGACGTGTCCTCCCCGGCATCTTCTGCCGGGTGGGCAGCGTTTACCGGCCCTTATCGGCGACAGGCTAGAACGGGACGGCGTCCTCCGGACGGGAGTCCCCATGCGTGCCAAGCGAACCAGCCTCGTCCACCTGATCTACTTCTCGCGGCTGGCCCTGTCGTCGGATGTCCAGATCCGCGCCGGCCAAGTCGGCGAGATCACGCGGCATGCGCAGAAGAAAAACGAGTTTTCGGTGATCACCAGCTTCCTGCTGGTCGAGCAGACCTTCGCCGCCCAGGTGATCGAGGGCGAGCGTACCTCGGTGCACGAGACCTTCAACCGCATCCTCGCCGACGACCGCCACCGCGACGTGCAGATCTGCGAGTGGCGCGAGATCACCAAGCGCGAGTTCGTCAATTCGTGCCGGAGCAGCATTCGCTCGCCCACGAACGACGTGCACTTCGCCAAGGCGAACCTGATGCCGATGTTCCAGCGCGGCACGCCCAGGGCGAGCGCGATCCACGCGCTGTCGCTCGCACTGCAGACCGAAGAGATGTCGAAGCAGGGCATCGACCACCTCTTCATCTGATCGGGATCAAGACTGTCGGATTCGGCGCACGCGGTGCCGCGAAGCAGTTTTTTCATACCTCGGGCTCAAGCTGACCGTCCGATCCCCGACTCCCTCCCGGATCCATGTCGCAGACGATGTCATGACCGACACGCCACCGATCCTCATCGTCGACGACCAGGAGAAGCTCCTCCGTCTCATCGTGATGCTGATGAACCGCATCGGATTCGCGGACGTGGAGGGGGTGACCGGCGGCGTCGAGGCGCTCGAGCGCCTGCGGCAGCGCAAGTACGCCCTCGTCATCTCCGACCTCGACATGGAGCCGATGGACGGCCTCACCCTGCTGCGCGAGATCCGCGGCGACGACGACTTGATGAACACGCCCTTCATCCTGACCGAGGCGTCGTTCGACTTCGAGGACATCAACGTCGCCCACCAGGCCGGCGCCGACGCCTTCATCCTCAAGCCGTTCGACATGGCGGTGCTGAAGACCAAGCTGAAGCAGGTGCTCAACCGCAAGCCGCGCAAGCGCGAAGCGCCGATGGCCTCGGAATCGACGCTCAGCGTCGATTTCCCGATGCTGGGGAAGTTCTAGGGCGAGGCTGAGCGGCTCAGACCCTCATGCTTGCCGCTTCTGATAGTCCTTGATGTCGGTGAAGCGCACCGCCGGGTACCGCTCTTCTTCGTAGCGGAGCGAGAAGGCAGTGGTCGCCATGAAGACCGGCGCCCCGTCGAGGTCCTTCGCCATCGCCGAGCCGTGCGAGTCGACGAACTTGTCGAGTTCGACCTCCGAATCCGACGACACCCAGCGGCAGACCGAGAACCGGGTCGCGTCGTAGTCGATCGGCAACCCGTACTCGCCCTGCAGCCGCTCTTTCAGCACGTCGAGCTGTAGCGCGCCGACGACGCCGACGATGGCACCCGAGCCGTCCTGCGGCACGAAGACTTGGACCACGCCCTCCTCGCCCATCTGCTGCAGCGCCTCGCGGAGCTTCTTCGCCTTCATCGCGTCGGTGAGCTTGATCCGGCGCAGCAGCTCCGGGGCGAAGCTCGGGACGCCACGAAACACGATGTCCTCGCCCTCGGTGAGCGTATCGCCGATGCGCAGGGTTCCGTGGTTCGGGATGCCGACCACGTCGCCCGCGAAGGCTTCGTCGGCGATGGCGCGGTCCTGGGCGAAGAAGAATTGCGGCGCGGAGAGCGACATCGGCTTTCCGGTGCGCACGAGCTTCGCCTTCATGCCGCGCCGGAGCTGGCCCGAGCAGACCCGCATGAAAGCGATCCGGTCGCGGTGGTTCGGATCCATGTTCGCCTGGATCTTGAACACGAAGCCGGTCATCTTCGGCTCGGTCGGCGCGACCGTGCGCTTGTCGCAATCCTGCCCGCGCGGCGGCGGCGCGAAACGGGCGAGCCCGTCGATCAGGTCGCGGACGCCGAAGTTGCGCAGGGCCGAGCCGAAGAACACCGGCGAGAGATGGCCCTCGCGGAACGCGTCGAGGTCGAAGGTCTTCAGCCCGCCCTCGGCCAGCTCGACCTCCTCGCGCCATGCGTCGGCCTCGCCGTTCTCTGTGAGCAGCCGGTCGAACAGCGGGTCGGCGAATCCTGCCACGGACTCGGTCCCGGCGTCGTCGGCCGCATCAAACCGGCGGACCCGGTTACCGCCGAGCTCGTAGGTGCCGGCGAAGTTGCGGCCGCGGCCGATCGGCCAGGTGATCGGCGCCACGTCGAGCGCCAGCGTCTTCTCGATCTCGTCGAGCAGCTCGAAGGGCTCGCGCGCCTCGCGGTCGAGCTTGTTCACGAAGGTGACGATCGGGATGTCGCGAAGCCGGCAAACCTCGAACAGCTTGCGGGTGCGCGCCTCGATACCCTTGGCCGCGTCGATCACCATCACGGCCGAATCAACAGCCGTCAGCGTGCGATAGGTGTCCTCGGAGAAGTCTTCGTGGCCCGGCGTGTCGAGCAGGTTGAAGACGCAGTCGCCATACTCGAACGTCATCACCGAGGTGACGACCGAGATGCCGCGCTCCTTCTCGATGCCCATCCAGTCCGATCGGGTGGAGACGCGGTTGCGCTTGGCCTTGACCTCGCCCGCGAGCTGGATCGCGCCGCCGAACAGCAGCAGCTTCTCGGTCAGCGTGGTCTTGCCGGCATCGGGGTGCGAGATGATCGCGAAGGTGCGCCGCCGCGCCACCGGGTCGGCGGCCGGTTTCGCCTCGATCTTGGTCTGCGGCTGCATCAGCATCGTGAAAACGGCTCTCGGACCCGGGTCGCGGGTCGGTCACTTGGAATTCGGTTCGGCCCGCGCGCGGACGCGCGGGACCTTCGCGCCATCCTCTAGGCGCCCGGCCGCCGCTTGGCAAAAACCCGTCGTCGCGCGCGCCGAAGCTTCGGGACGCGCGATTCAACCGCGCCCGATGAACGGCATCGTCGTCGCCGTCAGTGTCATGAACTGGACGTTGGCCGTGAGCGGCAGCCCGGCCATGTACAGGACGGCTTCGGCGACATGGCACGCGTCCATCACAGGCTCCTGGCGGATCGAGCCGTCGGCCTGGCGCACGCCTGCGGCGAAGCCGTCGGTCATCTCGGTGGCGGCGTTGCCGATGTCGATCTGGCCGCAGGCGATGTCGTAGGGGCGCCCATCGAGGGAGGTCGCGCGCGTCAAGCCGGTGATCGCGTGCTTGGTGGCCGCGTAGGGCGCCGAGTGCGGCCGCGGCACGTGGGCGGAGACCGAGCCGTTGTTGATGATCCGCCCGCCGCGGGGATCCTGGTCCTTCATCATTCGGAACGCGCCCTGCGTGCACAGGAAGGCACCGGTGAGGTTGGTCTCGACGCTGGCGCGCCAATCCGCCAGCGACACCGCCTCGATCGACGCCGCCGGGGTGAAGATGCCCGCATTGTTGAACAGCAGATCGAGCCGCCCATGCACTTCGGCGACGCGGGCGAACAGCCGATCCACGGACGCGGGGTCAGTCACGTCCGCCTCGACGACCTGCGCCACATCGATCTCCGCCGCGACCGCATCCAGGCTCGCCTGCCGCCGCCCGGCGAGCACGACCGCATAGCCCGCCCGCCCGAGCGCCACGGCCACGACGCGCCCGAGCCCCGACCCCGCCCCCGTCACCAAAGCCACCCCGCCGCCCATCGCGCCCTGCTCCACCGACCGCCGCCACCCGCGCAAACCAGTTGCCTGTCCGCGCATCCGCGTCTAGACAGCGCCGTCCTCTGGTGGGGCGTCGCCAAGTGGTAAGGCAGCGGTTTTTGGTACCGCCATTCCCAGGTTCGAATCCTGGCGCCCCAGCCAAAAGCTCAGGATTCTCAGCCGACCGTTGATTTCTCGGCTGTTTTCGGACCCGCCCGGGCCGACCGCTCCGTCCAGGTCCACTCGGGAGGTCCACTCGTCCGGACGGCAGGGATCCCTGCCTTGCCCCGCACCCACCTCCGACGTCGCCGACAAACGGTCTTCTTTCGTCGTATCATCCCCGATGACCTGCGCCAGCGGTTCGGCCAGCGTGAGATCCTGCGCTCGCTCGGTCACGCCACACCCGGCGAGGCTCGTCGGATGGCGCAACGCCTGTGGGATGGGACAGAGACCTTGTTCACCCTCGTCCGTTTCAACCGGTCGCTCACGCGGACTGATATCGCCCGGCTCGCGGAGCAGTACCTCGAATCCGAGTCTCTCAAGCACGATGGCCTGCTCGCCACCATCGGGCACTATCCGGAAATCGAGGATCTGCCTCCCTCAGACAGCCCGACCTCCGAAAACCAGATAGATGACAGCAGCGATCCCGCACCGGACGCCCCGAAGGGGACCCTCAATGACCCGGCCGAGTGGCTAAGCCTTTATGAGGGCCGATTGGACGGCCTGAAACGCGATCGTTCGCTCAACAATTTTACCGCCGTTCGCGACACCGCAAAGGATCTCGCTACCCGCAACGAGATCGACCTCGACTCATACCCTCATGCAAACGCGCTTTGCCGCGCGTTGCTCGACGCCGACATCACGATCACCGAGGAGAAGCTGACCTTTCTCCGCGACATCGTCCTGCCCCATCACCCCCGGCACGCGACGACCCATCGCACGACCGCACCTGCTCCGCTCTCCCAGCCCGGAGCACCAGCGACCGCGATGCTGCGCGGTGCACGACAACTTTTTAGCGAGAGTTGGGCGCTTTATGCGCGGGACCGCGTCGACAGCGGGAACTGGAAATCGTCGAATGAACGGCATGCCCGGTCTACGGGACGCCTGTTCGTCGAGATCTGCGGGGACAAGCCGCTGAGCGCTTATGGGCCAGCGGATGGAGCTGCGTTCAAGCGTGCTCTGCTAGCGTTGCCGGCCAACTACGACAAGAACATTGAGTGGCGCGATATCCAGCGCACGCGCGGCATCCGTGGCTTGACCGAGCATTGCAGCGGCAAGCCCGGGATCGATCGACTGAAGCCGCAGACCTTCAATCGGCACTTGGCCGCGTTGTCAGGCATCTGGCCTTGGGCCCAGACCAACGAAGTCGTCGCCAAGGGCCTCCCATCGATCTTTGAAGGTCTGCACATCAACCTGAAGCGCACGCGAGCAAAGCTCCACAGAGCGCGAGACGAACGGCCGATGTGGGATCAGGCCGAACTCGTGGCCGTGCTGAGTGCACCCTTGTTCACAGGCGTTCGAAGTCGTCGGAGCTGGAAAAGAACGGGACCGAACGTCCTACGCGACGAGCGGTACTGGGGCGTCCTGATCGGCTGCCACAGCGGTATGCGTCGTGGCGAAATCTTCCAGCTCCAGGTGCGGCACGTCGTGCACGATGCAGAGACCGGTATATCTCGGCGGGCAGCATCTCCCAGGGCAGACCTGAGCGCAGCACGAACAGGATACCGGTCAGCGCCGCCCGGTTCTCGATCGGTCGTCAGCCGCCCTTCAGACGTGGCCGCGCCATTCGGCGGAGCGGCCGATCGCCGTGCGTCGATGTCCAGCGGATCAATCTCTCTCTCTTTCTCTGAACAGGCGAGCCGGCTTCACTGCCAGGCCCCGCTCTTCGCGCGGGCGCGCATGCCGTCGAGGAACAGGCGGACGCTCGGCAGGTTCGCGCGGCCGGCGTCGAACAGCAGGTGGATCGGCACGGGCGGCGGGGCGTGCGCGTCCAGCACGCGGCGCAGGGTGCCTGCGGCCAGGCCTTCGGCCGCCTGGTAGCTCAGCACGTTCGCGATCCCGAGGCCGGCGGCTGCGGCTGCGAGCTGGGCGTCGATCGAGGTCACGGTGAGGCGCGGCGTGATCGCGACGCCGACCGAGTGCGGGCCGAAGCGCCACTGCGAGCCGGTCCGGACGTTGTCGCCCGCGATGAGGTCATGCAGGTCGAGCGCCTTCGGGTCGGCGGGGTGCCCGCGCGCGGCGCAATAGGCCGGGCTGGCGACGAGGACCTGCCGCACCGTGCCGACGGCGACCGAGTGCAGGCTGCTGTCGCGGGGCTCGCCGATGCGGACCGCCACGTCGATCCCCTCCTCGACGAGGCGGATGTTGCGGTCGAGGAGCATCAGTCGCACCGACATCTGCCGGTGGCGGGCGAGGAGGTCGGCCACCACGGGAAGCACGTGCAGGCGGCCGAAGACCACCGGCGCGGTGATCTGCAGTTCGCCCTGCGGCGTCGTCTGGCGCCCCATCACGACGTGCTCGGCGTCCTGCAGCCGCATCAGGATCTCTCGGGCGCGCTCCAGGAGCGCTGCGCCCTCCTCCGTCAAAGCCACGCTGCGGGTCGAGCGCCGGAACAGCGGCACGCCAAGATGCCGTTCCAGGGCGGCGATCGTCCGTGTCACCGCGGGCGGCGAGACGCCGAGGTGGCGGGAGGCGACCTTGAAGCCGCCCCGCTCGGCCACCGCGACGAAGGTGGTCAGCGCCGCGAAGCGGTCCACGATCATTCCTCCCGGTGAAACACTGAACTGCCGACAGGACGGATTATCGCCAATCCGTGACGTCGTACATTCACATGCATGCCCAACACCTACTTCCACACCCTGTTCGGCGAGGCGGCGCGCACGCTCCAGGCGCAAGCCGGCTCGCGTGCCAGCTACGCCCGACGCGACGCGGCGTCCCCCGACGAACGCGACGCGCTGACCGAGCGCGAGCACGAATTCCTGCAGGTGCGCGACAGCGTCTACCTCGCCAGCGTCGGCCCCGATGGCTGGCCCTACCTCCAGCATCGCGGCGGCCCGGCCGGCTTCGTCCGGGCGCTGGGCGGGAACCGGATCGGCTTTGCCGACTATCCCGGCAACCGCCAGTTCATCTCGCAGGGCAACGTGATCGAGCGCGGCCGCGTCGCCCTGTTCGCGATGGACTACCCCGCCCGGCGCCGGCTCAAGCTGATCGGGCATGCGCGCGTCGTCGCGGCCGCCGACGACCCCGACCTCGTCGCGCAGGTCGTCCACCCCGACGCGCCGCCGGCCGCCTCCGCGTTCGTCGTCGACGTGGTGGGGTTCGACTGGAACTGCCCGCAATACATCGAGCCGCGCTTCACCCGCGCCGAGATCGCGGCCGAGCTTCGTCCGCTGCTGACCGAGGCCGCCGACCTGCGCGCCGAGGTGGCGCGCCTGAGAGACCTTCCCGTGATCCCCGGATCCCGGGAAGGTCTCTAGCCTGCCGTGCGGTTGCATGTTCTTCACGCGAGCCGGCATCCACTCCGCTTGAAAATTCTCTCAGGAAATCCCCGCATGACGAACCCGTTGACTCGCGGCGCGCACCATGTCGGCCTCGCCGTGCCGGACCTCGAAGCCGCCGAGCGTTTCTTCGTCGAGGCGCTCGGATGGCGCGTCGCCGACAGCGTGCCGTCCTACCCGGCGGTCTTCGTCTCCGACGGCGCGATCCTGGTGACGCTGTGGCGGGTCGCGGACCCCGAGACGGCGGTGCCGTTCGACCGGCGCGCCAACGTCGGCCTGCACCACCTCGCCCTCACGGTCGCCGACCGGGCGGCGCTCGTTGCGGCCCACGAGCGGGTCGGCGCCCATCCCGGCACGACGATCGAGTTCGCACCCGGCCCGATGCGAGAGGGCTCGGAGACCCACCATTTCCTGTGCACGATGCCCGGCGGCGTTCGTCTCGAATTCGCCACGGCGTGAGGCGCGATCCCGTTCGCGCCGCGACCGGCAGCGGCTAAGGGTTTTGCGCGCGCGACCGGCATCCGTGCCTGCGGAATGCACCCTCTCAACCCGATGGCGGGAGCCTCGTCCCATGGCCGTGCCGACGTCACTGCAGCCTGGTCCCCTGCCGACCTCTGCCGACGGGCGGCGGGCCTGGCGCGCGGTCGCGTCGGCCTCCTGCGCCAGCCTGGTCGGCATCGGCCTCGCACGCTTCGCCTACACGCCCCTGCTTCCGGCGATCATCGACGGCGGCTGGTTTCCGGCCTCGACCGCGGCCTATCTCGGGGCGGCCAACCTCGCCGGGTATCTCGCGGGCGCCCTCCTCGGGCGTCGGCTCGCCGCCCGGACCCGCGTTCCGACGGTCCTCCGAGGCATGATGGGGCTGGCGACGGTGGCGTTCTTCGCCTGCGCCTTCCCCTTGAGCGTCGCGTGGTTCTTCGCCTGGCGCTTCGCGTCGGGCTTCGCGGGAGGCGCGTTGATGGTTCTGGCGGCGCCCGCCGTGCTGCCGCACGTGCCCCCGGGCAAGCGGGGCCTGGCCGGCGGGCTGATCTTCATGGGCATCGGCGCGGGCGTCGCCGCGTCGGGGACGCTGGTCCCGCTCCTGCTGCAGGGCGGGCTGCGGCAGGCCTGGTTCGGCCTCGGCGCGCTCTCCGCCCTGGTCACGCTCCTCGGCTGGCGGTGCTGGCCGTCCGAGGCGCCGGCGCCGGCCCGGGTGGGGGCGCGGTCCGCGCCGTCCCGGAGCCCCGGCCGGGCGACGCTGCGGGCGCTCTACGCCGAATACGCGCTCAACGCGGCGGCCTGGGTGCCGCACATGCTCTTCCTCGTCGACCTCGTCGCCCGCGGCCTCGGACGCGGCATCCAGGCCGGCTCGCATTACTGGGTGCTGTTCGGCCTCGGTGCGACGGTCGGCCCGATCCTCGTCGGGCACCTGGCCGACCGGGTCGGCTTCGGCACCGCGCTTCGCCTCGCCTTCCTGGTCGAGGCCGGGGCCGTCGCGATCCCGGCGCTCGGCCTCGGCGAGCCCTGGCTGGTCCTGTCCAGCGTCACGGTCGGCGCCTTCGTCACCGGAACCGTCCCGCTCATGCTCGGCCGCATCGGCGAACTCCTCCCCGACGACCCGGAACGGCAGAAGGCGGCCTGGAGCGTCGCGACCGTGGCCTTCGCGCTGTTCCAGGCGGGCGCCGCCTACGGGCTGTCCTTCGTCTTCGCGCACACCGGCGGCGACTACGCGCTGCTGTTCGCCCTCGGCGCGGCCGCGATGGTCCTGGCGCTGGCCATCGACCTCGCGACGGCCCAGGCGACCCGGCGCGCCGCCACCGCTTCCCGCCACTGAACGCGCGACCCCGAGACCCTCACTCCACCGGTTCTGCGGCCGGCGGGTCGGCCTCGACGGCGTCCGCGACGGGCAGGCCGGTGCCGGCCGCGGCGGGGGCGGCGGCAAGCCTCGGCAGGTCGAGCCACGATGCCATTAGGCGGAGTTCCACCAGCAGGCGTTCCAGGGTGGCGGGGGGCGCCTCCGGTTCCAGGTGCACGCGCTGGACGACGAGCCGGCCGCGCTTGCGGTCCGCCTTCAGGTCCACGCGGGCGACGAGGGCGCCGTCCATCAGGAACGGCAGGACGTAGTAGCCGTGCTCGCGCTTGTGGGCGGGCGTGTAGATCTCGAGGCGGTAGCGGAACCCGAACAGTCGCTCGGTGCGCGGGCGGTGCCAGACCAGCGGATCGAAGGGCGACAGCAGCGCCGCCCCGTCGAGCCGGCGGCCGGGGCGCGCATCCCTGTGCAGGTAGGCTTGGCGGCGCCAGCCGCGAACCTCGGCCGGCACGAGCGTCCCGTCCTCGACCAGCTCAGCGATCGGTCGGTCCGCGTCGGCCGGCGAGAGGCGGTAATAGTCGCGCAGGTCCTGCGCCGTCGCCACGCCGAGCGCCCGGGCCGCATGCGATATCAGGTCCCGCCGGGCGTCGGCACCGGTCGGGGTCGGGCGCGCGAGCACGGCGCGGGGGAGCACCCGCTCGGGCAGGTCGTAGACCCGCTCGAAGCTGCCGCGCCGGTGCGTCGCGGCGACGAGGCCGGCCCAGAACAGCCATTCGAGCGCGTGCTTGCCCGCGCTCCACGCCCACATGCCGGACCCGGCCCGGGTTTCCGCGAGGTCCGAGGCGGCCAGCGGCCCGTCCGCCGCGATGCGGGCGAGGACCGCCTCGGCCTCGTTGCGCCGCTCTCCGGCGAAGGGTTCGAGCCGCCGCCACACGTCGCGGCCGTCGCGGGCGCGGGCCATGCGCCAGCGCAGCAGGGGGTGGTGGTCGATGGGCAGCAGCGAGGCCTCGTGGCCCCAGTATTCGAAGAACCGCATCGGCCGGGCGGCGGCCATCGCGTCGAGGCGGTCGCGCGCGTAGGCGCCCAGCCGCGAGAACAGCGGCAGGTAGTGGGCGCGCACCAGCACGTTCACGCTGTCGATCTGGAGCAGGCCGAGGCGGCCGATCTCCCGGCGCATCCGCGCGTCGGTGACGGCGCCCTCACGCCGCCCCGCTGCAAAACCCTGGGCCGCCAGGGCGATGCGGCGGGCCTCGGCGGCCGAGAGGTCCGCTTTCAGGACCGCTCTCCGAATGGCGGCGGCGGGCCGATCATCCGCCGATGCGCCGCGCGGTCTTGGCGGTCAGGGGCGTTTTGCGAGAACCCGACCGCGGCGGGCGCGTCCCGGACGACCTCCGGCATCGACGACGTCCCTCCCCATTCGCGCGGACAGCGACCGCTTCCCGCATGGCCCTTCGAAGGCGATGCGCGCCAACATCGGCGCGCCGCTTCGTCGAGACAAGCGCGAGGGCCGGAAACGCAGCGTCCGCGTCCGGTGCGAACGGTCGGCGCTCATCCCAAACGATGATGCGGCGTTTCGTTTGCGAAACCCGGCCGGTCACATACACTTCGTGTCGGAACGCCCGCCTCCCCCTTCCCTTCTTCGTCTTAGACGGCGGCGAACGGGAAGGATCGGCGGGCATTGCGAGACCAGCATGTCCCGGGCCGGAATTGCCATGACGCGTATCCTCGATCGGGGCGGTTTCGAGCGGAAGGCGGGCGAGCGCGCCGACACGTCGACGGTGGAGGCGCGGCGCTCGGCGATCGTCGTCGCCGTCCGCCAGCGCGGGTTCGTGACGATCGAAGCCCTGGCGAGCCAGTTCGGCGTCACCGTCCAGACCATCCGGCGCGACCTGAACGAGCTCAGCGCGGAGGGGCGGCTGGAGCGCTACCGCGGCGGCGGCGGCCTGCCCTCCAGCGTCGAGAACATCGCCTACGCCGACCGCCGCACCACGCTCCTGTCCGAGAAGACGCGGATCGGCCGGCTCGCGGCGAGCCGCATCCCGTCGCACTGCTCGGTCTTCCTCAACATCGGCACCACGCCGGAGGCGGTGGCGCGAGAGCTCGTCCGGCACGACGACCTGAGCATCATCACCAACAACCTCAACGTGGCGGTCGGGCTGGCGGAGGCGACCGACTTCCGCATCGTCGTGGCCGGCGGCACCATCCGCAACCGCGACGGCGCGGTTCTGGGGCAACTCACCTGCGACACGCTCAGCCAGTTCCGCGTCGACGTGGCGGTGATCGGCATCAGCGGCATCGACGGCGACGGCGCCCTCCTCGACTACGACTACGAGGAGGTGCGGGCGACGCAGACCATCCTGGCGCATGCGCGCCAGACCTTCCTCGTGGCCGACCACACCAAGTTCACCCGCCGGCCGATGGTCGAGGTCGGGCGGCTCGAGCAGGTCGACACCTTCTTCACCGACCGCGCCCCGCCGCCCGAGATCGCCGCGCTGATGGAGCGCCACGGCGTCACCCTCGCGGTGGCCGACCGGGACGAACCGTAACGAACATAAAAATTTTCGCTTGCGAAAATCCTAAGATAAGGCAATATTCTGCCGAACGCGGCATCGGCCGGGGCGGGAGGTGAACCATGACGACGGTCTCGAACGTGCGGGCGCCTGGCGCCCCCTACGACCTGCTCGTCATCGGCGGCGGCATCAACGGCACCGGCATCGCCCGCGACGCGGCGGGCCGCGGCCTCTCGGTGCTGCTGTGCGAGCGCGGGGACCTCGCCGAGTTCACCTCGTCGTCGAGCACGAAGCTGATCCACGGCGGGCTGCGCTACCTCGAATACTACGAGTTCCGCCTGGTGCGGGAGGCCCTGGCCGAGCGCGAGCGCCTGCTGCGGCAGGCGCCGCACATCATCTGGCCGCTGCGCTTCGTGCTGCCGCACGACAAGGGCCTGCGCCCGGCCTGGATGCTGCGGGTCGGCCTGTTCCTGTACGACCACCTCGCGCGGCTCCGCACCCTCCCCGGCTCGAAGATGGTTCGTTTGCGAACATCACCTGTGGGCGCGCCGTTGCAGGACCGCCTGACGAAGGGGTTCGTCTATTCCGACTGCTGGGTCGAGGACAGCCGCCTCGTGGTGCTCAACGCCATGGATGCGCGGGCGCGCGGCGCCGAGATCCGCACCCGGACCGGCGTCGAGTCGGCGCGCCGCATCGACGGGACCTGGACCGCGACCCTGCGCGACGCCGTCACCGGGCGCACCGAGACGGTCCGGGCGAAGGCGGTGGTGAACGCCGCCGGCCCCTGGGTCAGCGAGACGCTGGGCGGCACGCTCGGCGTGAACAGCCGCGCGGCGGTGCGGCTGATCAAGGGCAGCCACATCGTGGTGCGCAGACTTTACGAGGGCGACCAGGCCTACATCCTGCAGCAGCCGGACAAGCGCATCATCTTCGCGATTCCCTACGAGCGCGACTTCACGCTGATCGGCACCACCGATGTCCCCTACGAGGACGAGCCCGGCCCGGTGCGGATCTCGGAGGACGAGACGCGCTACCTCTGCGACTGCGTCAACCGCTCGTTCGCGCGCGCCATCGGGCCGGAGGACGTGGTCTGGAGCTATTCGGGGGTGCGGCCGCTCTACGACGACGCCGCCGCGAACGCCTCGGCGGTGACGCGCGACTACGTGCTCGACGTGGACGACGCCGGCGGGCAGGCGCCCGCGCTGTCCGTGTTCGGCGGCAAGATCACCACCTACCGGCGCCTGGCCGAGCACGCGATCGAGAAGATCGCAGCCTACTTCCCGAACCTCGAGCCGGCCTGGACGGGGGAGGCGACCCTGCCCGGCGGGGCCATGCCGGAGGCGGATTTCGACGCGTTCCTCAAAGCCTTCGCCCGCGAGGCGCCGTTCCTGCCGGCCGAGACCGCCAAGCGCCTCGCCCGCGCCTACGGCACCGAGGCGCGGGCGATCGTGGCCGGCGCGCGCAGCCTCGCCGACCTCGGCGAGGCCTTCGACGGAGGCTTGAGCGCGGCGGAGGTCGACTACCTCGTCCGGACCGAATGGGTCCGCACGGCGGAGGACATCCTCTGGCGCCGCTCGAAGCTCGGCCTGCGCACCGGTCCGGAGGGGGCCGCGCGCCTGTCCGCCTACCTGACGCGAAAGGCGGAGGCGGCCTGAAAGACCCGAACGGCGGAACCGGCGCGAAGACCGGTCCGCGAGACCAAGATCGACCCACGTTCCTCGAGGGAGGGAAGACAGCCATGTCCCAGTATGTCGGCGCCATCGACCAGGGCACCACCAGCAGCCGCTTCATCGTGTTCGACCGCGAGGGGCGCATCATCGTCTGCAAGCAGCGCGAGCACGCGCAGATCTACCCGCGGCCGGGCCATGTCGAGCATGACCCGATGGAGATCTGGCGCAACACGCAAGGGGTGATGCAGGACGCCCTCGACGGCGCCGGGCTGACGCCGAAGGACCTCCTGTCGATCGGCATCACCAACCAGCGCGAGACCACCCTGATCTGGGACAAGCGCACGGGTGCACCGCTCCACAACGCCCTGGTCTGGCAGGACACGCGCAACGACCGCCTCGTGACCGAATACGCCCGCGACGGCGGGCGCGACCGCTTCCGCGCGCTGACCGGGCTGCCGCTGGCGAGCTACTTCTCGGGGCTGAAGCTGCGCTGGCTCCTCGACCACGTCGAGGGCGCCCGCGAGAAGGCGGAAGCCGGCGACGTGCTGTTCGGCAACATCGACACCTGGCTCGTCTGGAACCTGACCGGCGGCCCGGACGGCGGCCTCCACCTCACCGACGTGACCAACGCCAGCCGCACGCAGCTGATGTCCCTCGAGACGCTGGCCTGGGACGACGGCATGCTCGCCGCCTTCGGCATCCCCCGCGCCATGCTGCCCGAGATCGTCTCGTCCTCGCAGGTCTACGGCGAGACGCGGGTGCCGTTTTCCGGCGTGCCGATCGCCGGCATCCTCGGCGACCAGCAGGCGGCCCTGTTCGGCCAGACCTGCTTCCAGCCGGGCGAGGCCAAGAACACCTACGGCACCGGCTGCTTCGCGCTGATGAACACCGGCGAGACGCCGGTGCCCTCCACCTGCGGCCTCGTGACGACGCTGGGCTACAAGCTCGACGGCAAGCCGGCGGTCTACGCGCTGGAGGGCTCGATCGCGATCACCGGCGCGCTGGTGCAGTGGCTGCGCGACAACCTGCACATGATCAAGGACAGCGCCGAGGTCGAGAGCCTCGCCACAACGGTCGCGGACAACGGCGGCGTCTACTTCGTGCCCGCCTTCTCGGGCCTCTACGCGCCGCACTGGAACGAGGGTGCGCGCGGGCTGATCATCGGGTTGACCCGCTACGCCAACCGCGGCCACATCGCCCGCGCCTGCCTGGAGGCCACCGCCTTCCAGACGCACGAGGTGCTGGAGGCGATGGAGAAGGATTCCGGCATCCCCGTGCGCGAGCTGCGCTCGGACGGCGGCATGGTCGCCAACGTCACCCTGATGCAGTTCCAGGCCGACATCCTCGACGTGCCGGTGGTGCGCCCGAAGGTCACCGAGACGACGGCGCTCGGCGCGGCCTACGCCGCCGGCCTCGCCACCGGCTACTGGAAGAGCACCGACGACCTCGTGCGCAACTGGGGCGTCGACCGGCGCTGGGAGCCGAACATGGATGCGGGCGAGCGCCGACGCATCACCGCCGCCTGGGGCCGCGCCGTGAAGCGCGCCTTCGACTGGGACGAGCAGGAGGACTGATACGGCATCCGCTTGATCAAAGCGGACGCCGTATCCGCAAGCCCGCGCGGCGCATGAGCGACGGCCAAATCCGCCATCCCGAAGGGATCGACCGGATTTGGGACGAGGCCGCCTCGCCGCTTCCCGTCTCGGACATTTTCGGAGGACACCCCATGACATCGCCGTTCCTGGGCGAGCTTCTCGGCACGATGGTGCTGATCATCCTTGGCAACGGGGTCGTGGCCGGCGCGCTGCTGCGCGGCTCCAAGGCGGAAGGCGCAGGCTGGATCGCGATCACCGCCGGCTGGGCCTTCGCGGTGCTGGCCGGCATCTTCGTCGCGACCGCGACCGGCAGCCCCGACGCCCACCTCAACCCGGCTGTGACGATCGCCGGCGCGATCACCTCCGGGAATCCGAGCAAGCTCCTAGTCTACGTGCCGGCGCAGATGATCGGAGCTTTCCTCGGCGCGACGGTGGTGTGGCTGCACTACCTGCCGCACTGGGCCGTCACCGAGGATCCGGGCCTGAAGCGGGCCTGCTTCTGCACCGATCCGGCGATCCGGCAAACGGCCGCCAACTGGACGAGCGAGATCATTGGCACCTTCCTGCTGATCCTGATCATCAGCGCCCTGCTGTCGCGGTCGGTGGGGGCTTCGGGCAACATCCCCACGGGGCTGGCGCCCTACCTCGTCGGCATGGTGGTCTGGAGCATCGGCCTGTCGCTCGGCGGCACCACCGGCTACGCGATCAACCCCGCCCGCGATCTCGGGCCGCGCCTCGCCCACGCGGTGCTGCCGATCGCCGGCAAGGGCGGCTCGGATTGGGGCTACGCCCTGATCCCGGTCGCCGGCCCGGCGGTCGGCGCCGCCCTCGCGGCGCTGGCGATCCTGCTGATCGGCTTCTGATCCGGTGCCACCGGATTCACACGCATCCCTGCTTTTGGTGATTCGATGCGCGCGCATCCCCTCGCCCCGCGTGCGGGGAGAGGGCTTTGCCGACCTTGTCGTCGGCGAAGCGAGGCGGCAGCCGACAGCGAGGGGGCCGGCCCGGAGGAGGCTCGTCCTTCGGCAACCCCTCACCGTCGCTTCGGCTTCGCCTTCGCTTCCCGGCTGCACGACGGGGTGCAGCCGGGCCACTCCCCGCCCGCGGGGGGGCGCGCGTCATCCGAGGCCGTGGCGAATGTAGATATCTAAAAAAGTCGGATGGAAAAGCTTTCTTGGTGGGAGGGTTTGCCTAGGGTATCACGGACTCCCCAATGAGAAATCTTTGCATAAACTCGGATTAAACAGCCTTCATGACAATGGGCGGCCATCCATCGAAGTAAAAAGAGTGCAGTGAAAATCAGTGCTCGACGTGATTTTTCTAAGGCGGCGTTGCCACAAGTGGCCTAGCAGGCTGCTGCAGAAGT